>NZ_JCAQPC010000010.1:0-22260 GCF_059568005.1 Arthrobacter sp. BGA-UO-ETr-C19
GCCCGCCGGGTAGTGTCTCTCGCGGTTTTCACGCCGGTGATTCGAGTCAGAGGTCCTATAAGCCCATCCTCCGCCCACCCGTTATACAGCGCTTCTGCAGGAGGCCCTTGGACGCAGCGTGCACCGCAGAACCCAAAATGTCTGGCGACACCAAATCCGGTGTCGCCAGACATTTCTGCTTTCTCAGCGGTCACGAGCCAAGGGCGTTTGACGAACATTTCGCCACTCCTTGGCGCCACGGGGAAAGCCGGTAATGGGCTCCACCTGCACGTTTTAGTCTCAGGAACGAGCTGCGCGTCGGCCGCGACCTCCGCAAGGGAAGGAGACGCTGGAGGCTGCGAAGGCTGAGGCGCCGAATACTCCGGAGCCGTGCTTCTCCTTCTATGGCTTCGAGCACAGGCTTGGCGGGTGATACCCGCCGGGTCCGCTGCGCAATCTGTACCGGTACGGGGCATTTACCTCAGGGTGGGCGACCATCGTACTGCGCCGTCCTCAGATGGTCACAGTTGCATGTAGACGCTCTTGGTGTAGAGGTAGGTGTCCATGTGCGCTGCAGTGCCTTTGTAGCCATAGCCGCTGAGCTTCGTTCCACTGAATCCGACGAGCGGATCGATGTAGCCGTAGCAGTTGACCCACATGGTGCCTGTGTGCACGCCCTGGACTATCCGAAGGGAGGTGGACAGGCTTTGTGACCAAACCGCTCCCCCGAGACCGTACTCGCTGTCATTTGCGATAGCGATGGCCTCGTCAACGTCGTCGAACGGCATGATCGACAGAACCGGCCCAAAGATCTCTTCACGGGCGATTCGCATCTCGTTGGTCACGCCGCCGAAGACGCTCGGCTGCATGAAATATCCGCTCCCGAGGTCACCCTCAAGCCGTTGGCCACCGCAGAGCAGTTCGGCCCCTTCGTTTCGGCCGATATCGATGTAGGACAGCACCGAGTCCAACTGTGATTGGGAGATGACCGGGCCCAACGTGGCGGTGGTGTCCAGGCTGTGCCCTACCCGCAGGGTCTGCATGAACGCCAGCAGCCGTTCGGTGAATTCCTCAACGATGGGCCGTTGAACCAGCACCCGGGTGCCGGCGAAACAGATCTGCCCGGAGTTGGCGAAAACACCCATGGCAGCTCCGGGCACGGCCTTGTCCAGGTCCGCGTCGGAGCAGATGATGTCTGCCGACTTGCCGCCCAGTTCCAGCTGCAGCTTTTTGATGTTTACGGTGGAAGCCTGAATGATGCTGCGGCCGGTCTGAGTCGATCCAGTGAAAGCGATGCGGTCAACGTCCGGGTGGGCCGCCAGCGCATGACCAGCTTCCCTGCCCGAGCCAGTGACGACATTGATCACCCCCGCTGGCACCCCGGCTTCGAGCAGGATTTCGGCCACCCGCAGCACCGACAGTGAAGCTTCGGAGGCCGGCTTCAGTACAGCGGTGCATCCGCTGGCCAGAACTGCCCCGATGATCCAGAACTGGCTGTTGAGCGGACCGTTCCAGGGGATGATTCCGCCAATCACCCCAACCGGCGCCTTTAGCGTCATCGTGGTGACGTTGCCGGGAATGCCGTTCATCAGCGTCTCACCGCTGATGCTGGTTGCCTGCGAAGCAAAGAACGAGAGCATCTTCATCAAGGAGGCCTTGGTGTTGCGCAACCTCGAGACGGGGGCGCCCATGTCCATGGCCTCGATCTGGACCAGTTCCTCGAATCTTTCGTCCATGACCTGGGCGACCCGGTTCAGCAGAGCCTGGCGCTCGTAGGGGCTCCATGTACTCCACTGACCTTTGAACGCCTCGCGTGCAGCCAGGACCGCACGGTCGACGTCGGATTGATCGCCGGCAGCAAGCTGCGCCAAGACTTCACCCGTCGACGGACTGATGGTTGTCATTATCTTCCCGGACGCGGCCGGGACCTTCTGGCCGTCGATGACGAGTTGGTGCACGTCGCGGGACAAGAAGCCTTGGGCCTGCTCGGACGGAGCGAAGTTCTGCTGCGGTGTGGTGGTCATTGTTTTCCTCTCACCTGACCTTTGACATTCCGTAGATTTAGAAATGGAAGACGCCTTTGCCGATCCTGCACTGAACGAACCGTTCGGCGACTCCTGGAGCCCGTCAAGCAGCCCATTGGGTCGCCCGAGAGATCGCGGGCCTTCACGGGCGGGTCGCGGAGATCTGGATGGCCGCCATGACTGCGGGCACGTCGCCCTTGTTTCGCCAAGCATGTTTGGTGCCTCGCTGGACGAGCGTGTCACCCGGCTTGAGCAGCGTCTCACCGGTCTCGAGAATCGCCCAAAGCTCACCGGAGATGAGCGTTACGATATCGACGGTCTCCGTGGTGTGCATGCCTGGAATGTCCGTCGGACTCGTCGACTCCGAGGCGGCCGCATTCGCCAGCGCTTGCGCATAGCCAGCCTCGTAATCCCACTCGCTATCTGGCGGAAAGGCGGTGAGGTTGTAGGTGTAACCCAGTGGTGGCGGGGGAATGACGGCGACTTCGGCAAGGGTATTCTCTGCGAGGGCTGAGCCGGGGACTTCCTTGGCCTGCCAGATGTCGTTGCGCATGAAGGCGTCGGTGACGAGACGAGTGTCGGTAAAGTCGTCACTGACGATCGTTGACCGCCCCTGGTCGTCCAAGCCTGTCACGATCCGTCGTGCGCGTAGGTCGCGGTATTCGCCTGACATGATGTATTCCTTTCGGTTGTGGTGCGTGCCGGTTTCAGAGGCCGGCTACTCGTGCGTTGTAGGGGTAGCCGGTGAGAGCGGTTACGTGGTCTGCGAGCGCCCGTAGGGTGCGGCCTTCTCGACCAAGAATGCTGGGATGGCGTATCCAGACTGACTGACTAGACATGTGCCTTCTGTTCCGTGCTTCGTACAGAACGCTTACCACCAGTTCGGCCTGCACCATTCCGCAGGCGCTCCACTCCCACATAGGCGGCCACCGCGATGATCAAAATGGCTCCGTAGAGGGTCTGCTTAGCCCCGTCGGGGATGTTGAGCAACGGGGTCGCGTTATCAATCAGGGAAAGGAAGAGCGCGCCAAGAACAGCGCCAATGAAGGAGCCGCGGCCCCCGGTGAGCACCGCGCCGCCAAGGAAAACCGCGGCAAAGCAAGGCAACGAATACCCGGCACCCACGTCATTGGTACCGATTCCGGTGAGCGAGGCGAGGCAGATGCCGCCTGCTACTGCTCCGACTGCGCAGATAATCAGACCTGCCGAGCGAACCAGGACCGAACGCCGCCCGACGCGGTCGCTTGACTGCGAATTGAACCCGACTGCGCGGAGCGCGAGCCCACCCCGGGTGCGGTACAGCCAGAGCTCAAGGGCAACGGTGAGGACTACCAGAATTATGAACGGGGCCGGAATAAAGCCCACGCCCATGCTGAAGGCCGTGCCGAGATCAGGAGCGATCAGGCCACCTGGCTGGGGCCGGAGGACGATGGCGATGCCCTGAATGATGCCAAGCGTCGCAATAGTTGCGACGATTGGATTGACCTTGAGTGGCCCGATAAGTAGCGCATTCAAGGCACCCACGAGTCCCGCTGCAAGAAGGACCAGAGGCACGGTGACAAGCAGCGATCCAGGACTCAGATTGGGAAGCGTCATTGATGCTAGAACCACAGTGAGACTCATCGTGGCACCCACAGATATGTCGAAGCCTCCCGACAGCAGGGTGAATTGTTGTCCCAGTGCGACGAACGCAAGGGGAAGGCTCAGGAGCATTAGGTTGGCCAGGTTCGATCCCGTCCAAAATACGGGCGAGTGAGCGCCCGTGTATATCGCTAGGAGCGCCGAAAGCAGAAGCAGAACGATGATTGGGACGTAGGGGGTCACTCGGCCCAGCGACCGGGCGAACCACCCCGACCCAGTGGCCCGTGAGTCCGACCGCTCCGCTATTCCGCCGGCGCTCACGAAGCTACGAACGATCTCAGCCTCGGTTGTCGGTCCGACTAGTTCGGCGCTGATTTCTCCCCGCGACATGACGTAGACGCGGTCACACAAGCCCGCCAATTCAGATGAGTCAGACGAGTTTACGAGCACAGCGGTACCGTCTTCGGCGGCATCTGAGAGCATCCTATAGATGTCCATCCTGGCGCGTGCGTCGACGCCTTGGGTCGGGTCGTCAACAACCAGGACCTTCGGTGTTTGGAGGGTCGTCCGTGCAAGAACGATCTTTTGTTGATTACCCCCGGAGAGTGCACTGATCGGCTGGAACGGCGACGCGGCGACAATACCGAACTGAGCCGCCGCGCGGTTCCAAGCGCCCTTCAGCCTCCGGAGCAAAGCGAGACCGCCCGGCCCGTTGGCTTCGCCGGACTGTATCGTGAGGTTATCCATCACAGGAAGTGGACCGTAAACGGACTCCGCGGCCCGGTCACCACTCTGGAAGTTGATGCCTGCATGCAACGCACTGGCTGGATTGGGACTAGTAAGCACCTCGCCGTCGACAGCGATCTCGCCATCGTTTCGACTGATTCCGATGAGCCCACGCAGCAAAGCGCGCTGACCGTTGCCTTCCGCACCGGCGACCCCGACGATCTCCCCACCATTGACCACGAGCGACACAGGGCCGAAGTCGGGCCCGGCAAGGTCCCGGACTTCGAGACGCGGCCTGGGCGACGGCCGATTGCCACGCTGAGGAAACTCCAGTTCGGTTGGTGCACCAACCATGAGCTCCACTATGTCGTCCACATGCCAGTCGCGGGACCTGTGGGTCCCTTGGATGACGCCGTCACGAAGAACCGTCAGCCGATCGGCAAGGCGACGGACTTCCTCCAAACGATGGCTGACGTAAACGATGGCAGTGCCCTCATCTCGGGCGGTTCGCACCAGTTCCTCTAGGTGACTGGCCAGCCTCATATCCAGCGCTGCAGTGGGCTCGTCAAGTAGCAACACGCGCGGGCGATGGCTCATAGCTCGAGCTACTTCAAGGAGTTGACGGGCCCCCGGCCCGAGCGCGGAGACGGTGGCAGACAGATCGAATGGCAGCTGGTAGGCGGCTAACAGGTTCCTCAAGTCGCCGGGCCGCTTTTTGCCTACGGCGTCAAAGGATAGTGCTATGTTGTCTGCGACTGTCAGCTCCGGCACAAGCGAAGTGTCCTGGTATGCAGTCTCGAGCCCTAGGCGCCGTGCCTGCCGGATTCCGCCTCGCGACAGCGATTGTCCTTCGATGAGCACTGATCCGCTATCTGGCGTCAAGACACCTGCGGCAATCTTGATCAGCGTCGACTTTCCTGACCCGTTCTCTCCGACGAGCGCATGCACCTCGCCAGGCTGGCAGTCAAAGTCGACATCCGTGAGAGCTCTAACACCAGGGAACGACTTTGACACGTTCGTCAGAACGAGGGCCGGGTCAGAACTCGACGAAGTGCGTGTCCCGCCATCCGGAGTCACCATAATTTGTTCTTTCATCATTAGCAGTTCTCCCCTATGTGGGTAGGTCCACATAGTTATTTGGGTTGGCGGTCGGGCTTTCTAAGATCTGGACCCGACCGCCAACGGACACACGACTCAACCGGCAGAGAGAGCCAGTTTGGCCAGCTCAGGGCTGAGCAGGGTTGGTAGCGGCACGTTAGACGGCATCCCCGCTACGTTTTGGTCACGAATGTCAGCGAGCGCGACTACGGGGACAGGTGCGAGAACCTTGTTCGGCACGTTCACACCGAGCTTGATCTCGACGCCGGCGGTCACCCCCATACGGGCGTACCAAACGTGCCCGTTGGATACGTAGTTCGCTGAGCTGAGGCCTGCTTTTTTCGCATCGTCAGCGACATCGAAGGCGGAATAGTTGGCGGTGTCGACAAATGAGGCAGGTGGAGTCTTGCCAGCACTGATGTAGGGCCGCAGGAAGGCATCAGCGCTGTAGTCGTAGAACATCGCGGAGACATCCTTACCCGAGGCAAGAAGCTCGTTGGCTGCCTGCGTCTCGCCCTGCCCTGTCCACTGCGTGAATCCGGATACCGCCTGTTTCCAGCCCGCCGCTGTCAGTTCCTTTTCTGCGCAGGGCTGCCACTCAGCCGCATTGGCATTTCCCGGGACGCCGGTGTAAAACGCATATGACTTCGACCCGGTTCCCGCCTCGGCCACAATCTTCTTCGCAGCATCGGTGCCGATACCGCATAGGTCATAGGGAAGTTGCGCCGCGACCATTTCTGCCGCCTCGGGGGGAAGAGGCGAGTTTGCGGTGACGAAGGTGATGCCCGCGGCCTTCGCTTCCCTCGCCGCCGGCAAAATGGCGGCACCGAAAACCGGATCTTCCACAATAATGTCGACCTTTTGGGCGATGAGGCTTCGCAGGTTGGCAAGCACCTCTGCAATGTTCCCGCTTGACGAGCTAGTGAAGATAATTCGCTTGACCTGGGGGTAGGCAAGGGCCTGGGCCGTCGCTTCAGCCCGGCGGGTGCTCCACACTGGATTGTTCGTAAAGTCGGCGTTGATCGCCACGGTCAGGGTTCCCTGCCCAGTGTCACAGGAGCGCTGCCTCAAGCAGGTCTTGAGTAGCTGCAGCTGGGCGTCAGTTAGTGGCTTTGACGCTACTGCGAACGCGTCGGCCACGACCGGGGGAAGCTCAGAGGCCGGCACATCGGCCAGGAGCGCCTTCTTCGCTGTCGCTGCGAGTTGTTTGGAATCCACAGAGGACGCAGTGATCAAATCCGCGGGGACGCCGTGCGAGACCGTGCCGGTAGTGCTGGCCCCCGTCGTGCTCGAGCAGCCGGTGAGGATTGTGGCAAACACAGCGCCGGCCACAATGGGCATCGAGAAGCGGGTCCGTCGGATTTCAGTCCAACCCGCGCCAGTAGTTTTCATATTGTCTCCTTGATATTAAGTGGCGGGGTCGTCTTCGACTCCACGCCCTGTTCACGGTTTGGTCCGCCGCCTCGATGGATACCGCGGTTGCTCCAGCGCAAGCCGGAGAGTGCGAATTGCCCGAGGGTGATCGCCGATACCGCGAGTACAAGGGCGACACCCTGTGCCACGACCCGGGGGCCGGCGGCGAACCCGTAGATGGAAAGAGCTTGATCGAGCAGTTGCAAAAACAAGCAAGCACACAGAACACTGGCCGTGCTGGACGGGCCACCGTTGAACGCTGTACCTGCAATAGCGACCGCGGTGATGGTGGCGAGTTGGTAGGGCGTGCCCACCGAGGTGTCCGGCGTCCCGACAATACCCGCCACCAGGACGCCGGCGAGGCCGTAGAGGAGTCCGACGCCCCCGAAAGTAAAGAATTCGACGCGACGGACCTTTATGCCGTGAAACCGCGCCGCCCGCCTATTTGCCCCAATGGCGCCAACTTGCCGCCCGCCGCGGGTCTTGGACAGAACCAGTGCGATAGTGACGCCGACCGCGACCGCAACGACGAAGGAGCCGTTGAGGCTCAGAACGGACCAGCGGGTGAAATTCTGCAGGTCTGTCGGTGCCAGACCGGTGAGTGAGAAGGACGTGCCGGTCCATAGCACGACCCCGCCGGTAACGATGCCAAAGGTGGCCAACGTGACGATGATGGCGTTCAAGCGGATGACAGAGATGAAAAACCAATTCAAAAGGCTGATCACGACGGCGATCGCGAGTGCTCCGCCGACAACCGCGAGGAGATTCGACCCCGGTGTTCCGTAGTGCACCACTACTCCTGCAGAGCACGTGATTACGGCAGGAAGCGAAAGATCGATCGCACCCAGCATTACGACAAGCATTTGCCCGAACGACGCAAGTGCCAGCACTCCAGCGAGCGCCGTTGCGACCCTAAGTCCGTCAGGGCGGAGTGCGACCGGAACAACGAGGGCAATTACCAACAGGGCAAGCACCAACGCTCCCCAGCTTGCTATGTATCGCCCGGGAAACCGATACTTTAGATCGGTGATTAGGCCGGAAGGCGCCGTCGCCCCGCCCGGCTGGGATAACGGAGTTTCCGAGTCCCGCCGCTCGGTCACTTCCGAGATCGGTTCGTATTTGTGCACAATGTACCTTTTCTTTTCAGCGTCAAGCGCTTTGCGAGTCCGTCGATCTCGGGCTGTGGCGCCGAGTTCGCGAAGCGGCAAGAGACATCGGCGTCCCTAGACTGAAATTTTCGGTTGTGAAGATATAAAGAACGGCCGCATGTCATCACCCTTAGTCGAGGACGGTTATGCCTGGCCTCTGGCGTCCTCCGGCCGTGAGCGATAGACTCTCAGGCCTTTACCGTCTCGTCCTGTTCTAGGGCGGCGAACAGCGGCGCATTGTCCACGTAGACCTGCTGGTCCGAGAACTTACCGTCGACCATCCTGCACACCGAGCAAGCCGGGATAGTCAGGGAGCTGCCATCGAGGAATGTCCAGGTCGCAACAGACTCGAAGATCAAGACGCCGCCGTCTTCCTCCCATGCTGCGATGACGTCATGATGAAGCGTTTCGATCTGTTCAAGCAGGCCGGCAATTGTCGCAACGAAGGCGTCCGCGCCCTTGAGCTTGGGAGCGTTGGCAAAGGTGACTGTCATGTCGTCGGTGTAATACGCTCTGCACCGCGCCGTGTCCTTCGCCTCCATGGCGGCGTAGTACTTGGTCAGAAATTCAATTGTTGATTCGCTGGCACGCACCAGGTTCTCCTTCATTATGTTCGGCAGTTTCAGGTGATTTGTACCGACTGCCGGTTTGGAAGTGATTAGCGTTCGCCAAAATGGCCTGCGCTCATTCCCCCGTCGACCGACAATGCATGGCCGACTACGAACGATGCCGCATCGGAGCACAACCAGAGCACGGTATCCGCGATCTCCTCGGGACGGCCCATGCGCCCAATAGGCTCCATTGTGATAACCGCAGCACGTCCATTCGAGGTGCCGCCTGTGACTCGATCCATCATCGGGGTGTCGACGATTCCGGGACAAATAGCGTTTATGCGCACATTTTTCGGAGCGTAGTCGAGTGCAGCTGACCTAGTGAGACCAACCATGCCGTGCTTGGCGGCACTATAGGCGGCCTGCCCCTTAAACCCGCTCAGCCCAGCCGCGGACGAGTTGTTGACGATTGCACCACCGCCGTTGGCGAGCATAAGCGGGATCTGATACTTCATGCTAAGGAAGACCCCCTTCAGGCTCACGCTTACTATTCGGTCAAACTCAGCGTCAGGGATCTCAGCCGTCGCGATGAGCCCATGCTCGAGGCCAGCGTTGTTGAACGCCGCATCGAGACGTCCGTACGTCGCGACCGTATCTTCCAGCGCGGCCTTTACGTCTTCGCTCCGGGTTACGTCGCACCGCACAGCAATTGCCTCGCCGCCCTGTTCCTTGATGAGGTCTACGGTGGCCCGGGCGGACTCTTCCGACAAGTCAACGACCACGGTACGCGCCCCAGCTGCTGCAAAGGCGAGTGCGGTGGAACGGCCCATGCCGCTCCCGCCACCGGTCACCATTGCAACCTTGCCTGAAAAATCCTGGGTAGCCATACTGTTTGCTTCTCCATCCAACGCCGCCTGCCTCTATCGAGGAGAAGCCGACGTACTCGATTCTGGTGAGAGGGCTGATGCCCTTGCAACGTCCGTGACCCCAATCACAGTTCGCTACGTCCCATCATGAAGCGTGAACAAACTGACCGGCAAATGACTTTTTGTGATGGGCCCATGATTTCCCCTCATCGCTTCAGTTGCTTGGGCGGCGGAGGCCGGAACTTCTCTGTCAGATCCATTTTGCGCCTGAATCCCGCGCCAGACATGGGACATAGTTGCCCCAAAGATGCATGTGTTCAATTGATGAAGGCATCAATAGTTGCTATTTGTCGAAGGCGGGTATAGCTGGGCAGTATGGGTGCTGTGAGTCTGGGCGTGACCGTAGGTGTGTGGCCGCTGGCACAGAAGCCAGGACCGTGACCGCTGCAGGGACCGCAGCTCCTACGTGACGTGCAATCAGTCCCTGCTCTACCTCTTCCCGACTCACCCATCCAACTTCGTAGAGACCTAAGTTCAGGAGGAACAATGCGAGCCCTTGTGAAGAAAGAAGCCGCCCCGGGCGGTGTGGAGCTCCGCGAAATGCCGGTGCCTCAGATCGGTGAAGACGAGGTTCTCCTAGAACTGATTTACGGCGGCCTGTGTCGTACGGATGTGTCCTTCGTCGAGTGGAACGCAGCAGCGCAGGCGACATATCGGCCCAATTTCCCGCAGATCATCGGTCACGAGTATCTGGGACGAGTCATCGCATCAGGGCCAGGAAGCGGCCTCCCACTCGGGTCCAGGGTCGTAGGATCTGGGCACGTTGTTTGCGGCGCGTGTCCTCCCTGCCTGGCGGGCAGATCCATGCTTTGCCAGCGTCTCAAAGTCTTGGGCTTGGACGTTGATGGCGTGTTCGCTGAGCGGTTCGTTGTGCCGCAGCGCAACGTTGCTATCGTGCCGGACGAGGTCCCTGATACCGTGGCTGCCCTTGCGGAACCTTTTGCAGTGGGCCTGCACGCGCTGAAGCGAGGGTCTGTGCAGCCCGGTATGAAGGTGGCCGTTGTCGGCCCTGGATCTGTAGGGCTGATGACGATTGCAGCACTGGGGGCTGAGCGCGTGTCAACGACAGCTATCGGCACCGAAGCCGATCTTCACCAGTTGGAGCTCGCATCTTCTATGGGCGTGGACGAAATCAGGATCGTCGGCCGCGATACCGATCAAGTCGCCGGCACTTTCGACGTCGTTTTCGAGACAGCTGGCCATGCGTCCGCGGTTTCACTAGCGGTCGAGCTCGTCGCCCCGGGCGGAACAGTCGTCTGTGTGGGCCTACCTGCGCACCCTGTCGAGATCAACTCCGGCAGGCTCGCTATGACTGAGAAAAGCCTCGTCGGCGCACGGGCCCACGACATCTCTGACTGGAAGAACGTGCCGCAAATGCTGGCCAAAGCCACTGGGCTTGCAGCGATAGACGTGAAAGCAGTAGGCCTGGACGAGCTGGACCATGCCATCCATCTCACTGCAACACGCCAAGCCTCAAAAGTGCTCCTGGCGCCGTAGGCTCCCGTTTCTCCACAAGAACGGTCAGTTGCATGGCAACAGTACCGATTCACAATTGGCCGTGACCTAGCGAGGTGACACCCCCAGGTGACGCGGCGACTCAGCGGTTGTTCGCATGAGGCTGAGGCTGCCCGGTGCGGTCGCATGTCCTGTACACAGCTCATCAGGCAAGGAGGTCGCATGGAGATGAAGCAGCTGGTTGCCATGGTGACCGTGGCCGAGGCTGGGAGTGTCACATACGCTGCTCAGATGCTGCATATTGTGCAGCCGGCGGTTACGCGGCAGATCAAGACGCTCGAGGACGAGCTGGGCGTCGTGCTCTTCGATCGGACACGTCACGGCATGGTTCTCACCTCAGCCGGTGAGGTCTTCCTCTCTCACGCACGCCGTGCGCTCCAGGAGTTGGAACGTGCGCGTACTGAACTGACACCGCAGACAGGTGAAATCACCGGGGTGGTGTCTGTGGGTGTGCTGGAGAGTCTGCTCGATGTGCTAGTTTCCCCTCTTGCCAAGTCAGTTGCGGCGAGATTTCCCGGAGTCGAGCTCCGGGTGATGTCAGGATTCTCCGGCTATCTGCAGAATTGGCTGGACGACGGAGTTGTCGACATTGCGGTGCTGTACAACCTGGCAGATACGCCGGCTATGCGCGTGAAGCCGCTGCTCTCCGAGCGTCTGTGGGCGGTTGCTCCCGCTGACGTGGGGCTCTTGCCTACAGCGGACGTCACCTGGCACCGGGTGCTCAGCAGCCCATTGATCTTGCCGATTCTCGGTCACGGACTGCGCACGCTCATCGACAAGGCTCGGTGTGATATTCCCATCGAGCCGGACATCTCCCTCGAGACAAACTCAATGAGCGTTCAGAAGCAAATGGTCCTCGCCGGGCGCGGATGGACCATACTTCCCGGAGCGGGCGTCGCTCGAGACATCCAAGAGGGGAAGCTCAGCGGTGCGCCCCTGGCGGAGCCGAGTCTGTCGCGTTCCGTTGTAGTGGGGTTGCAGCGCACGCCCCGCATTTCTCGCCCCGTCCAAGCCGTCAACTCCGAGCTGCTGCGAGTCTCACGCCACCTGGTGGTCTCAGGCGCGTGGCCCTCCGCCACACTACTGGACGCACCTAAGTAGTGACTTCCCTTAGTACATGCTGCTGCCTGGCCGGGACGCGGGGTCTGGCATCTAGGCAAATGCGGCTATGTCAGTTCGATATGCCCCCATCAGCAAATACTAATATCGCAGCCTTCTATCACCGCCTACTATGGTAAGCGTCCGGCGATGCACGTTCCGAGTAGAAAAGTTCACGGACGCGGCGGGTCGGCAGAAGCAGATCCCCAGTTCGGATGGAAATGCCTCCACGCGTTCGTCGCGCTGGAGCGGGGGCGGGATCTCGAAGGATGTCCTAGATCTCCTCGAGACAGCTTCTGAAGGGAGTCTCGTCCGTTGCGGCCTTTGGTCCCGACGGCGCCGGTGACCTTCGGCTTCCCGCGCCCAAGAGGACGCACTCCCCCTGAAACCACAAGCACTGACCGACGATTCGTCTGGCGAACCAACGTTGGGACGCACACATTCATCTGAGAAGAATCAGGAGATTCCGATGCAAGGAGTCGTTTTCCGCGGAGACCGCGAACTAGAACTACAGCACTTTCCCGATCCCACTCCCGGCCCGGAGGAGGTCGTTGTCGAGGTGCGCGCTTCTGGTATGTGCGGATCCGATCTGCACGAGTACCGCAAGCCCCGGGGATCAGCGGCGGACGTTATCGCTGGTCACGAGCCGGCCGGAGTGATCGTAGCCGTCGGTGAGTTAGTGCCCACTTCGTGGGTCGGCCGTGCCGTGATGATCCACCACTACATCGGTTGCAATCGCTGCGACCAGTGCCGCTCGGGATGGACACACCTCTGCCGCCAGGAATTACGCGCACTGGCCCTGAATGTTCACGGAGGCCATGCCGACTTCATCAAGATGCCTTTCTCGACTGTCATGCCACTGCCGGAGGGTCTGACCTTTCAGGCAGCGGCTGCCATAAGTTGCGGTACGGGCACCGCCTGGGGTGCGCTCGAGATGATCAATGTGCGGGGCGACGACACTATCGCCATCTTCGGGCAGGGTCCCGTTGGCCTCTCCGCGACTCAACTGGCGACTGCAATGGGCGCCAAGGTGATCGCTCTCGACATCGAACCGAAGAGACTGCAGCGCGCGCAAGAGTTCGGTGCCGCGGAAACCATCAACCCCCGCGAGGTCGACTCCGTCCAGGATGCAGTGCTCGCTCTTACTGGCGGCCGTGGCGCCACAAAGAGCCTCGAGACCTCGGCAGCGCCCATCGCCACCCAGCAAGCGTTGCAGGTACTCGGCCTCTGGGGCTCCGTGTGCTGGATCGGGCGAGGAGCGGGGCTGCAGGTGGACATGACGGAGCAGTTGACGAAACAGATCACGGCCAAGACCTCCTGGACGCTCTCTTCCGTGCAGATGTCACATCTTGCGGACTTCGTGCTGGACCGCGGTATTGATGTCGACGCCCTCTTTACCCAGCGCTGGACGCTGAGCCAGGCCGCGGAGGCGTACCAGTGGTTCGACCGTCAGAGCGATGGCAAGGGCGTTTTCTTGCCCAATTAGTAGGGCAGACGGGGCTTGGAGAAGTAGCCTGCGATGGCCTGCACATCAAGCCCGCATCAAGCAGTCCCCGCATGTGACCCAGTGGTGGCTTTGAGGCACGAGTTGCGGAAAGTCGTTTGAACAAGTCAGAGGGATGCTCCGAGGGGAAATACTATGCGCATATTCAATCAATTCTTCACCGACAACTTTGAATCCTTCGACTGGTTGACACCTGACTCGGATATCCTTTCTCCGGAGCGGGCAGTCGGGACCTTGCAACGGTCCAGCAACGATCATGCCGACTTTTCGGAAGCCAGGAGCGGAGGCATCCGGTGGGTGAGTCGGCGAGACGGTTGAGACTGATGCCAGCGCTGATTTGTGCGGCGCTTTCGACAGCGGTCGTGAGCTCATTAGGCATGCTGTTGGTGCCGTCCATTGCCAGTGAGATGGATGTTTCCGTCAGCACGGCGCAGTGGATGTTGACCATAAACCTTCTAGTTGGTGCTGTTGCTACTCCTGTTTTGGGGCGCCTCAGCGACGGCCCGCACAAGAAGGGCCTCCTCCTCTGCTCACTGGCGGCTATCTTCGTGGGGTCCGTGCTTGCCGCCTCCGCCCCGAATTTCACGGTGTTTCTGATCGGACGAGCGCTTCAGGGACTCACTTATGCAATCGTTCCGGTGACGATCGCCCTCGCGCGCCGATACGTCCCGCCGGAAAAAGTACAGGTCTCCATATCCAGCCTGTCAGTGACAGTGGCTACCGGCCTCGGTGTTGGCTATCCCCTGACCGGAGTCATTGCCGGGCTTTTCGACTTTAGGTTCGCGTTCTGGTTCGCCGCGCTGTTCGTGGTTACGGCGTTCATTGTGGTGCTCGGGGCCATTCCCGCCGGGACAGATGCGCGGGCAGCCCGGGTGCCGTTCGACTACCAGGGTGTGGTTCTTCTCGGTTTGGGTTTGGCTGGCCTGCTCCTTGCTGTCAGTGAAGGGTCGAGCTGGGGGTGGGGCTCAGTGTGGACAATTGGTGTATTTATCTTCACAGCGTTTATATTGACAGCCTGGGTCGGGACCGGGCTGCGGAAGCGGCATCCCCTGGTCAATCTTCGTGTTCTCCGGAACGGGGAGGTACTGCTGGCTAACTGTGCAGCAATAGGGCTGGGTGCTGCCCTATACATAGGCCTATCGATTTCAAGTCTCGTCGCTCAAGCACCGGCTTCTACCGGCTACGGCATCGCGCTGCCCGTGTTCTGGGCCGGATTTGTGATGTTTCCGCTTTCGGTGGGAAGCTTCACCGCGAACCGCCTCGTTCGCCGCCTATCACGCCGGCTTCCACTTACGATGTTGCTGCCAATCGGCGCAGGCACCGTGATGGCATCTGGAATGCTGCTATGGCTTGCCCACACCCAGCTCTGGGAAATCCTGGTTGGAACGCTGATATTCGGCTTAGGAATGGGGGCCAGCTACGCCGCGATGCCGGCGCTCATCGCCCGCAGCGTCGCGACCGCAGAATTGGGCAGTTCGGTGAGCTTCAACCAAGTCCTGCGAACGGTGGGCAGCTCCTTCGGTACAGCCATCTCCGGTGCTGTGCTCGCGGCCAACATGGCGCCGACCGGGCACCCAACTGGGTCCGGAATAAGTACGACCTTCGCCATAGGAGCGCTCCTTTGCGCGGTGGTGTTCGGCGCCCTGCTTTTCCACGCCATGAAAACCCATGCCCGCCGGACATCGGACGGGCGGCCTGACGTTGTGGTCAGCTAACGCAAGAGCGGGTCCCGGCTGCCGATGCGCATGCAGACCCTTGCTGGCCGAGGAATGGAACGTAATACGATTCGGACGACAGCGCGCCGGCCATGGTTCGACAATCAACGTCGCGAATTGCAGCTTTTTCGCACCCCTGTAGGGTTCGTAAGGTGCCGACAAGTGCGGGATGAAGCTACCCTTCGGGCGGGAGTTAGTGAAGAACCCAGCCAAATTTCGCAGGAGCGACAATCCGGAGGATGACGTTGTTCCAAACCCTGAAGGAAACGCTCTCCCATACACATCTTGGGCACTGTGTTACCGTAGGCATGCGCCTTCCCACCAGTGAACCGACAGTGAACGTGATCAGAAATCTACGACTTCCTAGTTCGTCGTCTGGAGAGTGCGGCTCCCTGGATCCATAGGTTCGGGTCATTGCATCCTAAGCCAAGGAGTTCCTATGGAGATGAAGCAGCTCATTGCCATGGTTACCGTGGCCGAAGTCGAGAGTGTCACCCGCGCTGCTCAGCTGTTGCATCTCGTGCAGCCAGCCGTGACGCGGCAGATAAAGACACTTGAGGACGAGCTGGGCGTCGCGCTCTTCGAGCGCACGCGTCATGGCATGGTTCTCACGTCAGCTGGTGAAGTCTTCCTCTCTCATGCCCGCCGTGCGCTGCAAGAGTTGGAGCGTGCCCGAACCGAACTGACTCCGGTGCCGGGCGAAGTTACGGGACTAGTTTCGGTAGGGGTGCTCGAGAGTCTGTTGGATCTGATAGTCCCCGCGCTTGTCGATTCGGTGGCAGAGAAATTGCCAGGGGTGCAGCTCCACCTGTTGTCAGGAGTCTCTCGCCATCTCAACGAATGGTTGGACGACGGTATCGTCGACGTCGCCCTACTCTACAATGTGGCAGATACTACGGCGATGCGTGTGAAGCCCTTGCTCAATGAGCTCCTGTGGGCGGTTGCCCCGCCCAACGCGGGCTTACTGCCACCGGAGCAGGGCACCTGGCAGCGGGTACTCCGTGAACCACTCATCCTGCCAACCGTCGGACACAGTTTACGCACGCTCATCGACAAGGCGCGGGCGGACATCCCTCTCGAGCCGAAAATCATTGTCGAGACCAATTCGTTGAACATTCAGAAGCAGATGGTGATGGCCGGTCGGGGCTGGACTATCCTGCCCGCCGCGGGCGTGGCCCGAGACATACAGCAAGGCAAGCTTAGCGGTGCCCCTCTTTCAGAGCCGAGCGTGTCGCGCTCTGTGGTAATAGGCCTGCCGCGGACAGCTCGGATACCTCGTGCTGTCGAAGCTGTTGCCGCCGAGCTACTGCAGGTATCGCGGCGACTGGTTTTGTCAGGCGAGTGGCCCTCCGCCACGCTCATGGAGACGCCTTAACCATAACCTTGAGCCGCCACTGGGGTCCTGCTGCGCGGCGAATGCACACTGGGCAGATCGGTTGGATGCCATGCGAACTGACAGTGAACTCACTCTGGCCCTAAGCGAGTGGCGCACCCCGTTCCCCATCGGCAGCTCCACAACTCCTCAACCCACAACGACTGCAGGGCACGCCCGCGGGCCGACGTTGGCGAATTCCGATGCGTAAGAATGGACCGGAGCAGCACCCTTGCGTTCGCTGCGGCATGCCATAATTTGCCTGGCCAATTTCTCGCCTCCTCATAGGTTGGCGGCTACCTTCCGATAGCCTCCGTCATGCCCAGCTCCGCCAGAATGGTTGCCGTGTGCTCACCGATCCTAGGGATGGGATCCATGCGGATCGCCGACTCGCGGGAAGTCACCGGGGGGACAAGACTGCGCAGCAGGCCGACCGGCGACTCGACGTTGCGCCAGCGTTCACGCTCGGCGAGCTGAGGGTGGGCGGAGAGTTCTGCCATGGTGCGCAAGCGCGCATTGGCGATTCCGGCATTGTCGAGCCGCCGCAGGACCTCCCCAGAGGATAATCCTGTGAAGACTGCATTGATGGCCTCGTGCAGGGCAGGTCGATTGGCCACGCGGGCCGCGTTGCCCTGGAAGCGAGGGTCTGCGAAAAGTTCGGGACTGCCAAGTACCTCGGAGCAGAAAGCTTTGAACTCACGTTCGTTCTGCACGCCAAAGAAGACCGTTCCGTCGGTGGCGAGGAAGGGGCCGTAGGGCGCAATCGAAGCGTGCTCGGCACCGCTTCGACGTGGAGGTTGGCCACCGTATTCGGAGTAGAAGTAGGGCTGTGAGACCCATTCGGCGAGTGCCTCCAGCATCGATACTTCGATGACGTCGCCATGTCCGGTCTTGCCGCGCTGGATCAGGGCGGTCAGGATTCCCGAGTAGGCGTACATCCCGGCGCAGATGTCTGCGATGGACACGCCAACTTTGGTCGGACTCTCCGGCGTGCCCGTCACGGACAGCAGTCCGGATTCACACTGGATCAGTAGGTCGTAGGCCTTCTTCGACGCGTAAGTGCCGCCTCGGCCGTAGCCTGAAATGGAAGTGTGGATCAGGCGCGGGTTCAGTTCCAGCGCCTGATCCGGGCCGAGGTCCATACGTTCGACGGCTCCGGGGGCCAAATTCTGGACGAGGATGTCGGCTTTCTCGACGAGCCGGCGCAGGACCTGCAGACCGCCGTCCGACTTAAGGTCCAGCACTATAGATTCCTTACTGCGATTCAGCCAGACGAAATAACTGGCCATGCCGTCGACCTTGTCGTCGTAGCCTCGGGCGAAGTCACCAGTGTCGCGCTCGACCTTGATCACTCGGGCGCCCAGATCGGCGAGTTGTCGCGTCGCAAATGGAGCGGCAACTGCCTGCTCGAGCGCGACTACCATGAGTCCTTCCAATGGCAGGGACGCCACGTCTACTCCTCTCCCCCAGCCACGGGTGCGGCGTTGCTAGTGGGTAAGTCGGCCTGCCGGCCCGCCCGCAGAGTCTGCGGGCCCAGTGGACACGCTAGGCATGTACATTTTGAGGGAACATTATGGATTCGGCCTGCCGCCCGACCTCGGCGTTCGCGGGCGGCAGATATGTAGAACTCGACGCAGCGGGACATGAGCCCGCAGTTTGTCAGTAGTGGATCACGCCGCGCTGGCCGCCACCCACGGGTACCGAGTCGCCTGTGATAGCAACGCTGCGTGGAGAGCAGAGGAAGGCGATGATATCTGCAACTTCGGCAGACGTGACCATCCGGCCGATAGATATGGCGTTGTCCAGACGCTCCTTCACCGCAGGCACGTCCTCACCACTCGCTACGGCCATACGCTCGAGCAGATCTTCAGTCCGTTCTGTCACCGTCATGCCTGGATGAACTGCAATGACGTTGACACCCGACTCACCAAGCTCATCTGCAAGATTCTTGGTCATGGCTGCAACAGAGACATTGCGGATCGAGTTGAAAACAGACCCCGTCGACCGTGCACCCAGACCCGCAACATTGATAATTCTCCCCCACCCGGACTCGGCCATGTGGGGCACCACCGCTTGAGCGCAGCGGAGATAGCCGAGCACTTTGGTGTCCATCTCATGCAGCAGGTCTGCTCCGCGCAGGTCGTGGATGGCGGCGGACTTAGTCGCATCGGCAGCCTGTGCGGCCGCGTTCACAAGTATGTCAACGCTTCCGAACTCCTGCAGGGTCTTGGCAACGACTTCGCCGATGGCTGCCTCGTTTGTTGTATCTGCGGACACAGCCAGTGCCTGGCCACCATCTGAGCGGATCCGAGCGCATGCACGCTCCAGCTCATCGCCGCTCCGCGCGACCATCGTCACTTTAGCGCCTTCACGAGCTAGGGCAGTGGCTACCGAAAGCCCGATCCCCTTACTCGCTCCCGTGACGATGGCACTCTTGCCGGCCAAAAACAAGTCCATATATTCACTTCTCCACACGTTGTGATTTATTGCACGGCAGGCCTGCTGCGGAGCCTAGGAGAATACCGCAGCATGGAGAAGGATCTGACTGCATGTCCAGTGGGACGATGACGATTCGACACCTATATCCGAATGTGGCCTGCCGCGCCGTACAGTCAGAATGCCTGGTTGATCTCGATGAGATTCATTGAGGGGTCGTAAGTGTAGATCTGATGGTAGTCCTGAACGGCCCAGCGGCCGGCCTCCACGTAGAAGATGCCTGCGGCAGACAGACGGGACTTCACTTCCTCGATATCGTCGACTGCAATCGCGATATGCCCATTGAGACGAGGGTTGATCCCCAACTCACTCACGGCCTTCGCGTACTGAGGTGTAGATTCCGAGATGTGAATGGTGGGCCACTCGGCTCCCTCTGATGTTTCCGCTGTCTCCGGACCTACGAAACGAGTGCCCCCTCGCTGGTTGTAGTCAGTCGCGAAGTTTGGGTTCAAATTGACCAAATCAAAAATGTCCTGATAAAAGGCGATTGTTTGTTCAAATTTGAGAGCAGGAATGTTCACATGATGAATCCGGGACCTCATTGGGATGCAGCTCCTCTTTTTTGTTCTTAGGCGGTAGAAATGACGGAATTTCAGTTTCGAGTCCTTGGCATTCGGGACGTCAATAGCCCACATGGAGACCGAACAATTCCCATAGTAGCCCGTGATGGAAGGCCGCAACCATTCATATTTTCTGATGGGACCATTACGCTCTGACATGTATCACTTCTCAAGCGCGGGCGCACCGACAGAAGAGGTTACGGTCCTTCGTTTATCCGCTTGAGCTCTTCGCGAATTAGCAACGTCGACTTGATGTGGTCAAGCCAGTCGGCGACTACGCCGACGACCTCATCGGATGTGTCCTGCGGAAGCCCGACCGATTGTTGTATACGCATAAATGGGGGCTCAAGGATGCGATCACCGGATGAAGTGGCGTAAGCCGTCAGAGGTTGCCGAACCCCTGCAACAACGTCTAGGCCCTGCTGGGCGTAGGCATCCGTCTCCGACTCAGCACGTACTATTTGCGCTTCGTTTATCGTTCGTGTCAGGTAGAGGTCATACGCTGACCCGCGCCGTACCGCGATGCGCACTCCAGCTCTATCGACCTCCGTCGCACCTTCGAATGGGGCATGTGGTCGCGTTGCATACACGCCTTCGAGAACCACGTAGGGCGGAGTGAAGGCAACATGCTCGCGCCGCTTGGGCTCATTGGCGAGGAAGCATACATCCGCCCTCCGCTCAACCATCGCACTGTACGCGTCACGGGCGGCTTTGACGCACAGGAACTGAACCGGAGAATGCAGCCATGTCGCCATTTCGCGCGCAAGGATGACTGTTATGCCGGTCGGCCTAACAGCGTCTCCTTGGGCCAGGACCGGGTTTCCCAAATTAATGGCCGCACGCAGCACTCCAGTTGGGACCAGAGCTTTCACTATCTCCGGATTAGGCACTTTGACAGCCACAGGTCTTCCCTTTCATTAACGAACGTAGGCGCACTCTTCGCCGGGACGTGATCCTCCCGAGCCTCCGAGCACTCATCGGTGAACTCGACGGCAAGAATTCAATATGATCTGTGAGTGCAGCACAGGCACCTCACCCAAACGGGGTGTTGCAGATCGATATTGGGGGCAGAAGACGCGCCTGCTCTTGCGCCGCCACCAACCCGACCTGCCGATCGGCCCCTCGCTATCAGCGGGGGAGGCTCATCATTCCACGGGTGTGCGTACTCTAGCATGGGCCTGGACGGCGCCGGTCCAATCAGGGATCACCTGATCAGCAGCTGCCACGACCGCCAACCCAGCCTTGATCAAACAGGCGCCGTGCTCGATCTGACGCTCTTAGAGCGGCCTCGATTACCGTGCACCGTTTCTGCAGGGAACCCCCGTACCGGCTGGCGCAGGGAGGCAGCCCTTCACTGTTTCTTGACCGATGTCGTTCTGATTTGCTGGAACAGCATCTTGCGACTTAATGCCCGCACTGGAGAGCCACCGCAGGCACACATCGACTTCGGTGGCCCGCCCGAGGCTTTGGTGGTGGTGCCTGAGTTGATGTCGGGGGGTGATAGATGTATCAGGAACGGTTATTTGCGGTCCAGTCTCATCACCGCCGAGGATGGGCATACATGACTTGTGACTCGAATCACCGGAGTGAAAGCCGGGAGTCACTCCTCGATGGACGTTGAATGGCCAGCGTTCATCTCGATTTGCACGGGAGCCCAATGACGATCTCAACCGACGCTGCTGTTACCAATTCGCGTCAGCTTTTCAGGTCACTGCTATTTATCCCGGCTACCAAGCTTCGGTGGATCAGCAGCGGTGTCCAGGCCGGGGCGGACGCTCTTATCCTCGACCTGGAAGATGCTGTTGCTGAAGCAGATAAGCCTGCCGCGAGGGAGGCCCTGAAATCAATCGAGGCGAACGACCACGGTGACGTGCCGCTGCTGGCCCGGATGAATGAAATACATTCCGGCCACCTTCTCGAGGACGTTCAGGCCATCGTCGCCTCCCGCTGCGCCGGTGTGGTGGTTCCGAAGACGGAGAGCGTTGACGACCTGAAAATGCTGATAAACACGGTCAAGCTCTTCGAGCAAACCTCGAACCGGGCCCGGCCACTTGATGTGCACGTCATGCTTGAGAGTGCTGCAGGTATCCGCAATGCCTTCGAACTCGGCAGCTGCGATGAGCGGGTCAAGAGCCTTATGACAGGCACGATCCCGGACGGAGACGTCGCACGATCGGTCGGCTTCACGCCCACGAGATCCGGTCTGGAGACTCTGTTCCTGCTTTCCCACGTCCAGCTCGAAGGCCGGGCTGCCGGCTGCGCCACCTACGCCATGGTCTCGGCCTCAGTGGGACACGGCGAGGACGAGATGCACGAGAAGCTCCAGCAGGCAAGAAATATCGGATACGCCGGGGCGACGCTGATACATCCGTCGCATGTGCTGGCCGCAAACACGACTTTCGGCCCTAGCACTGAAGAGATAGAGAGAGCCGAACGGGTCCTCGAGGCTCTCGAACACGCGCATACAGAGCGCCGTGGGGCCGTTGCACTTGACGGCCAGATGATCGATACCGCACACGGCGTTTCAGCCCGAGCCACGCTTGAACGTGCCTTG
>NZ_JCAQPC010000011.1:0-10086 GCF_059568005.1 Arthrobacter sp. BGA-UO-ETr-C19
TTCACCCGGATCAGCCCCTCCAGAGCAAAGAACAACGCCATCAAACAACTCAACAGCCTCGGCTACGAAGTCACCATCACCCCCGTCACCGCAGCCTAACCCCCTCCTACTTTCGTATTAGATGGGTCAGTCGGAGACGACGTACGTCTCGGAGCCCTGGCGGCGGGCCTTGCCCGCTTCCATCAGGGGCCCGACGACGGCGCGCAGCGCTGCCATTGAATCGTCCACTTCCATGAGCACCGGGTATTGGTACGCGATGAGGGCCAGGAGGTCACGGACCGCGGCCTCTGCCTCGCCGGCGTCCAGCTCCGGCTCGTGGCCGAGGAACACATCGGAGGGGTGGTCAGAGTTGCCTTGGGCATAGCTGATCGCGAAGGCCTGGATCTTGCCCTTGCGGCTTGCCGGCACGCCGGACCCGAAAGCGCTGGCTTTCGGGGCGCGCAGCACGATCGCGCCGTGCGCGCCGCTGAGCTCATCCAGGAACAGCCTCTGCACCGTGCCGATGCCCAGCTCGCCAGGGCTGTCCCAGCTGTGGACGGACGAGTAGTACCGGCCCACGACGTCGGAAAGCTCCACTGACCCGGTAGCCAGGTCCTCGATGCGCTCGGACGCCGCTTCCTCCGAACCGTCGCCGAAGACGGGCAGCTTCAGGGCCGCCGGCTCCACCACGACGAGCCGGGTGTGCTGGATCGGGGTGAGCCCCGCCGCCTCTGCGAAAGCGGCGCCGGTGGCGCCCGGTTCCACCTTGCAGCGCAGCCGGGTAACGCCCGACGGCGATCCCTCCGCCTCGCGGCGCAGCATCATGAGCACCGTGGAGCCGATCCCGGCCCGGCGGTGGTCGCGCGCCACTTCGACGTACACCCACAGCCGCTCCGGGTGCAGGCTGGCCTCGTGGACCACGCCGGCGGCAACCGGGATGGCCACGCCGTCGACGACGTCCTCGGCCACGATGCAGCGCCGCCACGGGGCATTGCCCGAGGGCGCGAGGGTGCCGCGGAACTGCCCCGCCTGGTCGGTTTCCGGGTCTCCCCAGACCTCCAGCAGGGCGAGGTCGTCCCCCTCGCGCCATTCGCGGTATTGGATCGCCACGGCTAGGCGCCGATCAGCCGTGCGGCCAGGTAGCCCTCCACCTTGTCCAGGGACACGCGTTCCTGGCTCATGGTGTCGCGTTCACGGATGGTGACCGCCTGGTCCTCGAGCGTGTCGAAGTCCACCGTGATGCAGAACGGGGTGCCGATCTCGTCCTGGCGGCGGTAGCGGCGGCCGATGGCGCCGGCGTCGTCGAAGTCGATGTTCCAGTTCTTGCGCAGCTGGGTGCCCAGGTCCTTGGCCTTCGGGGAAAGGTCCTCGTTGCGGCTGAGCGGCAGCACCGCGGCCTTCACCGGGGCGAGCCGCGGGTCAAGCTTGAGCACCGTGCGGACGTCCACGCCGCCCTTGGCATTGGGGGCCTCGTCCTCGGTGTAGGCGTCGATGAGGAAGGCCATGAAGGACCGGGTCAGGCCGGCGGCCGGCTCAATCACGTACGGCGTGTACCGCTCGTTGGTGGCCTGGTTGAAGTAGCTGAGGTCCGTTCCGGAGGCCTTGGCGTGCGTGGAGAGGTCAAAGTCGGTGCGGTTGGCGATGCCTTCGAGCTCGCCCCACTCGGAGCCCTGGAAACCGAAGCGGTACTCGATGTCCGTGGTGCCCTTGGAGTAGTGGCTGAGCTTGTCCAGCGGGTGCTCGAAGAAGCGCAGGTTCTCCTCGCGGATGCCCAGGTCCGTGTACCAGGACATGCGCTCCTTCATCCAGTACTGGTGCCACTCTTCGTCCGTGCCCGGCTCCACGAAGAATTCCATTTCCATCTGCTCGAACTCACGGGTGCGGAAGATGAAGTTGCCCGGGGTGATCTCGTTGCGGAAGGACTTGCCGATCTGGCCGATGCCGAACGGCGGCTTCTTCCGGGAGGTGGTGAGCACATTGCTGAAGTTCACGAAGATGCCCTGGGCGGTTTCGGGGCGCAGGTAGTGCAGGCCTTCGTCGCTGGCCACGGGGCCCAGGAAGGTCTTCAGGAGTCCGGAGAATTCCTGCGGCTCGGTCCATTCGCCGCGGGTTCCGCAGTTGGCGCAGGCGATGTCCTTGAGGCCGTTCTCGGCGGGCCGGCCCTTCTTCTCCTCGTATTCCTCTTCGAGGTGGTCGGCGCGGTAGCGCTTGTGGCAGGAGAGGCACTCGACGAGGGGGTCGGAGAAGACCTCCACGTGGCCGGAGGCTTCCCATACCTGGCGGGGCAGGATGACGGAGGAGTCCAGGCCCACCACGTCTTCGCGGCCGCGCACCACTGACTGCCACCACTGGCGCTTGATGTTTTCCTTCAGCTCGGCACCGAGGGGTCCGTAGTCCCAAGCGGAACGCGAGCCTCCGTAGATCTCGCCGGCCTGGAAAACGAAACCTCTCCGCTTGGAAAGGGAAATGACCTGGTCGAGGACGGATTTTGCTGCCATGGGAACTCCAATTTCTACAGGGCCGCTGGGTGCGGTCCGCGGTGTCTCTGGCCCTGGACCGCGGCTGGATGCCGGGCGGGGGCGTGTGAAAGGGAAAACTGTGCAGGAAGCTGCGTGTCCTAGCCTACCGGGAGCTGCCTCTGGAAGGCGCGCCCCCATCTCCGGAAGGCGCCGCTCATCTTCGTAAGGCGCCGCGGGGCCACGGCAGCGTGGCCACGACGATGGACGCGAGGGTCAGCAGGGTCCCCAAAACCGTGGCCGCCTCCACCACGGTGCCCGGCGTGGGCACCAGCAGGTCCAGGCCGAGCGACCCCAGGAGCTGCCCGGCGATCATGCCCAGTCCGGTCACCAGCACGCCGAGGCTGCGAACCAGCAGCGCGCCGAGGCCGATGAAGACGCAGCCCATGGGCCCGCCGAGGTAGTACCACCACTCCCCCGGCAGCGGGTTGGCCGGACCGGCGACGGCCACCTTGATGGACCAGGCAACCCACAGCACGCAGGTGCCGGCGATGAAGTTCACCAGCGTGGCCGCGATGGGGGTTCCGTAGTGCACGGTGGCGGTGCCGTTCATGGCCTGCTGGAAGCTCATCAGGAACCCGGCGAGAACCGGCAGGATGATCGGCAGCAGGAGCGCTGTGGGATCGGCAGCCCCGCCGCCGGCCGCGCCTGCAGCGCCCGCCCCGCCCCCGGCGAACCGGGGTGAAACCGCCCAGGAGACGGCCGCGATGGTGAGGATGCAGCCGATGACGCGGATGCCGGTCACGGACTTCTTGCCGGCCGGGCCGATGCCCAGGCGGTCCACGAGCAGACCGCTGAGTGTCTGTCCGGTGACGGTTGCCACGGTAAAGAGGGCGATGCCCAGCAGCCCCACGGTGAAGGACTGGGCGAAAACGAAGAAGGCGCCGATGCCGCCGGCGAGCGCGTAGTACGGCGGGAAGCGGCGTTCCCGCAGGGCGGGCAGGATTTGGGCCAGGCCGGCGCGCCCGCGCGGAGCCAGCAGGGACACGATGACCATCACGATCAGTCCGGTGCTGAAACTGACGACGGCGGCGGCTATCCCGTCCCCGAGGCGGGCACCGAGGGCCCCGTTGATGCGCCCCTGGACGGGGATGGCAAGCCCGGAGGCCACGGCCATAGGAAGGCCCACGGCAAGGGGCAGCCGGGGTGCATGGGTCATTCGTATCACCTTACGTCAGGCATCATTACTGGTATGAGCAACCCGGAAATCGAAGAGATCCCCATCCGCGACACCATGATCCGCCTGGGCCAGCTCCTGAAGCTCGCCAACCTCGTGGAGGACGGCGTGGAGGCAACGGAGCTGATCAAGAACGGCTTGGTCAAGGTCAACGGTGAGATCGATGACCGGCGCGGCCGGCAGCTTCACCACGGGGACACGGTGACGGTGAACGGCCAGACCGTCCGGGTCAGCGCTCCCCAGGCGTAAAAGCTCTTTGCTGTAGGAGGGCCTACTTGTTCAGCACCTCGTGGGTGAGGAACTCGGACACGTGCCCGACCTCCTGGGCGTTGATGCCATGCCACATGCCGGTGTAGAGGACCTTGGTCAGCTTTACGTGCTTGCGTACCCAGTCCATCGTGTATTCGATCTTGTCCGGCGTGATGACCGGGTCCTGCTGGTCCCGGCCCCAGAACAGCGGCACCGTTCCGTCCAGCTCGGCGTCGCGGAACTCGCCGTCGGAATCCGCGTTGACCACAAAACCTGACAGTCCGACGACAGCGGCAAAGTCAGCGGGCCGCTGCCGGAGCAGCGTGGTGGCCATGGCCATGCCCATCGAGAACCCGAGAAGGGTGACGGACGGGTGGTCGGCTTTGACCGTGTCCAGCCAGTCCAGCACGTACGCTGACGCTGCCTTGACCGCGTCGACTGAATATTCGATCGAGCCGGTCAGCGGGAACCAGGAAAAGCCCGGTCCCATGGCGATGGGTGCGCGGACCGATGCCACCGCGAAGTCGTCAGGGAGCATGTCAGCCAGGCTGAGGAGGTCCTGCTCGTTCGCGCCGTAGCCGTGCAGCAGGACGAGCAGTGGCTTGCCGGCCCTGGCTTCCTCAGGCTTGGACCACAGAACAACGGGGGCAGGAAAGGAGTCGGCTAAAGTCATGGCTCCATTCTTACAGTTACCCGCTGGTAACAACCTACGGTGGCGTAGCCAGGCGGTAACGGTACAGGATGGGAAAGTGAGCGGAACCGAAACCATGCAGCAAGCCCCAGAGCCCATAGAAGAATCCCAGGAGCCTGCGGACCGGCACCCCTGGAGCAGGTATGTGGCCATGGGCGATTCCTTTACCGAAGGCATCGGCGACCCCGAACCCAGCAGCCCGGGCGGCTACCGCGGCTGGGCGGACCGGGTGGCGGAGGAGCTCGGCCGGGGCCATGAGGATTTCGCCTACGCAAACCTTGCCGTGCGGGGACGGCTGCTGCAGCAGATCATCGACCAGCAACTGGCGCCCTGTCTGGCCCTCAAGCCCGACCTGGTGACGCTGTCCGCCGGCGGGAACGACCTCATCCGGCCCGGCGGCGACCCGGATGCCCTGGCCGAACGGCTCGACCCGGTGGTGCAGATGCTGACGATGAGCGGAGCCACCGTGGTGCTGTTCAACGGTCCGGATACAGGATCGTCCGTACTGGGGCGGATCCGCAGCAAGGTGGCCATCTACAACGAAAACCTCCGCACCATCGCCGCCCGGCACGACGCGATCATCGCCGACATGTGGTCGCTCCGGCAGCTGAAAGACCCGCAGATGTGGAACGAGGACCGGCTGCACTTCTCGCCGCTGGGACACCACACCATCGCCGCCATGGTGCTCGAAGCACTGAACGTCCAGCACAGCCTGGAGCCGCTCGTGCCGAAACCGCTGCCGCCGCGCAGCTGGCGCGAGGCCCGCAGCGAAGACCTGGTCTGGGCTCGCGAGTACTTTGTGCCGTGGGTGGTCCGGCGGCTGCGCCACCGCTCCTCCGGCGACGGCATCCTCCCCAAACGGCCGACGCCGGGACCCGTGTTCGGTCCGGGTGTTCCGTTGGGTTCGGGTGAAGGACCGCTGGGCCTGGGCGATCCCGTCCGGCAGTAGCCGTGAATGGCTGGGGCGATTGGCTTGGTTGGTGACTGAACTGCCAAAGGTGAGGAGCGGCGTCGGGCATGGAACCCCACGAGGTGCTGCGGACCCGGCTGGCCGGCCAGCAGCTGAGGGAGCCGCGGGCGGCCACGGCCGAGGAAGCCGTGAAAAACCTGCTGGCGGTCCAGGCGCAGGAGTTCCCCTACGCGCGCTGGTCCCTGGCCCAGCGGACCGACGGCGCGACGGCCGCCGATGTGGAGCAGGCAGTTTCCGACGGTCGGATCCTCCGGACCCACATCCTGCGCCCCACCTGGCATTTCGTGCACCGCGATGACCTGCCGTGGCTCCGGGCCTTGTCCGCACCACGGCTGCACCAGGCGAACGGCGGCACGTACAGCAGGACCGGGATCGACGAGGCGGCAGCGTCCCGGAGCGCCGACGTGCTGGCGGAAGCGGTGGCCGGCGGTGCGCACCTCACCCGTGAGCAGCTGGCTGCCAGGCTGCAGGGTGCGGGCTTCCCGGCCAAGGGACTCGTCCTCGCCTACCTGATCATGCATGCCGAGATCAGCGGGGTGCTGGTGAGCGGCGCTCCCGTCCGCAGTCCGGGCGGCGCGCTGCGGCAGACGTACGCCGCGTTCGATGAGCGCGTGGCCGGGGCTGCCCCGGCGGCCGTGCTCTCGCGGGAGGAATCGTTGGCGGCCCTGGCGCTGAGGTATTTCGGGAGCCGCGGGCCTGCCACCGTCCGGGATTGCGCGGACTGGTCCGGACTCACGATGACTGATGTGCGCAAGGGGCTGGCACTGGCGGACGAGATCGCTCCGGGCGCCATCGTTGCCGCCAGCTTCGACGGCGCCGAGTTCTACCTCCGCCCGCCAGAGTCCGGCGGGGAGGCACCGGGGCGCGCCAGGGATGGGCGGCCACAGATCGACCTGGTCCAGTGCTACGACGAATACATCATGGGCTATTCGGTCTCACGGCACTATTTCGGTGGGACCGCGCCCGCGTATCCCTTTGGCGACAATCCGATGCATGTGGTCCTGCTCGACGGGGTCCAGGCAGGCTCCTGGCGGCATTCCCTGGTACGGCGGGGGTCCGCCGCACAGCGCTGCGAACTGGACATCCGGCTCTCCCGGCCGCTCGGACGGGAACTGGAAAATGCGCTGGAAGTGGCAGTGGCCAGGTACGGGGACTTCCTCGGTTTGCCGGCCGTCCGGGTTCCGGCAGGCACCTGAGTTCGAGAGCCTCTCTCCGGTGACGCCGTGCGCTCTGGGCATAAGGATCCTGGACGCGTTCTCCGGCGGGACTAAGCTGGAATGGACACTCAGCGAGAGGCCCCACCGTGTTCGACTTGTTTTTCTGGATCATCATTCTGGCCGTCCTGGTTCCCATGGGCATGCGGATGTACCGGCGGTCGGTCCAACAGCGGAACCAGGGGCCCGGCCTGCCCGGACAGTACCCCGGCCAGTTTCCCAACCAGGGCGACGACCAGTTCGGCAACCAGCCTGGCAGCCCGTTCGGAGGCCCATTCCAGGGCCGGCCGGACAACCGGCCCCGGGACGGCTACACGCAGCAGGACTACTTCAGCGGTGGATTGGGGTTTCCCCAGCGCCGTGGCCGGGAAGAGCTTCCGCCCCTGAACCAGCCCTACCCGGGTCAGCAGTACCCGCCATACCCCCAGCCGGGCCCGAACCAGCCCTACCCGGACCAGTCATATCCGAACCAGCCGTACCCCACCCAGCCTGGTCCCGGCGGCCCTGGTGCACCCTCCTGGCAGCAGGGGCCGGTCCCCTATGAGGACAGCCCGGAATACCGGGCCAACCCGCCCCAGCCACAGCAGAACCCGGCCCCAGCCACTGGCCCGGGGCCCTCGACTCCCCCGCCGCCGTCGGCTCCACAGGGTTTCCGCGCGCGCAAGCTGGCCGAACTGGACCAGCAGTACAGCGACGGCCAGATCTCCATGGAGGAGTACATGGCCCGGCGCAACGACATCATGAACGGTTAGGCGCAAAAGCTGGTAGCCGTTGCGGCTATCGACCGACCCCTATCTGTTGACTGTCAGCGTGAGAGGTGCTGCCGTCGAGGGTCCGCCGCATTCGGCCGTGCCACCGGTCCGTTGCCAGACCAATGACACCTTTTCCTCCGCGAGGATCCTGCCCGCGGCGTCCAAGGCCCGTACAGTCGCCGATCCGGGAGAGTCCATGTCGAAGCTAAAGCGCCAGGTGTCCGCGCCGACCTTCTCGACCACGATGCGGTGAACGGCGGGACCACCACCTGGCGGGAATCCAAGACCGTTGGCGCCGGTCGGAGTCGCGGTCGGGGTTGGAAGAACCGGCTGCGGGGCGGGGCGTTCAGTTGCCCGGGAACACGCTTCCGGTGTGCACAGCTGCACCCAGGCGACGTTGCGGGTATCCCCGGCCAGGGCCACAGTGGCGGAGTTGTTCCATCCGCTTCCCGGGCAAACCCTGCCGCAGCCCGTCACCGGCAGGAGCGCCGGCAGCAACAGTGTGAGAAATGCAAAGGTTCGCAGCCGGAGCATGCGGCCAGCATAGGTTCCGCCACGCCCGGAAGATAGGTTCCCGGGACTCAATGCATTCGACCGGTCGGCCACGGCAAACTGACCCCCAGGCCGAATCCCGCACCGGAATTCCACCTACGCGACAAGCGGGTCCTGATGACGCGCGCGCCTTAGAGATTTGGCGTGCTCAAGCAGTTCCCGCTTGCGGCCAAGGCGTGTGGCTGTAGTCGGGGCCGCGGGTGGCGGTGCGGTGGAGTGGCAGGTGCGGCGGGGTATTCCAGGGTTTTCAGGCGTGCCGGGGTCGAGTCCGTCGGGTGGGTCGAGGTCGCCAAGGATGGCCTGGACGTCTGGTGGCCAGTGGGGTGGTTCCCAGTCGGGTTGTTCGCTGACGTAGCGGCGGCCGGCGGGTGAGGTCCATCCGGGTGCGTCGTTGGTGCTGGCGGCGGTGGGTGTCCAGGCGGAGTTGTGTTTGAGGCGGTGATGCTTGGGGCATGGCTGGCCGAGGTTGCTGATCCCGGTGGGGCCGCCGCGGGCCCAGGCCAGGAGGTGGTCGGCCTCGTTGTCCAGGGAGTGGTTGTTGCAGCCGGGGAACGTGCATTTGGCATCCCTGAGCCGTAGCCATTGCCTCAGTGCTATGGGGATGCGGTAGCTGGTCCGTCCGATCTCGAGGGGTGCGCCGTCACGGGGGTCGGTGAGCACCCTCCGGAACGATGGCGCCCCGTCGGCAACGAGTGCACGTGCCATGGAGGGCGGGATCGGCCCATAGCCGTCGAGCATGGCCGGCTCCTCGGTCAGGCCAAGCAGAGAGAGCGCCGGAACGGTGACCAGGACCTGGGCCACGGGCGAGGGCACGCCATCGAGCGGTCTCGAACTAACCAACACATCTCCGGCAGCGGCGCTGCTCCCGTCAGACTCGGATGGGCCGTTCATGCCGCCCCCGGCACGGTCCGTTGACCCGCCGGTGGTACCTCGCGATGCTCTGCCGGTGCTGGCCGTTTGCGTCCTATCGTCGCCGGCGCCGGCAGGTGCGAGGCCTGCGGTGAGGAGCCAGGTCGAGGCGATATCGGCACGGAGCTGGGTGAGGGTCCTGGCCTCGCCCGGCCCCTGCATGGCCCTGGCGGCGGCGGTGGTGCGGTCCCAGATCCCGGCTGCCTGGGCGGCGGGCAGGTAGGCCGAGAGCCAGGCCATCCCGTCCCGGTCCGGGGCGTATTCCACCCGACGGTCAGCGGCACTGCGGGTGTGGCGTGTTTCGATGCTGACCGGGTGGTGCCGCTCCCGCCAGATACGGACCTTCGCCCGGAACCGGCACGGGACGAGCTCACCGGCCGGGCAGCCGCGGGCGGGGTCAGGCGCGTCCGGGTCCAGGAAGTGGGCCTCCAACGCCGCAGCCCCGGCCGGGTCGAGGTTCAGGGTTTCGTCCACCATGATCCGGGCGTGCTGCCACGCCACGGTTCCGGCCTGCAGCGCGGACAAGGTCACCGGCAGGTCCGTGGTCAGGGTACTGGCCTCGAACAAGAGGGCGCCGGCAGCGCGTTCGCTGATGGTCAGGGCACACGCAACCTCGGCGTTCACGGCCATGTCCCTGACAGTGCGGTCCCGCGTGGACGCGGCCGGTGGCGTCATGGCTTTCTCAGCATTGGCATAGCCGGCGACAACGTGCACCTTCAGGGCCGCTATCCGCGCTTCCAGTTTGGCTAGCTCGGCCAGCGCGTCCAGGCAGCCGTCCGCCTGGTCCCGCAACGGATCAACACCGTCCCGGTCCGGGCTGTCCGTCCCGCGGGCAGCCCGGCTTCCCGTTCCGCGGCGGACCAAAACAGCCAGCGCAGAGACGGAGGCGTCAATGGCCTCCACGGTCTCCACAGCTGCACTGCTTTCCATACCCGAAGCATTTCACGGGCCACCATCGGTAATGATGGAAGTGGTTATGTTGCGGTGTGACTCTGCCACTGACTGACGCCCGAAGGGTTTGTCTTCCAATTGATTTGTCCGCCGCAACATGACTGCTGTAAACGCGGCGGCCAGATG
>NZ_JCAQPC010000012.1:0-288626 GCF_059568005.1 Arthrobacter sp. BGA-UO-ETr-C19
GCTACGAAGACTGGCTCAACTCTCAATCCGAGAAACCGCAAAGACTGGCCCTGGGTTTGCCCGGGCTGAGCGGCAGTTTGACCAGCTCGGCGGGACCAACGGCGACAGGAGTCGGCGCGCCCGCCGTCCCTGCCATAATGACCGGGCACCAAGGCTCTGGGGTCAAGGGCGGCCGCCAGGCCGTCGCGCAGCGATTGCAGACCCTTGACGCCGGGGCCTTCGACCCGGCCACATGCACGACGCGGGGCGGCCGGGCCTCTTTGACATCTATAGGAGCATCAATTTAACGACGTGGGCCTGGACCAGAAAAAGGTACAGCCCGCGGCCCGCTGCTTGTGGCTGCGGGACGCGGGCTGAGGCGCAGGCCGGTCGTGACCGGCCCCGAACTCAAGTTTTGATGTAAACCGAGTTTCGAGTTTAGTCGATCTGCGGGAAGCCGAGGTCAATGACCGAGGTGGCCGGGTCCGGCCAGCGCGTGGTGACCACTTTGCCGCGGGTGTAGAACCGGATGCTGTCCGGGCCGTACATATGGGTGTCGCCGAACAGCGAGTTCTTCCAGCCGCCGAACGAGAACGTGCCCACCGGAACGGGGATGGGAACGTTGACGCCCACCATGCCGGCATCGACGTCGAACTCGAACTGCCGTGCCGCACCGCCGTCACGGGTGAAAATGGCTGTGCCGTTGCCGAACTCGTTCTCGTTGACCAGCCGGACGGCGTCGCTGTAGGTGTCGACGCGGACCACCGAGAGGACCGGGCCGAAGATCTCGTCGTCGTACACCTTCATGCCGGGCTTCACATGGTCAACCAGGCTTACGCCGATGAAGAAGCCGTTCGAATCGAACTGCTGCGAGCGCCCGTCCACGACGACCGTGGCGCCTTCGTTTTCCGCTCCCGCGACGTAGGAGGCCACGCGGTCCCGGTGCTCCGCGGTGATCAGCGGACCCATCTGGGAGGCCGGATCGGTTCCCGGACCAATCTTGAGGCCCGCCATGCGGCTGGAAATCGCCTGCACCAGGTCGTCCGCGATGTTGCCCACCGCCACGAGGACGCTGACGGCCATGCAGCGTTCGCCCGCGGAACCGTAGGCCGCGGAAACCGCAGCGTCGGCCGCCATGTCCAGGTCGGCGTCGGGCAGCACCACCATGTGGTTCTTCGCTCCGCCCAGAGCCTGCACGCGCTTGCCGTGGTCGGCTGCCCGCTTGTAGATCGACTGGGCGATGGGCGTGGAGCCCACGAAGCTCACCGCTTTCACATCGGGGTGCTCAAGCAGGACGTCAACGGCTTCCTTGTCGCCCTGGACCACGTTCAGCACGCCGGCGGGGAGCCCCGCTTCGGCGAAAGCCTCGGCGATGAAGACGGCGGCGGAGGGATCCTTCTCGCTGGGCTTCAGCAGCACGGTGTTGCCGCAGGCCAGGGCGCTGCCGATCATCCACAGCGGCACCATGGCCGGAAAGTTGAACGGGGTAATGCAGGCCACGACGCCCACCGGCTGGCGCACGGAGTGGACGTCGATGCCGCTGGAGACCTGCTCGGAGCGTTCGCCCTTGAGCATGTGGGACAGGCCCGTGGCGAACTCGATGTTCTCCAGGCCGCGGGAGATTTCACCTTCGGCGTCGGAGAGGACCTTCCCGTGCTCGCTGGTGAGGATGGCCGCGAGATCGGGCTTGCGCTGGTTCAGGATTTCGCGGACCCGGAAGAAGATGTTGGTGCGCTTGGCCAGGCTGGTGGCCCGCCACGCCGGCAGCGCGGCCCGTGCGGCGGCGATGGCCTCTTCAGTCCGCGACGCCGAGGCGAGCGCCACCTGCTTCTCCTGTTCCCCGGTGGCGGGGTTGAAGACGGGGCCGAAGCGTTCGGCGTCCGTGACGCGGCTGCCGTTAATGAAATGCGGAATGGTTTCCAAGGGAAGTCTCTTTTCGTACGTTGCTGGCGGGTGTATGGCTGGCGGTGAAGGCTACTTGGCGGAGCCCAGCGAGCCGTCGGCGAGCTTGATGATCATCGAGCAGTCCTTGCCCGCTTCGCCCGCGTCGATGAGCTGCTGGAACAGCTGCTGGACGTGCTTGCCGATCTCCAGCGGCGTGCCGGTGTCCTCGGCGGCGCTGATGGCCAGGCCGATGTCCTTGTTGGCCAGTTCGGTGGTGAAGGTGGGCGCGAAGTCGTTGTTGGAGGCGGCGGTGGGAACGACGCCGGGCACCGGATACCAGGTCCGCAGCGCCCAGGAGTCGCCCGAGGAGACGGACGCGATGTCCCAGAAGACCTGCTTGTCCAGGCCCAGCCGGTCAGCCAGGACGGCACCCTCGGCGGTGGAGGCGAGGTTGATGAAGAGCATCAGGTTGTTGCAGATCTTCGCTGCCTGTCCGGTAGTGGCGCCGCCGGTGGGGATGATGTTGGCTGCCATCGGGCCGATGTAGCCGGTGGCGTCTGCGACGGCGCCCTCCTCGCCGCCCACCATGAAGGTCAGCGTCCCCGCCCTGGCACCGCTCATGCCGCCGGAGACCGGGGCGTCCACAAAGCGGAAGCCGGCGGCAGCGGCGGCGTCGTGCAGTTCCTGGGCGGACGCAATGTCGATGGTGGAGGAGTCCACCAGCAGCGTGCGGGTGTCGGCATGTGCGAGGACGCCGTCTTCGCCGAGGTAGACCGCGCGGGCGTGCTCGCCCTTGGGCAGCATGGTGAACACAACGTCAGCGCCGTCGACGGCCTCGGCAATGCTGCCGACCGGCTTGACGCCGGCCTCCTCGGCGGCGGCGAGGGCCGCAGGATTGAGGTCAAAACCGCGGACATCGTGTCCGGCCTTCGCCAGGTTCGCGGTCATGTTGCCGCCCATGTTTCCGAGGCCGATCCAGCCGATTACTGCCATTCGTAAGCTCCTTTGCTTCGGATCCGGCCGCTCGGGCCGGAAGGTCTGTGTCCACAATCACACCCTGCTAGAGTGCAATCAAGGGGAAAAATTACAGACGGTATGTGCACTGATGCACACAGACGAAAGGCTTGCCGTGGATCTGAGGCGGCTCCCGAGCCCGGACGACCTCCTGATCCTGCTGACAGTTGCACGGCTGGGCAGGTTCAACGCGGTGGCGGAAACCCTGGGCACCACCCACACCACGATCTCCCGCCGGATCCTCGCCCTGGACAAGCAGCTTGGCGGCCGCACCCTCGAACGCAGCCCGCACGGCTGGGAGCTCACCCAGCTCGGTACCGCCGCCGTGGAGGCGGCGGAAGCCATTGAGAACACCCTTGGATCGCTTTCCGGCCTGATCAGCCAGGACCAGAGCGCCCTGTCCGGGCTGGTGCGCGTGGCGACGACGGACGCTGTCGGAGCCGTGTTCGTCACGCCCGCGCTGGTCCGGCTGCAGCAGCAGAACCCCCAGCTGAACATCGAGATGCTGAGCGCCACGCGGAAGGTCAGCCAGAACAGATCCGGCGTGGACCTGGAAATCGTGGTGGGCCGGACGGACGTCACCAACGCCCAGACCATCTTCCTCAGCAACTACTACCTGCGCCTCTACGCCAGCCCCGGCTATGCCGCGGAGCACGGACTGCCGGAAACGCTCGACGACGTCGGGCAGCACGGCTTTGTCTCTTACGTTGAGTCTGCACTCCAGGTGGCGGAGTTGGGGCACCGCTGGTCCTCGCAGCTACCGATGCCTACCTCGAGCTTCCAGGCCACGAGTGTATTTGCCCAGGTGGAGGCGGTGCGGCAGGGCGCAGGGATCGGGCTGCTGCCGAACTTCATGGTGGCCGGGCAGCCGGACTTCGTTCCCGTGCTCGCCGGCGACTTCGAGCGCCAGCTCCCCATCTGGGCGGTGGCACGGCCGGAATCCCTCCGCTCGGCCGCGGTGCAGGCCGTCATCGCGTCGCTCAAGGAGGAAGTGAAGGCGCGGGCAGGCCTGCTGGCGGGCTGACGCGGCCCCTGTCAGGCCGTGCGCCTGGCAGGCAAGGGCCCCGCCAGGCTTTGCCCCGTCAGGCCTGGAACAGGCGCCGCACCACCTGCCCTGACGCCAGTGCATCCAGCCCTTCGTTGATCTCGGTGAGTGGCCGGGTGTCGGTGTGCAGCAGCTCCACCGGCAGGAGGCCCTCCCGCCAGTAGCCGAGGTAGAGCGGGATGTCCCGCCCGGGAACGGCATCGCCCATGTACGAACCGAGCAGGCGTTTGCCGGCCCCGGCGAACTGCAGCGCCGGCACCGTCAGCTCTGCTGACGGATGGGGCAGGCCGACCGAGACCACGGCGCCGCCCCGGGTCACATGCCCGAGGCACGCAGCAATCACGCCGGCTGAGCCAACCGCTTCGATGGCGACGTCGACGCCGTCGCCGGCGGCCTCCGCGATGAGCCGGGCCGCGTCCTCGGGCGTCCCCACAGCGGTGGCGCCACAGTCGAGGGCGAGCTGGTGCTTGCCGGAATTGGGATCGATGGCGATCACGCTGCCGGCCCCGGCGAGGGAGGCGGCCATGACGGCGGAAAGGCCCACGGCCCCCAGCCCGAAAACGGCCACCGACTGGCCGGCCGTGACAGCGGCGGTGTTGAGCACAGCCCCCATGCCGGTGAGCACGGCGCAACCGAACATCGCCGCGACAGTGTCCGGGACGTCGTCGTCAATCACCACCACCGATTCCCGGGCCACCACGGCATGATCGGCGAAAGCCGAGACGCCCAGGTGGTGGTTGATCCGCTCCCCCGACGGCGTCCGCAGCAGCGCCTCGCCGTGGAGCAGGTCGCCCGAGCCGTTGACCTCGGCCGCCCGATGGCAGAGCGCGGGACGGCCGGACCGGCAGGCGCGGCAGTCCCCGCAGCTCGGCACGAAGACCAGCACCACGTGGTCCCCGGCCGACACGTCGGAGACGCCGTCGCCGACAGACACGACCCGCCCCACCGCCTCGTGGCCCAGCGCCATGGGCAGGGGCCGGACCCGCGAACCGTCCACCACGGAAAGGTCCGAATGGCACAGGCTGGAGTAGGTGATGGCAACGCCGAGCTCGCCGGCACGCGGCTCCGGCCGGTCCAGCTCCTGCACCACCAGGGGCCGCGCGTCCGTGTAGCTGCGCTTCTGCGCTGCAGTACTGGTGCCGGGGACGGTGGAGTAGAGGACTGCTGCTTTCATGGAATTCCTTGGTTTCGGTGAACGGGCAACTGCCCGGGCCCCGCAGGCGTGGAGGGTCCGGGCAGCTGCTGTTTGCTCGTCGGGCTCGAGGCTAAAGCCGGGCTTACTTCTTGCCGGCCGCGAGCAGGTCGGCAGTGCCCTGGGCGTCGGCCGCGTCCACGTCATGGAGCGAAATGCCGCGGGTTTCCTTCAGGAAGAACACCGCAACGGCGGTGATGACGCAGGCGATCAGCAGGTAGATGGCCACCGGAACGGAGGACTTGTAGGTGCCCAGGAGTGACGCGGCGATGATCGGGGCCAGTGAACCGGCGACGATGGAGGTCACCTGGTAGCCCAGCGAGACGCCGGAGTAGCGCATTCTGGTGGGGAACATTTCCGCCATGATGGCGGGCTGGCCGGCATACATGAGTGCGTGGAACAGCAGGCCGATCATGATGGCCGCCAGGATGATGACGTCGTTCTTGGTGTCCATCATCGGGAAGGCGAAGAAGCCCCACGTGGCGCCCAGGATGGCACCGGCCATGTAGACGGGCCTGCGGCCGAAGCGGTCCGACAGCTTGCCCACCAGCGGCACAGCGGCGAAGTGCACAGCGTGGGCAACCAGCAGCAGCAGCAGGATCCGCGTCGTGTCGGCCTGCACCACGGTCTTGAGGTACGTAATGGAGAACGTGACCACGAGGTAGTACAGGATGTTCTCGGCGAAGCGCAGGCCCATCGCGGTGAAAACGCCGCGCGGGTAGCGCTTGAAGACCTCGGCAACGCCGTAGCCCTTGTGCCCGGCCTCGACCTCTTTGCGGGCCTCAAGGAAGATCGGGGCATCGTTGACCTTGGTGCGGATGTAGTAACCGATCAGGACGATCACCGCCGAGAGCCAGAACGCCACGCGCCAGCCCCAGCCCAGGAACGCTTCCTGGGTCAGCGTGGACGACAGGATGAACAGCACGGCCGTGGCGAGAAGGTTGCCCATGGGCACGGCGGACTGCGGCCAGCTGGCCCAGAAACCACGGGACTTGCTGGGGCTGTGCTCTGCCACGAGAAGGACCGCGCCGCCCCATTCACCGCCGACCGCAAAGCCCTGGGCAAACCGCAGGAAGACCAGGAGCGCGGGCGCCCAGTAGCCGATCTGCTGGAACGTCGGCAGGCAGCCCATGAGGAAGGTGGAGACACCCACCAGGATGATGCTCAGCTGCAGCAGCTGCTTGCGGCCGAACTTGTCGCCGAAGTGGCCGAAGACGATGCCGCCGATCGGGCGCGCAACGAAGCCTACGGCGTACGTGAGGAAGGCGGCGATGATGCCGTCCAGCTCCGTGCCGGCGTTGGGGAAGAAGGTCTTGCCGAAGACCAGGGTGGCAGCCGAGGCGTAGAGGAAAAACTCGTACCACTCCACGACGGTGCCGGCCATGGATGCCGTGACTACTTTTTTGAGGCCTGTGGCCTTGATATCGGTTTCCTCTGCACGCCTTGCGGCGGAGCTTTCCGTACTCATTGCGAACTCCTTCGGCGTCTTCCTCGACACCACTGGGACCAGTCGATTGGCGAACGGTGTGATGCGCACCACGAACGCCGGATTCAACGAGTATGGTCTGCCAATGAAGCAAGCTCAACGCCAAATAGTGCAGGGCGCATCTGCATAAATGCACATACGCGGCATCGGCATTGCCACGATACGGACGGCTCCGGCCGCATGGACCGGCCCTGGAGTCAGTTAAGGAGGTGTGCCCTGAGCTGGGTGTTCAGCTGGCCGATCTCCGTGAGGAATCCGTCGTGGCCGATCGGCGAATCGATCATATGGACATCCACGTTCCCGGGCAGGGCCTCGGCGAGTTCCACCGACTGGGCAGGAAAGTACAGCCGGTCCGTCTCTACCGCGGCGACGAAGAAGTCCGCGGAGGCCCGCGCCAGGGCTTCCTTGAGCGTCCCCCGCCCCCGGCTGACGTCATGGCTCATGAGTGCTTCCGTCAGGGCGATGTAGCTGTTGGCGTCGAAGCGCCGGACCAGCTTGTTGCCCTGGTGGTCGAGGTAGCTCTCCACCTGGTACCGGCCGCGGCCCGCCAGTGCACCGGCCTGCAGCGGCTCTTCAGCGGCCTGGGCGTTCCTGCCGAACCGGAAATCGAGTTCGTAGGCAGAGCGGTAGGTGATGTGCGCAATCCGCCGGGCGAGCGCCAGCCCCTCAGTAGGTTCCGGCCCGCCGTAGTAGTCGCCGCCGTTGAAGTGGCGGTCCTGCCGGATGGCAAGAGTCTGCGCCTGGGCGAAGGCGATTTGTTCAGCCGTGCTCTTGGCACCGACGGAGATGACACCGCAGCGGCGCACCCGCTCCGGGAAAGTCACTGCCCATTCGAGGGCGCGGGCCCCACCCATGGATCCGCCCACCACGGCGTGCCAGCTGCTGATGCCGAGCCGGTCGGCCAGCCTCGCCTCGGCGATGGTGGAGTCCCTGAGTGTCACCAGCGGAAAGCGCGAACCCCAGGGCTTGCCGTCCGGCGCGGTCGACGACGGCCCGGTGGACCCGTAACAGCCGCCCAGGATGTTGATGGAAATGACAAAGAACCTGTCAGTGTCCGCCGGCGCACCGGGGCCGGCGAGCTGTTCCCACCAGCCCTCCTCGTCACCGGCACCCCGCGTCACGTGCGTGCTGCCGGTGAGGGCATGCTGAACGAGGATGGCGTTCGAGCCGTCCTCGTTGAGCGTTCCCCAGGATTCGTACGCCAGTGTGACGTCCGGCAGGAAGCCTCCGGCTTCGAGTTCCAGGCTGCCAATGTTGACGTACCGGACTGTGCCATCCGGGTTTGTGCCGTCCTGGTTTGCGCCGCCGGGAACGGTGCCGTTCAAAGCCGTTCGGTGCGAACCCTCGGCGGCGGAAACGTCGGTGCTGCTGACAGAAATCGTCATAGGTAAACCTCTTCTACGCGCTTGCCCGCCGGCAGCTGTCCGGCAGGCCAGGTCTTCACCCGGGGCACCCCACCGCGGAAGGAGGGTTGCCGGCCAGCAAGCCGGGGCTGTCGCTGGCACTCATGACCTGTTGCCCAGTTTACGAAACAGGCGGACATCTGCGCTAAGAATGTGACGGCTGTGTGACTCCCGGCCCGTTACCGGGCCGGGAGTTCCACCCGGGGCACCTGAAATCAGGCGCCTTTCGCGGCACGGAATCCGGCGTCGAGGTCGGCCAGGATGTCGTCGATGTGCTCCAGGCCCACGGACAGCCGGACCAGGCCCGGGGCAACCCCGGCCACGCTCTGCTGCTCCGGACTCAGCTGGCTGTGCGTGGTCGACGCCGGGTGGATGACGAGGGAGCGAACGTCACCAATGTTCGCCACGTGGGAGTGCAGTTCCAGGGCATCCACGAAGCGCTTGCCTGCCTCGGCGCCGCCGGCCACCGTAAAGGCCACCACGGCGCCGGTGCCCTTGGGCCCGTACTTCAGGCCCCGCTCGTACCAGGGGCTGGACGGCAGCCCGGCGTAGGCTACGGACTCCACGTCATGGCGGGCTTCCAGCCATCCGGCCACCGCCACCGCATTGGCAACGTGGCGCTCCACGCGCAGGCTCAGCGTTTCCAGGCCCTGCGCAATGAGGAAGGCATTGAACGGGGACACCGCGGAACCCAGGTCGCGGAGCAGCTGGACCCGCGCCTTGAGGATGTAGGACAGATTGGCCCCCAGTGCGCCGCCTGCCCCGAGGTCGCGGGCGTAGACCAGTCCGTTGTACGTGGGGTCCGGCGTGTTGAAGCCCGGGAAGCGTTCCGGGTCCTTGCCGAAGTCGAAGTTGCCGGAATCCACGATGACACCGGCGATCGCGGCCCCGTGTCCGCCCAGGTATTTGGTGGCAGAGTGCACCACGACGTCTGCGCCCCACTCGAGCGGCCTGATGAGGTAGGGCGTGGACAGGGTGTTGTCCACGACCAGCGGCACACCGGCGTCGTGGGCTGTCCGGGCAACGCCTTCGATGTCCAGGACGTCCTGCCGCGGGTTGGACACCACCTCGGCAAAGAAGAGCTTGGTGTTGGGCTGCACGGCGTCGCGCCACTGCTCCAGGTTGTCCGGGTCTGCCACGAAGGTCACGGACACGCCGAACTTCTTCAAGGTATGTGCCAGCAGGTTGTAGGTGCCGCCGTAGAGGCTGGGGCTGGCGACCACATGGTCGCCGGCCTCGGCGATGTTGAGGATGGCGTACGTTTCGGCGGCTTGGCCGGAGCTCAGGAGCAGCGCGGCAAGCCCTCCTTCCAGGCTGGCGATCCGCTGTTCAACGGCATCCTGGGTCGGGTTGCCGATCCGGGTATAGATGGGTGCGAGCTCGGCGAGCGCGAAGCGGTCAGCTGCGCTGTCGGCGCTGGGGAAGACGAACGACGTCGTCTGGTAAATCGGCAGCGACCGGGCGCCGGTGGCGCTGTCCGGCACCTGGCCCGCGTGGATCTGGCGGGTTTCGAATGACCATGCGTTGGACATGCAGGCTCCTCTGCTCAAGGGGGCATGTGCTGGTCCCGGCACAGGCCCGCGCTTGCCGCACGGCGGGCGCCGCGCAGCCAGGTCGTCACCCGGGGCACCCCGCCGCGGTGGAGGGTTGCCGGCCTGCGAGCCGGGGCTTTCTTCGCTGGCACTCATGACCTGCGATCAGTGTAGGAATCCCTCTATTACGCGCACAGCTTTGTGACGAACTTCGTCAAAGTATGGACTTTTCGCAAGGTTAGGCGACCCTAAGCTGAGAGCCCCGTCACAAAGTGCCAAGATGAGGGCATGCGCATGGATCACGTCTCTTACGCCTGTGAACACGATGGCCTCGCGGCCACCACCGAACGTATCTCCTCCGCCCTCGGCGTCGAAGCCGTAAAGGGCGGAGTGCACCCCCGGTTTGGAACCCGGAACATGATCATTCCCCTGGCCGGCCACAAGTATCTCGAGGTTGTTGAGGTCCTGGACCACCCGGCGTCGGACAAGGCACCGTTCGGCCAGGCCGTCCGGGCCCGGTCCGCAGCGGGCGGCGGCTGGATGGGCTGGTGCGTCGAAGTTGACGACCTGGCCCCGTTCGAGGAGCGCCTTGGCCGCTCCGCCGTCAACGGCAACCGCAAGTTCCCCGACGGCCGGGAGCTGGTGTGGAAGCAGATCGGCATCCTGGGCCTGATCGCGGACCCACAGGTTCCGTACATGCTGAAGTGGGAGGGCGATCCGGGACTGCACCCGTCCAACGCCTATGACAGCAATGTGAAGATGTCCAGCCTCACGATTGCAGGCTCCGCCGAGCGCGTGACCGAGTGGCTCGGCGAGCCCGTCGAACGGCCGCTTGAGGATGTCGCAGTGAACTGGGTGGCCCCGCACGGCACTCCGGGAATCCTCTCCGTCACGTTCGAAACCGCAGCGGGCGCCGTCACCATCTGACGCACTTTCTGCCCTTTACTTCGGCCGCCATCAGCGGGTGCCAACGACGCCACCCGCCGATGGCGGCCGAATCATTTTTAACGGCTGTTCCTGGCCCAGGACCGAGCCCAGGACAACTAGCCCAGCCCGACCGCCTTGCCGAACAGGCTGAACCCGACGAACGCGACGATATCCAGCAGCGCGTGCGCGATGACCAGCGGCATCACCCGGCGGGTTTTGGTGTAGACCCAGGCGAAGACCACGCCCATGACCGCGTTTCCGATGAAGGGCCCGAACCCCTGGTACAGGTGATAGCTGCCGCGGAGCATCGAGGAGACAAAGATCGCCAGTGGCATGGACCAGCCGAACTTGGAGAACCGGTCCAGGAGATAGCCCACCACAATGACTTCCTCCACGATCGCGTGGCGCATGGCGGACAGGATCAGTACGGGCACTGTCCACCAGTAAGCGTCCAGGCCGCTGGGGATGATCGCCGTCGTAATGCCGAGGGCACGTCCGGCGGCGTACAGGCCCAGTGATGCGATGCCGATCAGGGCGGCCAGCCCGAGGCCCTGCAGCAGGTCCTTTCCGGGCCGGGCAAAGTTGAATCCCAGCTTCCGGAACGCGGAGCCGGCGTCGTGCCCGGACCCGGACTTCGCCTGGCGGTGGTCTGTCAGGAAGTAGACCACCAGCAGGACCGGCACCAGGGCGAAGATGATGTCCAGCAGCTGGTAGGTCAGGTCGAAGTACTCGCGGGTGCTTTGTGACCTGTTCAGCGTGGACGTCCCCTGCGCCAATGGTGCCCGGGTCATCTTGTCCAGCAGCTGCACTACGGAATAGACGGCGGACTGCCCCAGCGACAACCCCAGGACTATCCAGACTTCGAACCGCAGCCGACGGCGGGAGGGAACCAACATGTTCCTATCTTGCCCGTACCTGCTGGTACTTTCCTGTCAGCCTGCCGGTTCCTGTCCGGCCGCGGGCTGACCCTATGCTGGGAAACTATGAGCGCTCCCGGGAAAATCATCATGATCCGGCACGGCCAGTCGGCGGCCAACGCGGATACCTCCATTTACAACAGGGTGCCCGACTACCGGATTCCGCTGACGGAGCTCGGACTGGAGCAGGCGAAGGCCGCCGGTGAGCGCATCCGCCGGGAGCTGGACGGCCGGCAGGTGAGCGTCTACGTCTCACCATATCTGCGCGCCTATCAGACGCTCGAGGCGCTGAACCTGGGCTCCCTGACGGAGCGGGTGATCGAGGAGCCGCGGCTGCGCGAGCAGGACTGGGCCAACTTCCAGATTTCCGGCGACATCGAGGACCAGAAGGAACTCCGCAACGCCTACGGCCACTTCTTCTACCGCTTCCGGGAGGGCGAGTCGGGCTCCGATGTGTACGACCGGATCTCCTCATTCATGGAAACCCTGTACCGGCACTGGTCCAAGCCGGACTACTCCCCCAACGCCCAGCTGGTCACGCACGGGCTGACCATGCGCCTGTTCTGCATGCGCTGGTTCCACTGGTCGGTGGAGTATTTCGAGTCGCTGAACAACCCCGAAAACGCCGAAGTCCGCATGCTGGTGCGCAACGGCCAGGGCAAATACGAACTCGACACACCCTTCACACAGTGGGTGCACCGGAGGGTGGACGAAACGGTGCTGGACGCCCCGCCTGTGATCTTCTAGGCGCCGGCCACGGTCACTTCGGTGCCGCGGGCCTCGAACGCGGCCTTGTCCGCCGCGGAAATGCCGGAGTCGGTGATGAGCCGGGTGAAGTTGTAGCCGTCCATGGTGGCGAACGCCCGGCGGCCCACCTTCGAGGAATCGGCGATCACGTAGGAGACGCTGGCACGGCTGGCCAGCAGCGCATTGACCGTCGCCTCGGCCTCGCCGGTGTTGGTGGGCCCCACCTCGGCGTCGACACCGTTGACCCCGATGAAGGCGATGTCCAGCACCACCTTCTGCATGATGATGTCCGTGTACGGGCCCACGAGCTCATAGGACCGCGTGTTGAGGATGCCGCCTGTCACCATCACCTTGATGTTGGGCCGGACGGCAAGCTGCGAGGCGATGTTGATCGCGTTGGTGACCACCGTGAGCGTGGGCTGGTTCGACGGCGAGTTGAGGTCCTCCCGGGTGGCCAGGATCTGCGCCAGGGCGGTGCTCGTGGTGCCGCCGCACAGCCCGATCACCATGCCCGGGGCAATGAGCGCCGAGGCAGCCAGGGCGATCTCCTGCTTGGCCACGGCGTGGTCGTCCCGGTTGTACCTGCCGGGAAGGTCGTAGGCCAAGGCGCCGGTGGTGGCGCCGCCCCGGGTCCGCGTCAGCAGCCGCCGCTTGGCCAGGCTGTCCAGGTCGCGCCGGGCGGTTGCCGGTGACACGCCGAGCCGGGTGACGATTTCCTCGACTTCCACCTGGCCGGCCTCGGCAAGGAGATCAAGGATGGCCGTCAGTCGGTCGGTGCGGGTCATGCAGGGCCTTTCAGGATCCAAAAGCGCCACGAAAAATGACGCTTTGTGATTGTATCAGACCTCTAATGATCACGTTCCGTCACGAGCGTCGGGTGATGGCCCCGCCCGACACTACCGTGCCCGTACCCCTGCGCGCCAAACCGCGTGGGTGAGCGGCATCCCGGGCCGGTAGGCCAGATGGGTGGCGGACGGGGCGTTGAGGACGTGCAGGTCTGCCCGGTGTCCGACGGCGATGGAGCCCACCGCGCGTTCGCCGTCGACGTCGTTACCGGACTCGCGCTGCAGCGCCAGGGCGCCGCCGTACGTTGCCGCCCGGACGGCCTCGTGGACACTCAGGCCCATCTGGAGGACGGCGGTGGTGACGCAGAAGGCCATGGAACTCGTGTAGGACGTGCCGGGGTTGCAGTTGGACGCGAGCGCCACGGGCACGCCGGCGTCCAGCAGCTGCCGGCCGGGAGCCAGCGGCTGGCGGGTGGAAAGGTCGCAGGCCGGCAGGCAGGTGGCCACGGTTCCGCGACGGCCCGTTCCTGCGGCGGCATCCCAGCCGGACCAGCCGGCAGCGAGGCTGGCGATATCCTGCTCCGAGAGATAGTTGACGTGGTCCACGCTCGCCGCGCCGAACTCCACCGCGAGGCTGACGCCGGCGCCGTGCCCCAGCTGGTTGCCGTGCACCCGCAGCCCCAGCCCGGCGTCGCGGCAGGCCTGCAGCACGGCACGGGACTGCTCCTGCGAAAAGGCTCCCTTTTCGCAGAACACGTCGGCCCAGCGGGCGTACGGAAGCACAGCGTCCAGCATCGGGCCGCAGGCGAGCTTGGTGTACTCATCCGCATCAATGCCGGCCGGCACCAGGTGTGCGCCGAGGTAAGTGACCTCGTCCACGACGGTCGAGGCAATGCGTGCGCTCCTGGCCTCCTGCTCGACGTCCAGGCCGTAGCCCGTTTTCGTTTCCAGGTACGTCGTGCCTTGCGAAACTGCTTCGGCGACGCGCCCCTGCGCCAGCCGCGTGAGGTCGTAGTCGCCGGTGTTCCGGGTGGCTTCGGTGGTGACGGCGATGCCGCCGGCGCTGTACTCCTCCCCCGCCATCCGCGCCTCGAACTCGGCTGTCCGGTCCCCGGCGAAGATCAGGTGCGTGTGGGAATCCACCCAGCCGGGCAGCATGGCCCGGCCGCCCGCATCCACGGTGTCGTCGGCCGCCGGGGCGGCGGACGCCTGGCCGATCCACGAAATCCGTTCCCCCTCGATCACCACTGCCGCGTCCTTGAGGACACGGTGTTCCGCGTCCTGGGTCATCAGTTCGGCAATGTTGGTGATCAGAGTGCTCATGGGTCCATTCTTCAGCGCCGGATGGACCAGCGCGTCGCGGCCAGCGCATCCGCCGTCCGGGATACCGGACCGGCCCCGCCGTCTTGGCCGGAACCGCCATCAGGCCCCGCCAAGATCTGGGCCGCGGCCAGTTCCGCGATACCGGACGACGTCTGGAACCCGTAGCCGCCCTGGCCGGCGAGCCAGAAGAACCCGCGGGCCTCGGCGTCGAACCCCACCACCGGGACGCCGTCGGCCGCCTCGGTGCGCAGGCCGGTCCAGGCCGTCCGGACGGTGCCGATCCCCAGTGTCGTCAACGTATTGAGCCGGGAGATGAGCCGCTCCACGTCCCCGGGACGGGGACGTGCGTCCTCCGCCGGGCTGGCCACGTGTTCCGACGGCGAGATCAGCACGTCGCTGCCTTCCCTGCGGAAGTAAAAGGAGTCGTCGGCCGCTGCCACCATGGGGCTGCCCTCCGGCAGCGGATGGCCGACGCCGGCAATCGCCGCCGTGCGCCGGTACGGCTGCAGGCCGATCTTCTCGACGCCGCTCAGCACCGCCAGTTCGTCCGCCCAGGCGCCGGCCGCGTTGACCAGAACGCCGGCGGAGAAGCCTTCCTGCCCGGCGCCGATCTCCCAGCCTGATCCGAGCCGCTGGGCGGAGTGGACGCGCGCGCCGGTGATGATGTCCACGCCGGCAGCTTCGGCCCGCGCCCGGTGCCTTTCCAGCAGCACCGGGGCGTCACACCCGAAGGACCCCGTGTCCAGGCCGGCGGCGGAAAAGGACTCCGGTTTCAGGGCCGGGCACAGCCCGAGGGCTTCCCCATGGCTGATCAGGCGCATCTCGCCGCTGGCCTCGGCCCGCACCGTCTCTTCGTCCCCGATGAGCAGAAAGCTCCGCGGCGTCAGCACGGGCTGGGGCCCTCCGGCGTCGTCGGCTGCAATCAGCTCGAGGGTGCGGACGGTGAGTTTCTGGACCACCGGCGGACCGTAGCTGGGGATGAGCTGCCGGGCCGAGCGCGAGGACGTGTGGTACGCCAGCTGCTGCTCGGCCTCCACGAGGGCAACGGTGCACTTGCCCGCCAGCGCGGAGGCCAGCGACAGCCCTGCGATCCCGCCGCCCACAATGACCACGTCATAGGTTGATGCCATGGGCTCAATCCTTGCAGATGGCCGGAACCTACGCAGTCACCGCGTCGCGGCTCTTGATGAACGCCTGGACGCAGGTTTCGACGTCGTCGGCGCTGTGCGCGGCGGATAGCTGGACGCGGATGCGGGCGGCACCGCGCGGCACCACGGGGAAGCTGAAGGCGGTGACATAGACCCCGTGCTGGAGCATCTGGTCGGCCACCTTCGCCGCCAGCACGGCGTCGCCGAACATGACCGGCACAATGGCGTGCTCGCCGTCGAGCAGCTCGAAGCCTTCCTCCGTCATCCGGCGGCGGAACAGCTCCGCGTTCCGGAACAGCCTGTCCCGCAGCTCCCCGGAGGTCTGCACAAGCTCCAGTGCCTTGATGGTCGCGGCCACGATGGCCGGCGCCAGGGAGTTGGAGAAGAGATAGGGGCGGGCTTTCTGCCGAAGCATCGCCACCACTTCGCCGCGGCCGGACACGTAGCCGCCCGAGGCGCCGCCCAGCGCCTTCCCGAAGGTGCCGGTGAAGATGTCCACCCGGTCGGAGACGCCGGCGTGCTCGGGGGTCCCGGCTCCGGTGGCGCCCATGAACCCGACGGCGTGGGAGTCGTCCACCATCACCAGGGCGTCGTGCTTCTCGGCGAGGTCGCAAATGGCCTCCAGCGGGGCCAGGTAGCCGTCCATGGAGAAGACGCCGTCGGTGACGATGATCTTCCGCCGGGCATCCTTGGCCTCCACCAGCTTCGCTTCCAGGTCAGCCATGTCCTGGTTGGCATACCGGAACCGCTGCGCCTTGCAGAGCCGGATCCCGTCGATGATCGAGGCGTGGTTCAGGGCGTCGGAGATGATGGCGTCCTCCGGGCCGAAGAGTGATTCGAAAACGCCGCCGTTGGCGTCGAAGCAGCTGGAGAACAGGATGGTGTCCTCCGTGCCCAGGAACTTTGAGACCCTGGCTTCGAGTTCGAGGTGGAGGTCCTGGGTGCCGCAGATAAACCGGACACTGGCCATGCCGAAACCGCGGTCGTCCATGGCGGACTTGGCCGCCGCAATGATCTCGGGGTGGTCGGCCAGGCCCAGGTAGTTGTTGGCGCAGAAGTTCAGGACGGGCGCGCCGGACTCACCGATCTGCCCGGCCGTGATGTGGCTGGCCTGGGCGGAGTCGATGTGCCGCTCGGTCTTGTAGAGGCCTGCGGTGCGGATGTCGTCGAGCTCGGCGCGGAGCTGGTCTTTGATGGCTGAGTACATGGCGGTTCTCCTCGGCTGGGAAACAGTTAAAGACTATTGGTGGGAGGTGGCGGGGTCAGGCTTGTGCGCAGTCAGGTTTCGGGCGCGGTCAGCCTTCGGGCACAGGTCAGATTTCCGACCAGTCGAGCACGACCTTGCCGCCGACGCCGGCCTTCGCGATTTCGAAGCCCTTCTCCCACTGGGTGGCCGGCAGCACGTCGGTGACCACGGCGGAAATGCTGGCGTGCAGTGCGGGGTTGGAGGACAGCATTGCACTCATGGCGTACCAGGTCTCGTACATCTCGCGGCCGTAGATGCCCTTCAGGGTGAGCATGTGCGTGACCACCTTGCCCCAGTCGATGTTGATGGACTGGCTGGGCAGACCGAGCATGGCGATGCGTCCGCCGTGGTTCATGTTGTCGATCATCTCCGGCAGCGCCGTGGGATGGCCGGACATCTCCAGTCCGATGTCGAACCCTTCGCGCATGCCCAGCTCCCGCTGCGCTTCCCGGACCCGCGTCTTGGAGACGTCGATGGCGAGGTCCACGCCGAGCTGCCGGGCAATCTCGAGCCGCGGGGCAGAGACGTCGGTGATCGCGATCTTGCGCGCGCCGGCGTGGCGGGCCACAGCGATGGCCATGAGGCCGATCGGCCCGGCGCCGGTGATCAGGACATCCTCACCCACCAGCGGGAAACTCAGTGCGGTGTGCACGGCGTTGCCGAAGGGGTCGAAGATGGCGCCGAGCTCGGGCGTGACGGACGGGTCCTGGTGCACCCAGACGTTCGTTTCGGGGATGACCACGTATTCGGCGAATGCACCGTCCCGCTGCACGCCCACGCTGACCGTGTGGATGCACATCTGCCGGCGGCCGGCGCGGCAGTTGCGGCAGATCCCGCACACTATGTGCCCTTCGCCCGAGACCCGGTCCCCCACTTTCACGTCACGGACGTCCTCGCCGGTTTCCACCACTTCGCCGTAGAACTCGTGACCGGCGATCAGCGGGGCCTCGATGATGCCCTGCGCCCAGGCGTCCCAGGACTGGATGTGCAGGTCAGTGCCGCAGATGCCGGTGGTCATTACGCGGATCTTGACCTCGCCGGGTCCCGCCTCGGGTTCCGGGCGGTCGGTCAGTTCAAACCCGGCGTGTGCGCCGGCCTTGTAGAGGGCCTTCATTGGCTTCCTTACGTTCGGCATGCGGTGGCATGCGGGAAATCTCCCTTCATTAGAGCCACCTTCAACCCATTAGCACAAGGGGATTCTTCTCAATCGACGATTAAGGAATTGCTAAGGAATAGGATGGGGCGCATGGAGATCCACCAGCTCGAAATGCTGCGGGAGCTTGGTGCGCTGGGAAGCGTCAAGGCCGTGGCCGATACCCTGCTCGTCACACCCTCGGCCGTGTCCCAGCAGCTCGCCCAGCTGCAGAAAAGCGTCGAGGTGCCGCTGACCCGCAAGGAGGGCCGGAACCTGGTCCTCACGGAGGCCGGCCAGGTGCTCGCGGACGCGGGCGCCGCCGTCGTCAGCGCCATGGCCGACGCGCGGATGGCGATCGGCGCGTACCACAGTTCAACGGTGGCGCCGGTGACGGTGAGCGGATTCCACAGTGCCGGGCAGGCGCTGTTCGCGCCGCTGGCACGGCTTCTGGACGGCTCGGACAAGCCGAAGGTGCTGCTCTCCGACGAGGACGTGGCCCAGCAGGATTTCCCCGCGCTGACGGCAAGGTACGACCTCGTGCTGGCGCACCGGATGGACCACAGTCCCAAGTGGCCGGAGGAAAGGGTGGCGGTGATACCGCTGGCCCATGAGCCGCTGGACGTGGCACTGCCGGCTGCCCACCGGCTGGCGGGCCAGGCGGCGCTGACAGCGTCCGACGTCGTCGGCGAGCCCTGGGTGACCAGCCGTGCCGGCTACTCCCCTGCGGACGTGCTGTCCGCCGTCGCCGCGGTGTCCAGCCGGGAGCTGAACATCGTGCACCGGATCAATGACTACTCCACGGTGGCGGCGCTGGTGGCCTCCGGAAGCGTGATCGGCCTGCTGCCGCGGCACACGGCGCAGCCCGTGCTGAACCCGGACATCGTGCTGCGGCCGCTGCACGGGATCAGCACCCGGCGCCGGATCGATATCCTGGCGCGCCCGGAAAACCTCAAGCGCGCGTCGGTCCGGGTGGTGTGCGAGGCGCTGCAGGACATCATGGCCAGGCTCAGCCACGGTTAAACCCAACTGGGTCGCAGCACAGGGCGTTCTGAGCGCTCAGAACCCCCGCAACTGCGACCCAGTTGGGTTAAAACAGCTAGACGGTGACGCCCAGCTTCTCCAGGATCAGCTCGCGCACGCGGCCGGCGTCGGCCTGGCCACGGGTGGCCTTCATGACGCCGCCGACAATCGCGCCGATGGCCTGCACCTTGCCGCCGCGGATCTTGTCCGCGACATCCGGCTGCGCGGCCAGGGCTGCGTCGATCGCTTCCAGGAGCGGGCCGTCGTCGGAGACCACGGCGAGGCCGCGCTTCTCGACGACCTCGGCCGGGGTGCCTTCGCCGGCCAGCACGCCGTCCAGCACCTGGGAGGCCATCTTGTTGTTGATCTTGCCCGCGTCCACCATGCGGCTCAGCTCCACGACGGTAGCCGGCTCGATGCCCAGCTGGCCGGGGTCGACGTCGGCGTTTTTGGCGCGGCCCACGATCTCGCCCATCCACCATTTGCGGGCCACGGATGCCGTGGCTCCGGCGGCGATGGTTTCCTCGATCTCGTCCAGCACCCCGGCGTTGACGACGTCGCGGAACTCCAGGTCCGAGTAACCCCAGTCCTGCTTGAGCCGCTTGCGGCGCTCAGCCGGCGGCTCGGGCAGGGTCGCCCGGAGCTCTTCCACCCACTCCCGGGAGGGAACCACGGGAACCAGGTCCGGCTCCGGGAAGTAGCGGTAATCGTCGGCGTCGGACTTTGCCCGACCCGACGTCGTCGTGCGCGTGTCCTCGTGCCAGTGGCGCGTTTCCTGGATGACCGGCTCACCTGAGTCCAGGACGGCGGCATGCCGCTGGATCTCGTAGCGCACGGCATGTTCGACGGCGCGCAGCGAGTTCACGTTCTTCGTCTCGGAGCGGATGCCGAAGCGTTCGCGGCCGTGCGGACGCAGCGAGACGTTGGCGTCGCAGCGGACGTTGCCGCGCTCCATCTTGGCGTCCGAGACACCGAGGTTCTTCACGATTTCCCGCACGGCGGCCACGTAGGCCTTGGCGAGCTCGGGGGCGCGGGACCCGGCACCCTCGATCGGCTTGGTGACGATCTCCACGAGCGGAACGCCGGCACGGTTGTAGTCCACGAGCGAGTATTCCGCGCCCTGGATGCGTCCGGCCGAGCCGCCGAGGTGGGTCAGCTTGCCGGCGTCCTCCTCCATGTGCGCGCGCTCGATCTCGACCCGGAACACGGTGCCGTCCTCGAGTTCGATGTCCAGGTAGCCGTCATACGCGATCGGCTCATCGTACTGGGACGTCTGGAAGTTCTTCGGGGTGTCCGGGTAGAAGTAGTTCTTCCGGGCAAAGCGGCAGGATTCGGCGATCTTGCAGTTCAGCGCGAGACCGATCTTGATGGAGGACTCCACCGCGGTCTTGTTCACCACCGGCAGGACGCCCGGCATGCCCAGGTCCACCTCGTTGACGTTGGTGTTGGGCTCGTCGCCGAACACGTTGGGTGCGGAGGAGAACATCTTGGTCTTGGTGTTGAGTTCAACGTGGACCTCGAACCCCAGGACGGGGTCGTACTTCTCCATGGCTTCTTCAAAGCTCAGGGTTGCGTCAGTGCTCATTATTTTGCCTCCTGGGTTTCGACAAGCTCAGCCAACGCCGGGGCCTTGTCCAGCAGCGGGCCGCCCCACTTGGCTTCCAGCAGGGATTCCAGGACAGCACCCACCCGGTAGAGGCGGGCGTCCTCGCGGGCCGGTGCCAGCAGCTGGATGCCAACAGGCAGTCCGTCCTCGTCAGCCAGGCCGCCGGGCAGCGAAAGCCCGGGCACGCCGGCCATGTTGGCGGGGATGGTGGCGACGTCGTTGAGGTACATCGCCAGCGGGTCATCGAGCTTCTCGCCCAGCTTGAACGCCGTGGTGGGCGCCGTGGGGGAAATCAGGACGTCGGCCTTGGCGAAGGCAGCCTCGAAGTCACGCTGGATGAGCGTGCGGACCTTCTGCGCGGAGCCGTAGTAGGCGTCGTAGTAGCCGGCGGACAGGGCGTACGTGCCCAGGATGATGCGGCGCTTGACCTCGTCACCGAACCCTGCGGCGCGGGTGGCGCCCATGACACGCTCGATGGTCAGCGGCGGATCCTCGGGGAGCACGCGCAGGCCGTAGCGGACGCCGTCGAACTTGGCCAGGTTGGAGGAAGCCTCGGACGGCATGATCAGGTAGTAGGCACCCAGCGCGTACTGGAAGTTGGGGCAGGACACCTCAACGATCTCCGCACCCGCTTCCTTCAGCAGCTCAAGGGCTTCGTTGAAGCGGTTTTCGACGCCGGCCTGGTAGCCCTCGCCGTGGAGCTCCTTGATGATGCCGATCTTCATGCCGTCCACGTTGCCGAGGCGCGCCGCGGCCACGAGGTCGCCCAGCGGGTCCGGCAGGGAGGTGGAGTCGTGGGGGTCGTGGCCGCCGATGACCTGCTGCAGCAGCGCCGAGTCCAGGACGGTGCGCGAAACGGGCCCGATCTGGTCCAGCGAGGACGCCATGGCGATGGCACCGTAGCGGGACACGCCTCCGTAGGTGGGCTTGACGCCCACGGTGCCGGTGACGGCGCCGGGCTGGCGGATGGACCCGCCGGTGTCCGTGCCGAGGGCCAGCGGAGCTTCAAAGGCGGCGACGGCGGCAGCGGACCCGCCGCCCGAACCGCCGGGGATGCGGTCCAGGTCCCATGGGTTGCGGGTGGGGCCGAAGGCCGAGTGCTCGGTGGAGGAGCCCATGGCGAACTCGTCCAGGTTGGTCTTGCCCAGGATGGGCATCTTCGCGGCGCGCAGCTTCTTGACGACCGTGGCGTCGTACGGGCTGTGCCAGCCTTCGAGGATCTTGGAACCGGCCGTGGTGGGCTGGCCGATGGTGACGATGAGGTCCTTGACCGCGATCGGAACGCCGGCGAGCTCGTGCAGCTCCTCGGCGGCCTGCCCGCCGGCCGCGCGGATGGCGTCCACCTCGGCCGCGACCGCGAGCGCCTCCTCGGCATTGACGTGCAGGAAGGCGTTGACGCCGCGCTCTCCCCCGTCGACGGCGGCGATGCGGTCCAGGTGAGCCTGGGTGACCTGGACGGCGGTGACCTCACCGGCGGCGAGCTTCGCGGCCAGCTGGGCTGCGGACAGACGGATGAGTTCCGTGCTGTTGGTTTCAGTCATGTTCTAGTCCTCATCCAGGATTGCCGGGACCTTGAAGCGGTCTGCGTCCGAGTCCGGAGCGCCGGAGAGTGCCTGCTGGGCGGTGAAGGTGTGGCCCACCTCGTCCTCGCGGAACACGTTGCTCAGCGGAATCGGGTGCGAAGTGGCCGGAACGCCGTCACCTGCGGCCTCGCTCACGGATTTCACCGCGTCGACGATGACGGCGAGTTCGCCGGCCATCCTGTCCAGCTCTTCAGCACTCATCTCAATGTGCGCGAGCCGCGCTAGGTGCGCGACGTCGTCACGGTTGATCGCAGCCATGGATCTCCCTGCAGGTTCGGAATGGGTTTCCGAACTAGTCTACGTGTCCGGGACGGCGAACAACGCGGGGTCACTTACGGCCCATCCGGAGGTCCGGAATGGGCCGTAAGTGACCCCGCGTTGTTTGGTGCTGGTGACTGGTTGCTAGTGGATGCCGATTGCTCCGGTCAGGATTGCTACTGCGAGCATCACCAGGGCGACGACTGCGCTTCGCCACAGGACCTTCTTGTGGTGGTCGCCCAGGTCTACCTTGGCCAGGGAGACCAGGAGCAGGATGGCGGGAACCAGCGGGCTCTGCATGTGGAACGGCTGGCCGGTGATGGAGGCACGGGCCATCTCGGCGGCGCTGATGCCGTAGTGGGCTGCGGTCTCGCTCAGGACGGGCAGCACGCCGAAGTAGAAGGCGTCGTTGCTCATGAAGAACGTCATGGGGATGCTGAGGACGCCGGTGATGACTGCCATGAGCGGGCCCATGCTGGACGGGATGATCTGGACCAGCCAGGCGGACATCGCTTCAACCATGCCGGTACCCTTCAGGACACCGGTGAGGACTGCAGCTGCCATGACCATGCTGACGACGGCGACGATCGACGGTGCGTGGGCCACGAGCTGCGCGCCCTGGTCCTTGACGTGGGGGAAGTTCACCAGCAGGGCGATGGCCGAGCCCACCATGAAGACGTACGGCAGGGGGACGAGGTCGGCGATGAGCATGCCCATGACGGCAACGGTGAGGGCCAGGTTGAACCACTGCAGCTTGGGGCGCAGGGTCTTGCGGTTGGGGTCCAGCGCGGTGTCCGCCATGGCGGTGTCGCTGTCGTCGACCAGGAGCTCGGTCCGTTCCAGGACAGCGACCGATGATCCTTCGGGGGAACCGCCGACGGCGGGGCCTCCCGTAGCGGGGACAGGTGCAGACCCACGTCCGGAACCGCCCGATCCACCGCGGCCGGTGCGGCCGGCGCCGGCGGGGGTTCCGCCGTCGAACGCTTCAGCCGTCTCCGGCGTTCCCCAGATCTCCGGCTGCGTGGCGCGGAGGCGGTTACGCTCCTGCAGGCCCAGGACCCAGGCGAAGACCAGGACGACGGCGAGCCCGGCGATCAGCGACGGGATCATGGGAACAAAGACTTCGTTGACGTCGATCTTCAGGGCGCTGGCGGCGCGGGCCGTGGGGCCGCCCCACGGAACGATGTTCATGGTGCCGTTGGCCAGGCCGGCCACGCAGGTGAGGACCACGGGGCTCATCTTCAGGCGGAGGTAGATCGGCAGCATGGCGGCGGTGGTGAGGATGAAGGTGGTGGAACCGTCGCCATCGAGGGACACCGCGGCGGCCAGGAGGGCGGTGCCGAGCACCACCTTGGCGGGGTCATTGCCGAGCTTGCGCAGAATGAACCGGACCAGCGGATCGAACAGCCCGACGTCGATCATCAGGCCGAAGTAGATGATGGCGAACATCAGCAGCGCCGCGGTGGAGGTCATGGACTTCATCGAGTCCATGACCATGTCGCCGATGCCGAGGCCGGCACCTGCGAAAAGACCGAAAACGGTGGGGACGATGATCAGCGCCAGCACTGGCGTCAACTTCTTCGTCATGATCAGCACCATGAAAACCGCGATCATGGCGAATCCAAGTAATACCAGCACAGCCGGCTCCTTCTAAGTGAACAGCACCACCCCGGTGTGATGCGTACTACAGAGATTAGAGTGGCCCCGGTCACGGCAGTGCCTTTGGCTCAATTGATTGGCATACTGCTTATTGGGAGCATTTTGCGCATTTTGCTCAAACGCCTCCGCGCCGTTCAAACACAGCTGCCAGCCCACTCTGCAGCCCGCCCGACCCACAGAGGAGTGCCATGATGAGCCCCGCCGGCAGGCTTCCGCTCAGGTTCTCCACCCAGACCCTGCTGCTGCAGCTGGGCGTGGTTCTCCTCGTTGTGCTCCTCAGTGGCGCGGTGCATGCGTGGCTGACCTTTGAACGGCTGGGCCGTGAGGCGGAAAACCAGGCACTGACGCTGGCCCGGACCGTGGCCTCGGACCCTTCGGTCCGTGCCAACGTGCAGGCCATCAGCCGCCAGGCCGGCACTCCCCCGCCCGCGGAGCTGAAGACGGGGCCAATCATGGCGGTGGCCGAGGGCGCCCGGACCCGCACCGGCGCCCTGTTCGTGGTGATCACCGACGAAACAGGCCTCCGGCTGGCCCATCCCGACGCCGACCGGCTGGGCGAGCGCGTCAGCACGGACCCGTCCGAGGCGCTTGCCGGCCGCGAGGTGACCACCCGCAACACCGGCACGCTGGGTCCGTCGGCCGGGGCGAAGGTCCCCGTCTTTGCACCTGGCACGGGTTCGGCTTCCGATTCGGGTTCCGCTTCACGGACTGTGGTGGGCGAGGTCAGCGTGGGCTATTCCACCGAGTCCATCGGGCAGAGCCTCGCCCGGGACATCGTGCCGATCGTGCTGACCGCAGCCGGCTCGCTGGTGGCAGGCGTCCTGGCGTCGTTCCTGCTGCGGCGCCGGCTGCAGCGGCTCACGCTCGGCCTGGAACCGGAGGAAATCGGCGCGCTGGTGCATGATCAGGTGGCGGTCCTGGAGGGTGTGGATGAAGGTGTCGTGGGCATCTCCGCCGACGGCCGGATCAGCGTGTTCAACGCGGCCGCCCAGCGGCTCCTCGGCCAGCCGGACCTCGCGGGCCAGCTCTGGCAGGATGCCCCGGTGCCGGCCCGGCTCAGGGCCCTGACTCTGCCCGATGCCCGGGAAGGCGAGGCGGTGGAACTGGTGGCGGGCGAACAGGTCCTTGTGGCCAGCGCGCGGAAGGCGCTGCACCGCCGCGAAGACCTGGGTTGGGTGGTCATGCTCCGTGACCGCACTGAACTCCAGCACCTGACCCGGCAGCTCGACGCCGTGGGCACCATGTCCACAGCCCTCCGTGCCCAGCGGCACGAGTTTGCCAACCAGCTGCACACGATCGCCGGGTTCATGAGTATCGGCCAGCACCAGCAGGCGCGGAATTACCTTGAGCGGCTCGCCGCCACGGGCCCGCTCAAGTTCCCCGTGGACCAGGCCGAACTGCTGCAGGACCCGTATCTGCAGGCCTTCATCGGCGCCAAGGGCGTGGAGGCCGATGAGCGGGGGGTATCGTTGCGGATCGGGCCGGAAACCCTGGTGCGGGGCCAGGTGACGGAGCCGCAGGACGTCACTACCGTCCTCGGAAACCTGATCGACAACGCGGTCAACGCGGCGGTGGCCGGCACGGCCGCCGAGCGCTGGGTGGAGCTTGAGCTGCTCGATGACGAGGGCGACGGCGGCGGTACCCTGCACGTCGTCGTCGCCGACTCCGGTGACGGGCTGCCGGACGGCGGCGATCCGGAGGCGGTGTTCGCCGAGGGGTTCACGACGGCGACTGGCCATGGTCTTCAGGGACAGGCCCGCGCCGGAGGCGGCCAGGGCCTGGGTCTGGCTCTCGCACGGCAACTGGCGCGGCGGCGCGGCGGCGACGTTACCGTGCTGGAACCGGGGAACGTTGGCGGACCCGGCGCCGTGTTCATGGCCACGCTGCCGGGAACCACCACGGCGCGGAAAGACTGATGGCCAAGGAAAGACTGATGGGTAGCGGACGGAAGGACAAGGATGTCTGAGGATTTCAGGGTGCTGATCGTGGACGACGACTTCCACGTCGCCAAACTCCATGCCGCCTATGTGGATTCCGTGGCAGGGTTCCTGGCGCTGCCGCCGGCGGGTTCGGCGTCGCTGGCCCTGCAGTCCATCCACAGCCTGCGCCCGGACCTGGTGCTGCTGGATGTGTACCTGCCGGACGCCTCGGGCCTGGATCTCCTGCACCAACTGGACGTTGACACCATGATTCTCAGTGCGGCATCGGACGCCGCGTCGCTGCGGACGGCCTTCCGGCGGGGCGCCCTCGGGTACCTGCTCAAACCGTTCACGGCCGAATCCCTGTCCCAGCAGCTGCGGTCCTATGCCCGGTACCGGCGGATCCTTGGCCAGCCGGGTGCCCTGGACCAGGACACCGTTGAGCGGGCGAAGCGGGCGCTCATTCCGGGTGACGTCTCGCCGTCGGCCAAGCCGCGGTCGGCGACGGAGGCGGCGGTGCTGGAGTCGCTGATTCCCGGCGAGCAGTACTCGGCGGCCGACGTCGCGCGGCGGGTTGGCGTGTCCCGGGCCACCGCCCAGCGGTACCTGTCCTCGCTGGCTGACGACGGCGCGGTCGAGATCCAGCTCCGCTACGGCACCACCGGCCGGCCCGAACACCGCTACGGCCTCCCGGCATCTTAGCCCCGCAGCGCGAACTGGCAGGTAATGCCCTCAAAACGTGGATTTGGGGGCATCTGCTGCCAGTTCGCGCGGTTGGAACCGGCTAGCTGGCGCTCTTCTGCGCGACGAGCTCGATCTCCACGAGCATCTCCGGGTCCAGGAACGGCAGCACGTGGACCAGCGACAGCGTGGGGCGGATCTCGCCGAAGACCTCGCCGTGTGCACGGCCGGCATCCTCCCACTTGCTGATGTCCGTCAGGTACAGCTTGGACTGCACGACGTCGGCTAGCGCGAATCCGGCGTCGGCCAGGACGGTCTCCAGCTTCTGCAGGATGAACCGGGTCTGCTCGTAGAAGTCGCTGCCGACGATCCCGTTCTCGCCGCTGGCCGAGGTCGCCGAGATGTAGAGCGTGTTGTCCACCTGGACCGCGCGGGAGTAGCCGAGCTTCTGTTCCCAGACCGAGCCGGTGCCAAACGTCTTGCGCATGCTGCGCCTTTCACTAGTCGTTTTAAGTCGGCTCCACTCTAGGCGGGCTGGACGTCGAGCCTGAAAACCAGCAGCTTTATGTCGGTGCCGGGCACATACCAGTCGCGCTCGGGCACCCGCCGGAAGCCTGTTTTCCGGTACAGCCCGTGGGCGCTCTCCCAGGTCCCGCCGGTGGTCAGTGCCACGGCACGGATCCCGTCCAGCGATCTGGCGTGCGCAATAATCGCTTCGACCATGGCCAGTCCGGCACCACTGCGCTGCACGGCCGGATCCACTACCAGCATGCGGAACTCAAGCTCGTCGTCCAGCGCGATATCGGCATACTTCTCACCGGCCAGCGCCAGCGTCACGGATCCGACGACCGTGCCGGCGCGCTCCGCCACCCAGATGGTGGCCCGGTCCGCGCGGGTGGCCACGTCCTGGATCTGCTTCATGTACGGATGGTCCGCGGTCTCGAAGTAGCCGGCCGCCAGGTAGGCGTCCCGGGTGATGCGGGCGATGGCCGCAAAGTCGGCGGGGACGGCGGGACGGACGGTGATCTGCGGCTGCACCCGTCAATGGTAGTGCCGGCCGGCCGATGCGCCCTGCGAAACAGCTGTTTCCGTGACTGAACTATCACGTTCCACACTGATGGAGCCGGCTGGTCTCTGCTGTGTTTTCGGTATGGACCCGCACCGTCGCCGGGACGATAATGCGTGCACCGCATCACCGATTGAAGGGACGAGCCATGAACGAGGAAGGGGCTCCGCGACTTACCGTCGTGCAGCCCGGTGAGGGACGAGAGGCACCGCTTGGCGGCATCGGGGTCGTGTTCAAGCTCTTCGGAGAGCACACAGACCAAAAGCTCTCGATCGTGGAGCACCCGTTCCCGGTCGGCGCACTGGTGCCTCCGCACATCCACACCCGCGAAGACGAATACTCGATCGTCATCGAGGGCGAAATAGGATTCCGGTCCGGTGACCGCGAGGCGGTCCTGGGTGCCGGCGGGTACATCACAAAGCCACGGAATGAACTTCACACCATGTGGAACGCGGGCAAGGTGCCTGCCCGGATGATTGAGGTGATCAGCCCGGCCGGATTTGAGCACTTCTTCTGGGGGCTTGCCAACCACATCGAAGCCGGGCTTCCGGACCCCGAGACGATCGAGAAACTCGCGGCCCACTTCGGCCTGCGCTTCGCCGAGGCGCCTTGGCTGCCGGACATAATCGCGCGCTACAACCTGACGCCGCCGCGCATGTAACCCACCCCGCCCGGGCCGTAATTGGCCCCGGCGCCGCGGAGCACCTGGCTAGAGCGGGAACGTGCCGGACATCTCCAGGGTGCCCGCGCAGGTCCAGGCGGACAGCCGTTCCTCGGCGGAGGGTCCGCCGTCGAGCGGGCTGGTGAGCCGGGGACGCCGGACCCAGCATCCGGCTTCCTCGGCCACAAGCGCGCCGGCGGCGAAGTCGTGCTCATTCAGTCCCCGCTCGCCGAAGGCATCGACAGTGCCGTCGGCAACCATGCAGAGATCCAGGGCCGCCGAGCCGAGCCGCCGCACGTCCGCAAAGCCGTCCACAAAGCTCCCCAGCGCTGCAAACTGCTCCGCGCGCACCTCAGGGTCATAGCTGAAGCCGGTGGACAGGATCTGGCCGGTGCGGCCGGGAACCGGACCGGTGAGCTGGACCCGTTTCCCGTCCTGCTCCAGCCACGCGCCCTGTCCCCTTGAGGCGTAGTACACGCGCCCCAGCGCGGGGGCGTGGACGACGCCGGCGAGCCACACGCCGTCGGAATCGGCAACGGCCACCGAGGTGGCGTAGTAGACGATATTGCGGATGAAGTTGGTGGTGCCGTCGAGCGGGTCAATGGACCACCGCAGCCCGGTCGGTTCCTCCGGGCGGGTTGTCCCGTGTTCCTCGCCGGTGATCGCGTCGCCGGGACGCGCGCTGCGGATGGCCGTGCGCACGGCTTCCTCCGCGGCAACATCGAAGGCGGTAACCCAGTCCCCGGCTTCGCCCTTGTTGGTCACCGTCCCTGAGTCCAGGGCTCCGTGGCTGCGTTCGGCGAGAACACCGGCACCGGCGGCGGCGGCCGCCTTGGCTACAGCGAGCAGCCCGTTGAGGTCTTGGTGTCCGGTCAGGTTTTGCGTCATTCGGAATCCTCCTGGTCGCGCGGATTGCCGGTTGCCCCGGGATCCTCAGCCTCCGCCACACTATTTTCCCCGGCAGGCGCCGGCCCGTTGGCCAGCAGCTCGCGGAACCCGTCCTCGTCCAGCACCGGCAGGCCCAGCTGCTCGGCCTTGTCCAGCTTGGTTCCGGCGTTCTCCCCCGCCACGACGTAGCTGGTGTTCTTTGAGACGGAACCTGCTGCCTTGCCGCCCCGGACGAGTATGGCCTCCTTGGCCTCGTCGCGGCTGAAGCCTTCGAGGCTTCCGGTCACCACGATGGTCAGCCCTTCCAGGGTCCGCGGAATGGATTCGTCCTGCTCGTCCTTCATCCGCACGCCGTCGGCTGCCCAGGTGTCAACGATTTCGCGGTGCCAGTCCTCGGCGAACCATTCCTTCAGGGCCGCGGCGATGACCGGGCCCACGCCGTCGACGTGGGCGAGCTGCTCTTCGCTGGCCTGCCGGATGGCATCCATCGATCCGAACGCCGTGGCGAGCGCCCTCGATGCCCGCGGCCCGACATGCCGGATGGACAGCGCAACGAGCACACGCCACAGCGGCTGGGTTTTGGCTTTCTCCAGTTCGGCGAAGAGCTTTTCGGTGGTGGCCGTCGGCTTCGACGGCGACTTGGCCGTGCCCTTGCTGAAGAAATACGGAACCAGCTCGAATTCACCCGTGCCCACACCCTTGGACCGCTTCTCGCGCCGGATGCGGACCCCGGCGAGGTCCTCCCGCGTCAGCCGGAACAGGGTGGCCTCGCTGGTAAGCGGCGGGGTTTCCGGCTCGGCCGGCTGGGTCAGCGCGATGGCGGCCTCCCAGCCAAGCGCCTCAATGTCGAAGGCGCCACGGCTGGCAACATGGAACACACGTTCACGCAGCTGCGCCGGGCAGGAGCGCGAGTTGGGGCAGCGGATATCCACGTCCCCTTCCTTCCCGGGGGCAAGCGGCGTGCCGCAGGAAGGGCATTCTGTGGGCATGACGAAGTCCCGGACCGGCGGATCCTGCTGGTCGCGGAGGGCAAGGACGGGCCCCACAATCTCCGGGATGACGTCCCCGGCCTTGCGCAGCACCACGATGTCGCCGATCTTCACGCCCTTGGCCTTGACCACATCCTGGTTGTGCAGGGTGGCCATGCCCACGGTGGAACCGGCCACCTTGACGGGCTCCATGATGCCGAAGGGGGTGACCCGGCCGGTGCGGCCCACGTTCACGGCAATGTCCAGCAGCTTAGTGTGGACTTCCTCCGGCGGATACTTGTAGGCCACGGCCCAGCGGGGCACGCGGGACGTATATCCGAGGGCACGCTGGGTGGCGAAGTCGTCCACCTTGACCACAATGCCGTCGATTTCGTGGGTGAGGCTGTGCCGCTTGTCGCCGTAGCGCTTGATGAAGTCGAGGACTTCCTTGAGGCTCCCGAGGAGCTCGAAGTATGGGCTGGTGGGCAGGCCCCACTCGGCGAGCTGGCGGTAGGTGTCCGACTGGCTTACCGTTGCCAGCCCTTCACGGGCGCCGATGCCGTGGACGTACATGCGCAGCGGGCGCTTGGCGGTTTCCGCCGGGTCCTTCTGGCGCAGCGACCCGGCCGCGGCGTTGCGTGGGTTGGCCAGGGGCGCCTTCCCGGCCTCGATCAGTGCTTCGTTGAATTCGGCAAAGGCCTGGGACGGGATGAAGACTTCGCCGCGGACCTCCATTTCGGCCGGGAAGTTTCCGCCGCTCAGCTGCTGCGGGATTTCCTTGATGGTCAGCACGTTGTGCGTGATGTCCTCGCCCGTGTAGCCGTCTCCGCGGGTGGCCGCGCGGACGAGTTTGCCGTCGCGGTACAGCAGGTTGACCGCCAGGCCGTCGATCTTGAGTTCGGTGAGCCAGGTGGGGCCGGCGCTGCCGTTGCCGAGCTTGGCGACGCTTGCCTCGGCCTTGGCGATCCAGGCCTCGAGTTCCCCGATGGAGAACACATCCTCCAGGCTGTACATCCGCTGGAGGTGTTCGACGGCGGCAAACGCCGCGGACACTTCGCCGCCGACCTCCTGGGTGGGCGAGTCATTGGAAACGAGCTCCGGATGCAGCGCCTCGAGTTCCTCCAGCCGGCGGAAGAGAGCGTCGAACTCGGCATCGGAGACGAGTGGCTCGTCCTCCTGGTAGTACGCGAAGCGGTACTTCCGGACGAGGTCCGCCAGGTTCTCGTACTCATCCCGTACGGACTCCGAGGGAATGGCTTCCGGCTCAAGCTGGTCCGTTCCGGTGGCTGCGCTGTCTGTGGGGCCTGATGGTGTGCTCACAGACCTATCTTGCCTTACAGCCCGGACATTTTGCCGAGGCGGCGGGCCGCCTACCAGTGACCGGGGCGGTTCCGGCTCCACAGGGCGAAGGCCAGTCCGCCCAGGCCCACCAGGAGGACGCCGCCCATGATGGCGAACAGCCCGAAGATGCCGATGCCGGAACTCTTTTCCACGGACACGACCGCGGCGGCCTGGCTGGCCGCCGCCGTGGCGATCGGTTTGGTCCAGCTGGACTCGGTCGTGGTCGTGGACGACGACGGTCCCGGGCTGGAGGAGGCAGGGGTGACCGGAACGGCCGCGGGTGTTGCCACCTGAACTGCGTCGGCCGCCACTCCGCCATTGAATGTTGGGGCGACTAAGGGTGTGAGGGTGGGCACGGGAGCAGGCCGCGCCGGTGCCGGGGCAACGCGCGGCGCCGCAGGCGCCACGGGCTGCACGGGTGCCGGAGCAGGTGCCGGCGCCTTTTGCGCCGGCGGCGGCGCCGGAGCAGGCGTCGGGACGGGAGCCGCCGTCGTCGTCGGAGCCGGGGACGCCGGCGGGGCGGTGGGTACCGGGGATGCAGAGCACTGTTGCTCCGGCAGGCAGGCCGCCTGGGCCGCTCCGGCGGCGCCGGCCACAACCGTAAAAGCCAGCATGGCGGTGGTAATTCCGGGCAGCAGCGCGCCCCGCAGACGGGTGGTTCGGATCATGGAAGTACCTTTGCAGCCGCGCAGGATACCCTGCGCCGAGTTGTGTCCCGGGTATCTTCCTACAGTCCGGCGCGGCGCGCCAAATCGGCTACTGCCGGTTTTCCGGCGGCAGCGCGATCTGGAGCTTGCGCACCTTGCCCCTGCCAACGATGTAGCCGCGTCCCGGAATGAAGTCGGTGCCGACCCGTCCGAGTGAAGTATTGAGGAGGCTGTCGCCGTCGATGTCGCCCGGATTGATCAGCAGTCCCCTCCTGCCCGACTTGAACGGTTGCGCTAGCGACCACGCCGATGACCAGGTGGAGGTTTCGGATTCCCCCACCACCCACTGGTCGGCCTTGATGGACGCCGCCACGAGCCTTTCGATGCCGGACTCGGCCAGGGTGTCCGTGAACTCCGTGAGTCCCTCGATGAAGATGGCCACCTTGCCCGGATTGGCCGAGGCGTGGTCGGTGAGCGCTTCCACCGCCTCCTCGACGTCGTCGGCCCCCACCAGCGAGCGGTCCCAGACCGGCAGGGACGCCACGGCGGACTTCCTGGCGGCAAGGTATACCAGTTCGGCGTCGGGGTTGGACCGGCGCAGCGCGTAGGCCATGGTCACCAGGGCCACGGTGCGGCCGGCGCCGGGCGGGCCGGCGAGCAGCAGGGGCCCCTTGGCCATGAGCGTGGCGGGCTGCAGTGTTTCGTCGTCCACACCGATCACGGGAAGGTCCGGGAGTCCGGCAGGCAGGATGTCCAGGTCGATCTGCTCGGGCAGCCGCTCGATCCGCGGAGCCCTTTCCACGCCCTGGCGGAGCATGGCCGCGCTGAGTTTGTGGACTTCGCGCGCCTGCAGGGCCAGGTTGGAGTTGCCGCCGAGGACGGCGAGCTGCACCTCGTGGCCGCCGAGCAGCCCGCGGCCGGGAGGCGAGGCCTTGCCGAGGACGTCCTTCGGCACGTCCATGGTCAGGTAGTCGTCCTCGGCGGACAGCCGGAGGACCAGCCGCCGCTGGATGGAGGCGAGCAACGACGCCGGGACGGAGTTGGGGCGGTCACCGGTGACAACGAGGTGGATGCCCAGGGGACGGCCGTCCGTCGCCAGCTGCAGGAAGAGGTCCCAGAGGCCCGAGAGCTTGCTGTACTCGTAGGCCTCGCGGAAGGCCGACATGCCGTCGACCAGCACGAAGATGCGCTTTTCATCCGGCCGGCCGGCGAGCGTGCGGTACTCGCCGATGGTGGAGGCACGCACCTCGGCGAAACGGCTCGCCCGGTCCTCGGCGAGGTCGCCGAGCCAGCGCAGGAGCCTGCCCACACGCTCCACGTCGTCGCCGTCGATGATTCCGCCCACGTGCGGGAGCTCCTCAAGCATCTTGAGCCCGGCGGAGCCGCAGTCGATCCCGTAGACGTGGACGGGGCCGCCGCGGGGCGTGACGGCAGCCGCGATGGCGATCCCCCGCAGCGCGGCGGATTTGCCCGAGCCGCCCGTGCCGTAGATGGCCATGTTGCCGTCTTTGTCCGGCTCATAGAAGACAGTGGGCTGGTCCTGGTGTGCGGGGTCGTCCGCAACTCCCAGAAGGAGCCGTTCATCGGTGCGCGGGTTGGGCAGCAGGGAGAAGTCGTACGTCGTGGCCAGCTGGTTCAGCCACGGCTTCCGCGGCGGCTCGATGGCCAGCAGGTCAGCGGCGGCAATGACGTTGGCGGTCATCCTGGCGATGTCGTTCGGCCCGGCGGGTTCGTCCTGCACGCTGGTCTCGGGGGCCGGTGTTTCCCACGCGGGACCCGACCCGAAGGCCATCTCCACGATGTCGATCTGCGGGCGCTGCGGGCGTTCGGTGGTCCAGCCGCCGGCGTAGCCGGTCTGGAAACCCTGGATGCGGCCCGGACCGGTTTTCGCCGCGCCGCGGCCCGGGATGGAGGGGTCGAAGTATGCGGCGTCCGGAACGCCGAGGATGTCCGTGGCGTCGTCCTCGTCGGCCATGCGCAGCGCCACCCGAAGGTTGGTGTTGGCACGCAGGCTTTCCTTGATGACGCCGGCGGGCCGCTGGGTGGCGAGAATCAGGTGCAGCCCAAGGGACCGGCCGCGGGCGGCAACGTCAACCACGCCGTCCACGAACTCGGGCACCTCGGTGGCCAGGGCCGCGAATTCATCCACCACGATCACCAGGTAGGGCGGGGCCTCCGGATCGGCCTCGCGCTGGAGCGCGAGCAGGTCCTTGGCCTTCTTCCTGTTGAGCAGGTGTTCCCGGTAATGGAGCTCGGCCCGCAGCGAGGTCAGGGCGCGGCGCACCAGGTGCGGCGAGAGGTCGGTGACCAGGCCCACGGTGTGCGGGAGGTGGACGCAGTCGGCAAACGCGGCGCCGCCCTTGTAGTCCACGAACAGGAAGCTGACGCGGTCAGGGCTGTAGGCAGTGGCCATGCCCATCACCCAGGACTGCAGGAACTCGGACTTGCCGGCGCCGGTGGTACCGCCCACCAGCGCGTGCGGTCCCTCGTTCTTGAGGTCCAGGTGCAGGGGCTCCACGCCCTTGGACCCCACGAGGGCACGCAGCGAGCCGTTGTCCTTGCGGTTGGCAACGGCGGTGGAGCGGACGGAGTTGTTCTCCTGCCAGCGTTCGGCCACGGCCTGCGGGTTGTCCAGGAAGTCCTTGCCCACCAGCGCGGCATAGGACACGGCGCGCGGCAGGTTCGAGTCATCCTCCACCGGCTTGCCCGCGTCGACCACCGGCGAGAGCATGCGGGCCAGCTGGCCGGCCAGTTCGGCGTCGAGGCTTTCGCAGCTCACGGGGTAGGTGTGGCGTCCCAGCCGGACCTGGCCGGTGGTGGTGCCGTGCTCGCCGTCCACCGCCATGAAGTCACGGCAGGCCGCCGGAAGGGATTCGACGCCGGCAGCCACCCACAGCACGTGGACACCGGTATCGGGTCCGCGCTCCACGAGCCGGGTCAGCCGGCCGCGGTCCACCGGCGCGTCATCCTCGACGATCACCAGCACCGAGGGCAGCACCGGCGGCGGAACGTCCGCGGTTTCTTCGAGGACGCCGGGCCGCTGCGCGGGGCCCTGCGCTGGGCTGTGCGAACGCATCGCAGTTTCCCGGAGTTCCACAAGGTCCTCGAGGCGGGCCAGCAGGCTGGTGCCGCCTGCCGAGCCGGCAGCAAGGTGGTCGCCGGCGAGCGGGCTGTGGCTCGAGCCGACGTGCGGCAGCCACTGCAGCCAGTTCCAGCGTTCCCTGGACCGTGCCGAGGTGACGGCGGCAACGGCTACTTCCGCGGGGGAATGCAGGCCCACGAGCTGGAGCACCACTCCCCGTGCCACGTCATCGACGAGTCCGCGCGGCCCGGCGAGGCCGAAGGAGCCGGCGGACCGCAGCTGGGATACCACCGGCACGCCCTCGATGTGCCGGAACTGGTCCAGGCAGTCCTCGACCTCGCGCCGGTACTCCGTCTCGGTTTCCGCGGTGTTCGGCTCCTCGAACGGAATCCGGGACGGCACCGTGCCCAGCCCGAACCGGAGGGCCAGGAAGCCGGAGTGTTCGGGCCGGTGGGTCCAGAGCAGGGGGCCAAGCTTGTAAATGGAGTCGACCGTGTCACTGACGGACGGCGCTTCCTGGAGCCGGACGGCCCGCTCCACGCGCTGCAGCTCGGTGGTGTCCTGCCGGAAGGCTGCCATGGCCTCCCTGAACTGCTTCAGCTGCTCCTTGCGTTCACGCTTGTTTTGCAGCTTCTGGTCCACGTAGTGGCCCACGATGAACAGCGGCATCATCAGCATGAACAGCATGGAGAGCAGGCTTTGGGTGACCGCGAACAGCACCGCGCCCATCATCAGCGGGGCGATGAGCATGATGTAGGGGAAGGGGTGGTGGTCCTGCCGCTTGGGTCCGGCCGGGGGCACCCGCTTGCCGGGGGCGAACCGGGGGACCACCCGGGGTGAACGGTTGAAGTCCACCAGGGGCGACGTCGGAGCTGCCGCGCCGCTGCGCGCCAGCGGCACCACGGTCAGCTCGGTGTCGCCCAGGGTTACGGTGTCGGAGGAATTCAGGGTGGCCCGGGTGACCGGCAGCCCGTCCATCTGGAGGCCGTTGGCGGAGTTCGTGTCCACGATCTCGATGCTCTCCCCCACCGTGATGCGGGCGTGCCGCTTCGACGTCAGGGGGTCGGTGAGCCGGACGTCCACGTTCCGGTCCCGTCCGATGTAGCTGGTGCCGGAGGGCAGCGAAAACTCCCGGCCGGCGTTGGGCCCGGAGACGATCCGGAGCGTCGCCGCGGCGGGCCCGCGGTCCGCGGCAGCGCCGGCGTCGTTCGGGTTACCGAACTGGTCGCTCACCTGGGTAAGCGAAACAACCGACCCGGGCCGCAGCCCGGATTCGAGGAGGTTGTCCGCCCGGTCGAGGACGATGCCGCGCATACCCCCGGCCACGAATGCCTCGTCGATCCGGAGTGAAAGGTTCGGCGGAGCGGGCTCCTGCCGCCGGGCGGGATCGGCCGTCCACAACTCGGTGGCGATGTCCGCAACGGTGGCGCGGCCGTCCACGGTGACCGCCAGGTCCTTGGCCTCGGCAGGATCCCGGCGCAGGGTCAGTCGGATCCTCATGCTTCGCCGTCCCCGCGCATCTTTTCCAGCAGGTGGAGGTCGTCGGCGGTGACCAGGTGCGAGGTGACCGCGTGCTCCACGAGGCGTGCCCGGCGGTTGGTGGCCAGCTTGCCGCCCCCGGCACGAAGGCCGGCCACCCCGGCCCGGTCCAGTTTGTCGCACACGTTGTCCAGCTTCCGGTTGAACCGGGTGATGGCCCAGCCCAGGGACCGGGCCGCCTCTGCGGAGGATGGAATGGCGCTGAATCCGGTTCCTTCGCGCCGGAGCATGGGCTCGGCGAGCGCCACGATGAGTGCTTTTTGGGAGTCCGTGAAGACCACCGGGCCGATCGTGGTGTCGCCGCCGCTGGTTTCGCTGCTGGTCTCCTGCCGGAACGACGGCGTTTTCAGGTGGACGGCGAACTCGTAGGTGGTGGGTCCGGCCGTGAAGATGATGCTGGTGTGGCTGAAGACGAGCGGCAGCCGGGCCCCGGGTGAGAGCCAGGCCTGCATGCCGCCGGATCCGTCGGCCACCGTGGCGGAGAGCCGGCTGCCCACGTTGCTGAGCCACCAGATGCCGTCGTACCTGGCAATCTGCAGGAAGCGGCGGTGCAGGTACGGGTTGTCGTCCACCTCGAGGTCGCCCTCGCGGCCGATGCTGAAGATGTCCTCATCGGTCGGTTCGTACCACTCGCCGCAGAAATCTATGGCCAGGTCTCCCATGTTTTCCCGTCTTGTCGTTGGGTCTGTTGATGCTGCGCGGCGGTTGGTGCTTCTCGCGCCGCAGGCTGCTAAAGGCAGGCGATGGAGTCCTCGCCGGCGGGTGATGCGGATCCGTCGCTGCGGACGATGATCACCTGGACGCAGGTGGGTTCCGCCGGATTCGCCGTGACCTCCACCCGGGTGGCCGGCGTCGACAGGTAGCTTCCGCCGCCCTTGACCGTTTTGATCCGCCACTTGTAGGTGTCCCCGGGCTTGGGCTGCGGGTTGGTCCAGGTGAAGCGGACCTTCCCCTGCGCGCCCGCGCTGCCCGCCAGCTTGGCGACGTCGGGCACGGACCCGTCGTCGATGGCGTCGGCGGGCGGTTTGCTGACCGTTTCGGTGGGGCCGGCCTCCGGCTGCGGCGCGGCCGATGCCACCACAATGCCCACGATGACCGCCAGCACCAGGAGCGTTCCGCCGGAGATGGCGAGCCACAGGTTGCGTTTCCCGTGGTCCGCCGGCTGGTCCCCCGGATGGCCGGACGCGTCATCCTCCGCAGCTTTGGGCTGATTGCTTCGCAGGACCGTGGCGTCGGCCCAGTCGTCCGCTGCCGGCTCCCGTGCCGCTGTCCGTCCCGCTGTCGCCGGGGCCGACGGCGGGATGCCCGGCGCCTGCCCACTGACCGGCCCCGGTGTCGGTACAGCAGGGCCCGGGGCAAGGCCCGGTGCCTGCGCGGCTCCCCCGTCCAGTGGTTTGGTGCGGGCCGGGAACGTGGGGGCGCTTCCGGTCCGGTCCGGGTCGATGGACGCGACGTTGCGGACGCGCGTCTCCTCCACGCCGTCGTCCAGGTGCACGTCCTCCGGCAGGCGTTCCTCAAGCACCTCGAAAGGCGTGACGGACAGGTTGAGCTCGGCCTGGATCCGCTGCAGCGCCAGCGCGAAAGCGTGGGCCGACGAATAGCGTGAGGCCGGCGACTTGGCCATCGCCGTTGCCAGGGCCAGTTCCAGGGATTCCGGCACGTCGGCGCGGCTCAGCCGGGGCACGGGCATGTTGGTGATGCGCGAAATGAGCTCGCGCTGGGAGTTGTCGGCGCCCGGCAGCACGAACGGCGACCGTCCGGCCAGCAGTGTGTACAGCGTGGCGCCAAGGGCCCACACGTCCACCAGCACGCCGTCGACATTGCCGTCCCTGAACTGTTCGGGCGGGGACCACGGGATGGACATCCCGGCGTCCTCGTCGACGTCGCCGGCCAGCGTGCCGGAGATGCCGAAGTCGGTGAGCGCCGGACGGTTGTAGTCGGTGACCAGGATGTTGGCGGGCTTGATGTCGCGGTGGGCGATGCCGGCCCGGTGCGCCGTTTCGACGGCGGAGGCCACCTGGATGCCGACGGCCAGGACCTCGTCCACGCTGAAGCGCTGCCGGCGGTACCGGACGTCCAGGCTGGGCCGGGAGCAGTATTCCATGGCGAGGTAGGAATGCCCGTCCTCGGTCACCTCGGCTTCAAAGATGGTCACGATGAAGGGGTGCGACGACAGCTGGGCCATCAGGTTGGCCTCGGACTCAAACCGGCGGCGGGCGCCCTCGGTCTTGAGGCCGGACAGCAGCACCTTCACGGCCACCTTGCGGCGCGGCCGGTCCTGCTCGTAGAGGTAGACGTCGGAAAAGCCGCCCGATCCGAGCAGGCTGACGTAGTTGAAGCCGGGGATGCGGGGCGGCGGCGCCGCCGGCCGCTTGGAACTCACAGGATCTCCTCAAAGCGCAAGGAAACGTCATCGCCGAGTTCTGCGATGTCGCCGTCCAAGACAATGGCCATTTCATTCTGGGCGAGGCGCCGCGGCGGTTGCCCCTCGCGGATCAGCACGGTGCCGTTGGTTGCTTTCAGGTCGCAGAGCATCACGTGCCAGCCCTCCAGCCGGACCTCCACGTGCGACCTCGAAATGTCGCCGCCGGGGCTGGCAACCTGGACCAGCCGCGGCATGGTTCCGCCCTGGACCCGGGACACGGACGGCTGCCGCCCGATCACGAGCGACTGTTCAAGGTCGATCAGCTCCCCCGTGGACAGGCGCAGCCGGCCCAGCCGAGGGCGCGGCACCTGGATCGCGACGTCGGGCAGCTGCGCCCCGCAGGTGAAGCACTGGCCGCTGGTGGGAGGGTTGGCGTGGCCGCCGGGGCACACCCTGGCCAGCACCAGGGGGCCCTCGCCTGCCGCAGCGCCTTGGCCGGGTTCCGGTCCCTGCCCTTTTCCGTGGCCTGCCTGCTGGGCACCGGGCTGCTGGGAAGTGGGGAGATCGCTCTTGAGGATGGTCTGGCCGTCGTGGTCGCCTTCCGCCGCCTCGCGGGGCTCGGAGATGAACGACGGCGGGACCTGAGGTCCTGGGATAGGCTGCGGCGCCGCCGGCGCTGCGAACGACGGCGGCACCGCCGGTCCCGGGGCACGGTCGCCGCCGGTCGCCCACGGCACTGAGTCGATCAGTCCTGACAACGCAGGGACGGACGGTGGCGCCGGAGCTGCTGCCTCAGGGGCAATATCCGGCTGGTCAGCTTCCCGCTGGCCGGATTCCGGCGGGTCGGCTTCCTGGCCCGCAGTTTGCTGAACCGCCGTCTCCCCGGCTGCGGGAGCACCGCCGTCCTCCTCGCCGGTCCGCACGGCGGCGTCCTCGATGCTGCGCACCACGGTCTTGTCCCAGAGGTGGTCGTAGGAGCCGGTGAGTTCGGTGGCTGGGCTGTCTTCCCTGCTGAGTGATTCCTCGGGCAGTGATTCCTGGGACCGTGCTTCCTGGGACCGTGCTTCCTGAGGCAGGTCTTCCTCAGGCAGTGTCCCGGCAGTGGCGGCGCCGGTCTCAGTGAAGCCCGTGACGGTTTCCTGCAGCCCGGCGACGGTCTCGGCCGACGCCTCCAAAGTCGTGGCACAAGTAGACGTGGCAGCAGTAGACATGGCTGCAGTAGGCGTTGCAGCAGTGCGCGTTGCAGGAGTTTCCGGCCGGAAGGACGGCGCACCCCCGGGTCCGGTGACGCTGACCCGCAGGGACTGCAGCAGCACCGCCCCTTCCACCACGGGCAGTTCAGCGACGGGCAATTCGGCAACAGGCAACCCGGCGGCCGGCATGCCAGCGACGGAGCCGGGCTCCGACGGACCGGACTGCGCTGACGCGGCTCCGGGCACCGCCACGCTGAACCACTCGGGTGCATCCAGCCACCGCTCGGTCCAGGTGGTGACATTCCGGCCGTCGAGGTTCACGGGACCCGACGGAAGCTGGACTGCCAGGTCGATGTCGCCGCGCAGGAATACCCGCAGCGAGTCACTGAACCCGATGATCCCGAACCACGGGCTGGCGGACAGCGGCGCACCGAACCCTCCGGTCACGGCATGAAGAACCTCGGATGCGTCCGGGCCTTTCGCCAGCAGATCCCACACCGCGCTGACCAGCGGGGCCGGGGTGGACGGGTCGAGGATCACCGCAGTTCCCGACCGGATGAGGCCCAGCCATCCACCGGGGACGTAGCTAGCTGCGGCCATTGACCGGGTCCTCGCTTCCGGCACGCGGCAGCGTGTCCTCCTCTTCCGCGTCAGCCGCGGTCCGGGGCGCCGTCGTCGCGATACCGGCATCGTTGAGCACGTTCCTGGCATCGACGACGATCACCGTGATGTTGTCCCGGCCCCCGCGCCGCAGCGCTGCCTGGATCAGGGCATCCACGGCCTCTTGCGGGTCCTCGACCGTGCTGAGGATGTCCAGCATCTGTCCGTCCGTCAGCTCGCCGTTGAGACCGTCCGAGCACACCATCATCCGGTCACCTTCCTCAATGGGCAGGAGCCAGTAGTCGGCTTCAGTCTCGTCGCCCGCGCCCAGCGCGCGCGTCACGACGTGCCGGCGGGGATGAACCGCGGCCTCCTCGGCGGTGATCTCGCCGCTCTCGACGAGCTCCTGGACCTCGGAGTGATCCACGCTGACCTGGGAGAGCCGGCCCTGGCTCAGCCGGTACGTCCGGGAATCGCCGATGTTCATGACCAGCCAGTAGGGAACACCCATCTGTTCCACCACCACCACGCCGCTGAGCGTCGTTCCGGCCCGCGAGCCGGTGGCGGAGCGGATCGATTCGTCGGCGCTGGCCAGGTACTGCTGCACCACTCCCGCGGTGGCTGTCCGCTCCCCCGTGGCCAGTTGCGGCAGCTGTGCCAGCGCCCGCACGCATATGCCGCTGGCTACCTCGCCGGCTTCATGGCCGCCCATGCCGTCCGCGACGGCGAACACGGGATCCGAGGCAATGTACGAGTCCTCGTTGAGCTCGCGGCGAAGGCCCCGGTCCGTTCCGTAGCCGTAGCTCAGCCGGAGGCCAGGCTCGCCGCCGGTCCCTGGAGTTCCGGCCACCTGCTGTGAATTCATGCGTGTCCTACGTTGAAGGTGCGGTCCCCGAAATGAACTGTCGTTCCGGGGCTGACATATGCGGGCACGCCCGGCTGCAGCGCCGTGCGCATGCCGTCGGGTGTGGTGACGGCGCTGCCGTTGGTCGAATGGCGGTCGGTGACCCAGAGGCCAGTGCCGTCCGTGAGCAGGTGGAGGTGCGTCTTGGAAATGGTCCTGCCGGGGTCCGGCACCGCCAGCAGCTGCGCCTGTGATTCCCCGGCGGCGGGGGCAGGATTGCGGCCGATCAGGACGGTCCGCTCCAGGCGGAAGTCGCGGCCGTCGTCGAGCGTTATTCGCAGCACCGCCTCGGGCGCGTCCTGGCGTACCCCGGCGCGCACCTGGGTGCGGTCCATGGCGTCGTCCGGGTCAATGGCGTCGTCCGGGTCAATGGCGTCGTCCGGGTGAGTGGCCGGGGCGGAATGAGCGGCGTCGTCCGGGTGAATGGCGGTACCGGGGTGTACAGCGGGGCCCGGGGCCGCAGGGGGGCCCGGGACAACCGGGGTCCGGGAGGCAACCGGGGAGGCAACCTGTTGCACCGGGGGCAGGTCCAGAGGTGCGAAGCTGTACGGACCTTCGATGCCGCCGGTGGCCACGGGGTTGCGGCCGTTCACGACGTCGAAGACAAGGGTCTTGGCAGCGCGGTCGTGCCATCCGCGGAGCCTGCCGTTCCGGTCCCAGGCGCTGGATGCTGCAACGACGACGGCCCAGGCCGTTCCGATCAGCAGCAGCGGCCCCAGGATCAGCCCGGCGGCGTCGAACCACTTGAAGGCGGCCACCAGTACCGCGGCAAGGACGGCCAGCAGGATGCCGGCGCCGGTCACGATGCCCCGCAGGAACACAGCACCGAGGCCCGGCGCGTAGCCGTCCTTGTCAGTGCTGCGGATGCCCATGAGCCGGTTGCCGATGGTGTTGCCTGACCGGCCCTCGACACTTGCGACGGCGAACGCGTAGGCAAGGGTCAGTCCGGCTCCGATGCTCCCAAGGAGGGCCAGCCGGCTTGTGTCGTAGATGATGAGTCCGGCGCTGCGTGTGCTCGTGATGCCCGCGAATCCGAAGGACAGCAGAACCGTCAGGATGGCCACCGGCGCAAGCCAGTCCAGGACGGCTGCGCCGAGGCGTTTGCCCGGCGCCGCTGGAACCAGCGCAAGAGTGCCTGACATGTCCGATCCTTCCCCCAGCCCTACCGGGATGCTACCGGGAATCGGAGCGGCTTGCCTCCCGCCCCGGCTGGGCATGGCGCCACGATCTGGCCGGGCTCCCCAGTTAACCATGGCTCCCCTGTTGGGCAGCGGGGTGCCGCAGGCGCCGCAAAAGCTCGCACCGGCGCGGACGGGCTGCCCGCAGCGCAGGCACGGCCCTGTCCCTCCGGCAGCTCCGGGGCCCTCGCCGGTTCCGGGCCCCTCGCCGGTCACAAACGGCCCGGTCCCGGGCGACCCGTTCACCGCCGGAACCCCCGCGCGGCCAGGGCCGAACGGGCCTCAGCCAGCAGCGACCGGGGCGAGAAGCGCGCCTGCTGGCGCCGCCAGAAACCAACGGTTCCGGTCATCTCCCTGAGCGAGCCGTCCACGACGTTCCAGTACTCCCGCACCTCATCCTCGCTCGGCTGGCCCGCTCCGAAGATGGAGGCGTCAGCCCGGTGCGCGAGCAGGGTTGTGGTGGTCCCGGCGGCGGGGAACGCCGCGGCCACTACCGCCGCCGTTTCCCGCCTGGTTGCCCGGTTGTCCACGGCGGCACCCATGTCCGTTGCCAGGCTGAGGACCTCGTTCCAGCCGCCCCCGACGCGCTGGGCAGGATCGCCGCCGGTGAAGCGGGTCTTCCGGCGCCGGGACTTGAGCAGGGCGATGAGCAGCAGCGGCAGGGCAAGGATGCCGACGGGAATCATGGCGATGCCGATGGCCGTGAGGATGGGACCCCAGAGCAGCCAGGGGTTGTTCTTCTTCTCGTCGGCGTCGAGGGCGTCGGGAGAGGAGTCCGGCGGCAGGTCGGCCGGTTCCTGCGGCGGTGGCGGCGGCTGCAGGACCTGGGGCTTTGGCTTGGACTTGTTCTCCGGATCGGGCGGGATGGGAATGTTGTCCTTGGGCGGTGTGGGGTCGAAGGCCACCCACCCCACCCGGTCGAAGGCCACCTCCACCCAGGCATGGACGTCCTTGCCCAGGATCCTGATTTCGCCGGCGCCGTTCTCCGGGCTTTTCGGGTCCGGGTAGAAGCCCATGACCACGCGGGACGGGATGCCCAGGTGGCGAAGCATCAGGGACATCGCCACGGCATACTGCTCGTCGTCGCCCAGCATCTGCTTGGCGGTCAGCAGGTCGCGGATGCGCGCCGCGCCGTGTCCGGAGACGCTCGGGAGCTGCCCGTCGGCGATGAGCCCGTTGCTGAAGGCGCCCTTCTTCTGGAAGTGGGCCTCGATCTGCCGGACCTGGTCCGCGGCGGTCGGGGCGTCCGCGGCGAGATCATTGGCCTGGGCGCCCACCACCGGCGGCACGTCGGTGGTGTCCGGCAGGCTGACCCTGGCGAAGTCGTATTGCGTCAGCTGCCCGTGCTCAAGCTTCACCGGGTCCGAGACCTGGACGGTGTAGGAATCGCCGCGGGACAGGCCCTGGGTGGTCACCGCGGTGTCGGTTCCGGAGTTGAAGTACAGCCCCGAGGCGGCGCCGGATGAGCCCGGGCCGAAGCTTAGTCCGGTCGTCTTGCGGCCGCCCGGGACGAAGTAGCCCTGGTAGTCATCTACGGTGATGTCCAGACTGTAGTCGTTCGTCGGCACCGCGTCCGTGGAGTCGGCGAGCGTGTTGATCGATTTCGCATCGCCCACCTTGCTGAAGCTGCCGGAGCCGTTCGGATCCATGGTGTAGTTGGTGCCGTTGAAGGAATCGAGTGCCCCGAGCCGGACGCGTGCGTCCTTGGGCAGCCCCTTGACGGTGAACAGGGCGTCGTCCTTCTTGTCCTTGACGAAGTTGCGGAAGCTCGCCAGCGGCGTGACGTAGGCCTTGGGGTCAAAGGGGGGTACGACGACGTTGCGGAGGACGCGCCGCTCGTCACCGGCGGCGATCAGCGGCGATACCGCCGCGGTGATTCCCACAGTCGCCGCCAGGACGGCGGCTCCGGCCGCCAAACGGCGCATGCGCGCCTTCCCGGCCGTGCCGGCGTCGTGCTGGGGGCGGTTCACCGAGACCTTGTGGGTGTCGTGCCGGCGCAGGGCGTCCCGCCGGAAGGTGGCCCAGGCGATGCCCACCACTGTCAGCGCGATGCCGCGCTCCACGGTCAGGAACCCGGCGTTGGTGCTGAAGGCGATGCCCGTGACGAAAAGGACCAGGACCGGCAGCAGCGGCCAGTAGGGGCTCCGGATCCGCCACGTGAGGACCCCGGCGGCGGCTGCCGTGATGAGTGAGCTCAGGAAGGGGACGATCAGCACGCCGCCCGCGGTGCCCACGGGCACTCCGACGGTGAGCATGTCCTTCCATGAGAAGACGACGCCGAGCAGCAGCGTCCGCAGCGATTCGAGGCTGGGGAGGAATCCAGCGACCGCGGCGTCGGGCACGGCAAGGGCCGTCCCCAGTACCAGGTAACCGCCGAAGGCCAGGGCCGTGGTGATCAGCAGGCCAAGCCGGAAATGGGCGTTGCCGGCAGCGATGCCCAGGCCCAGGATGATCCCGCCAAAGCCGGCAACCAGGTAGTGGGGGTCGCCGCCGAAGCTGAGGCTGAAACCGAGGACACCCAGCCCGAGCAGAATGGTGAGGGCACCGCCGTCGAGCACAAAATGCCACGGCGGCCGGCCGTCCGCGAACGCGGACCCGGCAGCAGGCCGGGCTGAACGGCGGGGGCTGTCTGGCCGACGAGGGCTGTCTGAACGGCGGGGGCGGAGTCCGGTGGCCTCACTCATGCTGCAGCCTTTCGCAGGACGGAGGGAAGGTCGGCGAGGTCACCGACGGTGAGGACGGCCAGGTCGCCGATGTTGGCGCGGGCCGGGGCAGCGCCAAGGTCGACGAGCACGGCGAGGCTTCGGACGCCGGGCGGCACCGAGGCGGCGGCCGAGCGCAGCTGGGTGGGCGACACGTGGCTGCCCACGACGAAGAAAACTACCGAGGCGTTAGGCACCGTGTCGGCCAGCGTGCGGGCGAGGTCGACGGCGGTCTTCCGCAACGGGGTGCCGACGATCCGGGTCATGTCGTCCAGCATGTTGCGGCCGGTCTCGCAGCGCAGCGGACCGGCCTGCGTCAGGACGTCCAGCTCGCGCTGTTCGCGGATGGCCTGCCGGCCGATCGACGCCGCTGCCGATATGGCCAGCTCGAACTCCTCCTCCGACGCGTATTCGTCCGTGTTGATGGACAGCGAAATGGCCAGGTGGGCGCGGCGGGTTTCTTCAAACTGGCGGACCATGAGTTTGTTGGTTCGGGCGGTGGTTTTCCAGTGGATGTGCCGCCGGTCGTCCCCCGGGACGTAGTCGCGCAGGGCGTGGAAGGAAACGTCCGCGCTGGACAGCTCCGTGGTGGGCATGCCTTCCAGGTCGCGGATGAACCCGGCGGCGGAACCGGCAAGCGCCACGGTCCGGGGGTGCACGTACAGGTCCTCCGGTTCCGTCCAGAGCACCTGCCGGCGGAGCAGGTGCAGCGGATCAGCCCGGACGGAGCGCACCGGGCCCACCACGATGACGGCTCTGCGCGCCGTGGGAATGGTGAAAAGGTCCTCGTGCACCTGCTGCGGCTTCATCCGCGGGAGGTGGAAGACGGCGGTGGCTGCCCCGACGGGCAGTTCGAGGTCAGCGGGCAGGAGCGGCCGGGCAGAGGTGTTGGACACGGCGATGCTTCCGACGGCGCTGTCCCCCACCGCCACCCTGGTCCGGGCGAGGTCGAGCACCACCCCGTAGGAGGACCGCCCCAGGATGAAGCCGACGGCGATGACGAAAAGCACCAGCGCCGCAATGGCCGCCGCCTTGGCTTCCTGCCAGCCGTAGGCGCTTCCGGCCGCCCACAGGAGAATCGCGGCGGCCAGCACCGACCAGCCCAGGACGCTGACCACGGACAGCACGGGCCGGACGTGCCGGCCCCAAGCGCCGCCGGCTATCCGCCAGGCGGGACCCAGCGCCAGGCGCGCAGTGCTGGCGGCATCCCGCCACACCCTGGACGGGCGGCTTTGGGGCCGCAGCCCCGACAGCCACATTTTGGTCAGCCGCACTTTGGGAAACTGCACCCTGGACCTCTGCACTTTAGACGGCAGCGCGCTGCTGCGGCGCTGCGACATCGGCCAGGACGCGTCCAAGCACGGCTTCGGCCGTTGCCCCGGAGAACTCGGCTTCGGGGTCCATCACAAAACGGTGCGTCCAGACGACGGCCGCGAGGTCCTTGATGTCGTCCGGCAGGACGAAGTTGCGCCCCTGGCACGCGGCCCAGACCTTGGCCGCCCGGACCATGGCGAGGGCGCCGCGCACCGACACACCCAGGCGGGTCTCGGGAGCGTTGCGGGTTTCCTCGCAGAGCCGGGAGATGTACTCAAGCACGGCGGTGTCGACGTGCGTGGTGGCGGCGAGGTCCGCCATGTCGGCCACGGCCTGCGTGGTGATCACCGGCTGCAGGTGCCGGGACCGGTCCTTGAGGTTGGTTCCGCCCAGGAGCTGGACGGTGGAGGCGTGGTCCGGGTACCCGATGGACGTCTTAATCAGGAAGCGGTCCAGCTGGGCCTCGGGCAGCCGGTAGGTGCCCGCCTGCTCGATCGGGTTCTGGGTGGCCAGCACCATGAACGGCCGGCCCGCTTCGTAGGTGGTGCCGTCCACGGTGACGCGGGACTCCTCCATGACTTCCAGCAGCGCCGACTGCGTCTTGGGCGAGGCCCGGTTGATTTCGTCGGCAAGCACGATGTTGCTGAAGATCGGACCCTTGTGGAATTCGAACTTCTGGGTCTTCTGGTCGTAGATGGTCACACCGGTGACGTCAGAGGGCAGCAGGTCCGGCGTGAACTGGATGCGGCTGTTGGAGCCCTGGACGGTGGCCGCCAGGGCCCGGGCCAACGAGGTCTTTCCGGTGCCCGGGGCGTCTTCGAAGAGGACGTGGCCCTCGGCGAGCATCGCGGTGAAGGTCAGGCGGATGACGTGGGCCTTGCCCAGGACAGCCTGTCCCACATTGGCGACGAGCTTCTCGAACGTCCCTGCAAACCAGGCGGCCTGCTCGCTAGTCATTGTCATGGTTGTTCCTCTTCTGTGTCATTCCAGACATATTCGTTCCTGGCAGGGCATGGCCCTGCCTCAGCATGTGCCGGGCCTGGGGCCGTACAGGTCCACGGTTGTCGACTTCACATACCATCCGCTTTTCGCCGATTCGGTCAGGCGGTACCACGGCGTGCCGTTGCCGTAGATGTCCTTGGTGCAGTCGATGGTCAGCCTGCCCCAGGACCGCTCCACCCATCCGACGCCGCACCTGTTGGGGCTGCCGGGCTGGTAGGAATCCGGCAGGCCGGGCTTCCCTGGACAGGTGCGCACGCTGCTCGCGTCCACCTGGATCTGCGACGCGGGCGGCGGCGGGGTGGGATCGGCGCCGCTGGTTGCATTGTCGCTGCCGGCCTGTCCGTAGGCGACGGTGAACGCCCTGACCCGCAGTGTATGCGTCTTGTCCCATCCTCCCGCGGCGCGGTCGTAGCTGTTCCGGAGGCCGACGTCGATCCAGCCGCCTCCGTCAAAGCTCACTTCGAACCGCTTGATGGCACGTCCGTTGTTCGCCGGGTTGTTCCAGGTCCAGTGCACGTCACCGTCGCCCTTGGCGGACTGGCGGCCGGAGACATTCGGCGCGTTCGGCGGGGCGTATGGGTTCCCCGAGCCGATGGCCTTCGCGTCGCCGGATACGTTGTTCTTAGTGGAGGAGGCGATGATGTTGACGGTCACGTCCCGGCCGTTGGGCTGGCCGGAGATAGTTCCGCCGCCGGCGTTGATGGGCCCGGACCCGTAGGCGGTGGACCACCGGTAGGTGATCTCCGACGCCTGCGAGCCATTCCGCTGGGCCGCCGTGAGCGGGGTGAAGGTCACATCCAGCTGGCCACTGGTCCCAGTCGCGCGGACGCTGCCGCCGTTCACGGTGCCGGGCTTGCCGGCGGCCCTGACCGGCGCCGATTGGGCGCTGGTTCCGGACGTGCCTGCCTTGTTGGTGGCGGAGACGGTGAAGGCGTAGTCGGCCTCGGAGTTGTCCACTGTGACGTTGAGCGAGGTTCCGGAAGCCACCTTCTGGCTCTTCACCACCGCTCCGCCGCGGAGGGTGGTGAGCGTGTAGGCGGAGACGGCGTCGCCGTTGTTGTCCGGCGCTGTCCAGCTGACGTTCACCTGTGACTGGGTCCCCACGGACCCGGCGCCGGCTGCTGAGGGGGCTGCCGGCGTCGCCGGAACACCGGCCGGGACCTCGGCGGCCGAGTACGGGCTCCACTCCGAAGGGTCCTTCGCGTCGTTCCGGGCCAGGACGCGCACCTTGTAGGCGACGCCGTTGGTGAGGCCCTTCCAGACGTAGCTGGTAGAGGTGAGGTTCTGGATCTGCGGGTTCTGGCCGGCGGGTGCCGGCGAGATTTCCAGGTCATAGGACTTGACCGGGGAGCCCTTGCTGGCCGGTGCCTTCCAGGCGATGGACAGCTGCTTGTCGCCAAACTTCAGCGACGGAGCCAGCGGCATGTCCGGCTTGACGTCAGGCCGGACCTCCGCGGAGACCGGCGAACGGCCGGACTCGCCGAACTCGTTCGTTGCCGTCACCTGGAAGTGGTACTTGGTGTTGTTGACCAGGTTGTTCAGGGTGCACGAGTTGGCCGGGCAGTCCTGCTTGTAGCCGCCTTCGCCGTACACCGTGTACCTGGTGATCGGTGCCCCCCGGTCAGCCGGCGCCGTCCAGTTCAGCAAAGCAGTCCGGTCGCCGACGCTTTGCGCCTGGGGCGTGGTGGGTGCGAGCGGTTTGTCCTTGACCGTGAGCCGGATGCGGGCGGTGGCGTACCGGGACGAGTCCTCCGTCTTGTCCCCCACGGTGTAGGACACAATCAGGGTGCCGGAGAACCCGGCCTCCGGTGTGACGGTTACGGAGTCCCCACTGACGGCGGCCGTCCCCTGGCCCGTTTCGGTGGCGACGCCGATGATCTTCAGCGGCGTGTCCGGGAACGGGTTGGCGTCGTTTGCCAGTACCTTGACGGTCACCGGCTTGCCCGCCGCGGCGTTTTCCTCGATGTCATCGTTCGCCACCGGCTTGGCCCGGTTGGTCGCCGTGACGGCCAGCCGGAACGTGGCAGTGGATTCCAGGCCGCGCGGGTCCTTCGCCGTCACCTGCACGGCGCCCCCGTCACCTGTCCTCACGCCGTCCTTCGCCGAGACTTTGAGGGACGAGCCGTCGATGGCCACGTTGAAGCCCTGGGGGACCGCCCCGGCGATCTCGTACTTCATGTTCGCGGCCTCGTCGTCATCCGGGTCGGTGGTCAGTTTGGCCAGGTCGGCGGCGGCAGAGTCACCCAACGGAACATCCACCGAGCCGCCGAGCAGCACCGGCGGGTTGTTGCGGTTGGGGTCGGGCAGCACCTTGGTGCGGATGCTCAGCGTGGATTTGAGCCCGGCGGGGTCGTCCGGGCCCGAACCGTCCGTCACCTCGAAGGTCATGGACCCCGGGCCCACGTAGTCCCTGTCCGCCGTGTACTTGACGGCGGTGCCGTTGCCGGCCACCGGGTTGCTGCCGTCGGCACCGATGAGCTTGATCCGGTCGGTCTGGGTCAGCCGGGGCGAACGGCCGTCCCGCACCTTAACCCATTCGGCGAGGTCTGCGGTCACGGACTGGCCCGCGACCACTTCGAGGACCTGGTCCTTGGCCAGGGTGGGGACCTGCTGGCCCAGGCCCGGCACCCAGATGATCGCCGTCGACTTCTGGCCGTCGACGTCCTCAACCGTGTAGGGCACCAGCTGTGGCTGCTCGGTCAGCCCGACGATCATGTTGCCATCCGGCCCCGGGCGCGCGGTCTCGGCGGCGCTGCTGATCTTAAGGTTCTCGCCCACGCCGTCAGGATCCTCGTCGTTCTTCAGGACGGGGACGTCGACGGCGGTTTTACCGAGCGTTTGCGCGGAGGTCACCCGGTCATCCCGGGCGATCGGTGCCTGCAGCGGGACGTTGCTGTCCACCACCATCCTGATGGCTGCCTGCGCGGAGGCTCCGCGTTCGTCGGCCACGGTGTAGCGGACGTTGACGGTACCTTCGGCGGCCGGTGCCTGCAGCAGGATGCGGCCGCTTTGCTTGCTGACCGTGGCCTTCAGTGCGGCATCGGCTTCGATGCCGTCGGTGAGGATCCGAATCAGGTCACCGTCCGGATCGGTGTCGTTGCCTGCTGCGTCGACGGCTATCTGCCGCCCGGGCCGGACCTTGACCTGGTCATCCACGGGAGTGGGCCTCTGGTTGGTGTCGCTGCGGGGAGCGATTCCCACAGTGACGGTGCCCGTGTTCACGGCTCCCTGCCGGTCCACGACCTTGTAGCGGAAGGTATCGGTTCCGGCGCCGTTTCCGGCGGCCACGAAGTCGATGAAGTTGCTGCCCGCCGTCGCGGTGCCCATGCCCGGCGTGCTGTCGATGCCGGTCAGCTGGACGGAGTCGCCGTCGGGGTCAATGCCGTCCAGCGGCACCGGAATGCGCACCGTGCCGGCAGCCACCACCCGGGCCGTCAGGTTCTTGGGTTGCGGGCGGGAGTTTTCGGCGCCCTCCAGCGGCAGGATGTGGATGGTGACGGCGGCGGCGCTCTTCTGGCCCTGCGGGTCCACCGCGTTGTAGATGGCGCGCACGGTCCTGGGCTGGCTTCCGGCGATGAAGCGGAGGGTGTTCTCCGAGACGAAGCTCTTCCCGTCCTCCGCCGGGACGGCCTGCGGCAGGACCGGGTCAACAGTCAGTTTTTCGCCCTGCGGGTGGGTGTCATTGTCCAGGACCGGGATGGTCACGACGTCGTTGACGCGGACGTTGACCTCATCGGGCTTGGGCTGCGGCGCCTCCACCACAGCAGGGGCGGGAACAGGCACCACCGAGACGCTGCCCGTGGCGGAAGATTTGCCGTTGGACATCGTGTAGCGGAACAGGAAGGGGTCCTTGGTGCCCGCGATGTCGGTGATCCGCAGGACACTGTGGTCGATCACGCTCACCGACGCCGTGGCGTTCTCCGGCACCGCGACGGACTGCAGGACCAGGACGCCCCCGGACGGGTCCGAGTCGTTGGCCAGCGGGTCCAGCAGCACGCTGCCGCCCACCGGCAGGAGTGCCACGTCATGGACAGCGACGGGATTTCCGGAGTCCTTGCCGGATTCCACGTCCACCCGGATGAGGCCCTGGCTGCTTTGCGGTCCGTTGCTGGCCAGGTACGTCAGGTAGACCGGGCCCGGGGTCCGGCTGCGGAACGTGAAGGTGCCGCCGTCGGTGACGGGGCCCAGTTCCGCAGCTCCGCTGGCTTCCACCTGGGCGAGGCGCAAGGCGCCGCCGTTGGGATCTACATCGTTCTTCAGCGGCGCGATGACCAGGTCCTGGCCCACCACGGCCGTGACGTGGTCGGCGTTGACCACAGGGGCCAGTGCGCCCGGCGGCTGGACGTTGACCACCACCTTTCCCGTGGTGGTGGCGCGGCCGTCCCAGACGGTCACGGTGACGCTTTTCTTGCCGGCCGAGGCGCCGGAGTCCTGGAAGGTGAGCAGACCGTCGCGGCGGACCTTGACCTGGTCCTGTTCGTTGTCGGCGGTGGCCGTCATCAGGACGAGGTCGTCGCCGTCGGGATCGGCCCAGTCGGTGAGGATGTTCTGGCTGACGGTCTTGCCCTGCTCCACGAGGAGCGTGGTCGGGTCGCCGCGCTTGAAGGCCGGGGGCCGGTTCTCGTCCGGCCCCACGACGCTCAGGCTTACCTTGCCGCCGGCGGACAGGCCGCGGCCGTCCGCCGCGGTGTAGTCAAAGGTCTCGGTCCCCGGCGCGGCGTCGGCCGGCACCGCGATCTGGAAGGCGGACCCGCCGTAGATGCTTTCAATGCTGCCGGCCTGCGGGCCTTCGGCACCGAGTGACGCGGTCAGCACGTCGCCGTCGGGGTCGGAGTCGTTGTCGAGGACGCTCAGGACCGTGGTGCGCCCGGGCCGGACGCCGACGACGTCGGGTTTCGTTTCGGGCGGACGGTTCGGTTTGGTGCGATCCGGCAGGACGTTGATGGTGTTGTCGTCGGCCGATTCCTCATCCGGGTCGTCAGCCTGGTTCTTGGGCGGGACAACGTCGTCCCAGTTGTTGACCAGCTGCATGTTCTGGTTGACGAGCCACACGTTTCCCGAGTTCACGTCGTTCAACACCACGACGTCCCGGTTGACGCGGAACACGTAGCTGGGCGACGCGCTGGCTTTGGGCACGGCCACGTTCTTGTTGTCCGAGTCATTGGCGCAGTCCCGGACATACTTGTTCGCCCCGGACCATGCCGCGTGAACGCAGCCGCCCAGCTGCACCGGCGCTGCCGGCACCCCCTGGCCGCCGAACGTCACGGTCTTCGCGGCGGAGCCGTTCAGCGGCTGCTTGAGGAGTGCTTTGCCGGTGGCCACGGCCACCGAGTCAGACGCCGGGCCGGACTGCTGGAGCTTCGCGTCCCGCGCGTCGGCCAGCGCCACTTCGCGCCCGCCGGGCAGGAACAGTTTCCCTGCGGCTGCATCCAGGGCCACGGGCTGGTCCCCCACGACGGCGAGCTGGAGGTCCCCGGCACCCTTCAGCCCGTCCCACGTGCTCTGCTCGGTGTGGGTGGCTGCCCCCGCGGCGTCCACCGTGGTCACAGTCACCTGCCCCGTCTTCGGATCGGCCGAGTAGATCCGGTCATCGGGGCCAACGGCGGACACGAGACCCTGGGAACCCGCCACGGCGGGCTCGCTGGACTCCTCGTCGAACGCGTTGACGGTTGACGGGGACATGGCCCACATTTTGCCGGCGGACGGGTCGGTGACCGAGATGACGTCGGCGCCGAAGCTCACCTGCGCCGAGCCGGGAAGCTTCTTGTCGCCGCCCAGCCTCATGTTGGCGGCGGACACCTGGTTCAGGGTGGAGCCGGATTCATCGTCGACGAACACCTTGCCGGCATTCTGCAGGACATCGAACGTGGTGCTGGCGGGGGTCACGGCACCGTCCAGGACCCGCGAGGGGTAGTTGAGCCGGCCGACGGCGTTGCGGGCCTTGCTGACCACCCAGACGCCGCCGTCGTTCAGGTCAACCTCGGTTGTCTTGAAGCCCGGGTAGATCACGGCACCGGCCACCAGCGCTGCAGCTGCAGCGGAAAAGACGGTTCCGGTGACGATCTTGTTGCGGCGTTTCCTCAGCCCCAGCTTGCCGAACAAAGTTGACACAGCGTTATTATTCCCCCGAAATCACAGCCGCCCGAGCGCGGCTTGCTAGCCCCTGACGTTCATCACGGGCCGGTGACATTCCGCCACTCCCCCATAGAGACGCCGGAACAATTCTGAGCCTCGACTATTACATGGGCGCTGGCGGCTTGTCCAAGAACAGCCCTGTGGCCGTCCGTTACCCCGCCAGCCTACCCGCGCAGCCCGGCCCGGGCGATGGGGAGGACTGCCCACGCTTCGCCTGCACTGGGCCAGGAGTCCATTGATAAGAAGGTTAGTCCAGGGCCCCTAGTCCAGGACCAGGCCCTTGCCCCGTCCCCGTGCCAGGGTGACCGGCTGGATCTCCCCGAATCCCCGGACGTTCTCCACGTCCTGGGGAATGAGCACGAAGCGCTCGTCCTGGTCCAGCGCGGCCGCCGTCATCGAGTCGACCAGCACGGTACCCGGATCGGCGAGCGTGGTGAGGCGGGCGGCAAGGTTGACGGTGGGTCCGTAGATGTCGCCCAGACGGGAGAGGATTCGTCCCCAGACCATGGCAACCCGTGCCTCGGGCAGGATCTCGTCACGGGTAAAGGCCTCGGCAAGGGCAAGCGATATTTCGGCGCCCGCTGCCGGCGTCTCGGCGATGTAGAGGACTTCATCGCCCACGGTTTTCACCAGCCGGCCACCGCCCACTGAGATGATTTCCGCGCACTTGTTCTCGAACCGCTGCACCAGTTTGGCGAGTGTCTTCTCGTTCATCCGCCGGGACAGGCTCGTGTAGGACACCAGGTCGGCGAAGCCCACGGCACGCGCCAACGGAAGCGGCGCGTCGTCCTCGTCACCCTCCCGGCCTTCCTCGCTGGCCTGCAGGCCGGCTTCCGCCCGGACGGCCAGCCGCTGCACGGCGGCGTTGAGCTGGCGTCGCCAGGAGTAGACGAGCATCTCCTCGAGAGGATCCACCATGGCAGGCAGTTCATGGACCAGCCGCTTGCGGGCCTGGGCGTCCGTGAGTCCCTGCTCGTGGACCATGTCCTCAACCAGCGCCTCGATCTGCCACACCACCATGCGGTCCGTCATCTGCCCGATGGCACGGGTCACCGAGATGGCGGCCTCTTCCGTGAGCATTCCGGCCCGGACCATGCCCACGGCGGTGGACAGGGCGGCCTGGTCGCGTTCCGTAAAAGCGACGTCGTCGTCACCGAAGTTCGGAAAGCCCAGTGCACGCCACAGCTTGCGCGCCGAGAGCAGCGACAGGCCCACGCCGGCGGCCACCTCGCGGCGGCGCAGCTTGCGCTCCCCGCCCAGAAGCCTGGATTCGAGGGCTTTGGCCGCAATGCGCTCCGCAGACATTGTGCCGGTGGCCGGATTTTCGACGACGGCGTCCGTCACCTCCCGGTGATCGGTGCCCTGCCCGCCGGCCCCGCCCGTGCCGGCCTCATGCGTGCCTGCCTCCTGGCCGCCGCGCTGATCCTCATCGTTCATCTCTTCCACCTTCTCTCACATCCCGCGGAAACCGGCCACCGGGCTCATCCGGCGCCTGACCCAATCCAAATGGTTCGTCGTCCGGAAGCTCGTCAAGGGCATCCAGCAAGAACCTGTGGAAGGTGGCAACTTCCGGCACATCCTCCAGCACTGTGCCGAAATGGTGCCCGGCATCCAAGGATATATTCCCCGAACGCAACATCCGCTGGAGCATCGACTGGCTGATTGTGACATTACGCACTGAGACCAGGAAAACCTGCCGGTCCCGGCGGCGGAGCATGCCGTAGCGCGCCAGGACCCGCTGGCTGGTCAGGACATACCGTGTGGTCTGCCACCGCAACAGCCGGGGCAGGCAGTACCCCAGGAGGATCCACAGGCCGGCAAGCACACAGCCGGCCACCGCCCAAAACGTCCATTCCCCGGTGATGGCGGGGGCCAGCGCGGCCAGGCCGCCGCGGATAATCCACGCGCTGGCAAATGCGGCAAGGGCCGGCACCACAATGAAAACCACCGCCGGGAGGAACAGCACCCTGGGCTGCGGGCGGGTCACCACGATGACCTGCTCGCCCGGAAGGAGTTCCTTACGCATAACCGCTTTCGCCGGACCCCTGCTTGTCAGAGCCATGCTGCCCGGCGCTGTGCTTATCGGCGCCATGCCTGGCAGAAGTCTCCGGCGACCACGGCCGCAGATGGACCACGTCCCCCGCAGTCACCACGTGCTCATGGGCAGAGGCATCCACCACCAGCAGGGAGCCCGAGTCATCAAGCCGGGAAGCGTGGCCGATGATCTCGTGGTCGCCCGGCAACTGGGCGCGGACCTGCTGGCCCAGGGTGACCATCGCCGTTTCGACGCGCTTGTGCAGCGACGGACCGCCGGCCAGGCCGGCCGTGGCGTCGCCGTCGGCATTGCAGAAGCTGCGGTACAGCCTGCAAAAACGGGACAGGTAGCTCTTCAGCAGCGCGGTGCGGTTCACCGTGCCGGCACCTTGAAGCTGGACGGACGTGGCGGTGGGCACGGGCAGCTCGTCCTCGGTGAGCGTGACGTTCAGACCCGTGCCAAGGATGACGGGCGGCACCGAGCCGTCGCCCAGGGGGCCGAGCTGGGCGAGGATGCCGGCAATTTTCCCGCCACGCACCAGGACATCGTTCGGCCACTTCAGCTCAGCGGGAATTCCCGCTGTCTCATCCAGGGCGTCGCGCAGCGCGACGGCGGCCAGGAGGGACAGCCATGAGTAGGTCTGGGTGGCCAGGGGGCGGCCGTCGGCATTGACGGGCCGCAGCACCAGCGAGACCAGCACGGAGCTGCGGGCTGGCGCTTCCCAGGCGCGGTCCAGGCGGCCGCGGGCGGCAGTCTGGTGCTCCGCTGTCAGGACTGCCAGGTCGGGCCAGGCCTTGGGATCCACGGTCACAGCCCGCAGGAGGTCCGCGTTGGTGGACCCGGTTGTCTCCACGACCGTCAGCTGCGCGATGCCGGTGGCGGCGAGGAAGTTGGCGTCAGAGAGGGCTTCCCGGTCCAGGGCCGGCCGCTCGGGCAGGCCCTTCGCTCCGGTGGGGTTCTCCTGCGGTCCACGGCTATCGTCAGGGCGTGCGGCATCCATAGTTGAATCCTAGCGACTCGCCGGGCCGCGCGGCCGGGAAAGCCCCCGGTCAGAGCCGCCTCACAGGAAGATGCCAGCTAACCGGAAGGTCCCGGCTCTGAAAAGATGCCGGCCCAGACGGTGCTGCCTCACAGACTGTGCCGGCTCACAGGAAGATGTCTTCGACGAGGTCTGCTTCGGCGGCCCCCAGGCTGTAGGGCCGGAAATCGGTCACGCCGGCGGCGGCCAGGACCTGCTCGTCCGTGTAGAAGTTGCCTGTGTTGAAGGCGCCGGTGAGTACGGCATGGGCCGCGTCGGCCATGATCTCGGGACTGCGGGCGGCCCGGACCATGGACTCGCCGCCGGCCATGCTCCGGATGGCGGCCGTATCGATGAGCGTCCGGGGCCACAGCGAGTTGACGCAGATGCGGTCGTTCCTGAGCTCCTCCGCCAGGCCCAGCGTGGTCAGGCTCATGCCGTACTTGGCCATGGTGTACGCCAGGTGCCGGCCGGCCCACTTCGGGTCGAGGTTCAGGGGAGGCGAGAGCGTCAGGATGTGGCCGCCCGGTGATGTGCGCAGTGCGGGCAGCGCCAGCTTGGAGAGCAGGAAGGTGCCGCGGACGTTGATGTCCTGCATGAGGTCGTAGCGCTTCATGTCCACCGCGTCCGTCGGCGAGAGATCGATGGCGGAGGCGTTGTTGATGACGACGTCGATTCCCCCGAAGCGGCCGACGGCGGCGTCCACGGCGCGCGCGACGTCGTCGTCGTTCCTGACGTCCCCCACCAGAGGCAGGGCGCTGCCGCCTGCGGCCTCCAGCTCGTCGGCGGCGCTGTAGACGGTCCCCTCGAGCTTTGCGTGCGGCTCGCCGGTCTTGGCGAGCAGCACCACATTGGCACCGTCGCGCGCTGCCCGCCGGGCGATCGCCAGGCCGATGCCGCGGCTGCCCCCGGACATCAGGATGGTCCGGCCCCGAAGGCTGCCGGTGGCCTGGTAGGGCGTAGCCGGAACAGGGTAAGCGTCGCTGCTCGAAGTCATAGGGACACTCTAGCCGCAATTTGTTACCCACGAGTAACATCGACGGTTCCGTCGGCGCCACGGACGAAAATTGTAGGAACCCTACAGCGGTCCCGGGAATTTGCGTCACTAGACTAGCCATCAGGGCTTTGGATTTGTACGGATGCTACTTAAACCGGCAACCAGGGCCCCGCGTCACGCTGCCGCAGCAGAACAGCCACAGCACAACAGCTACAGAGCCGGAGACACTTCATGAGCCACGATCTGACCACGACGGCGGGAAAAATTGCCGATTTCCGCGACCGCCAGGCCCGTGCTGAGCAGCCGTCCGGCCCTGAAGCCATCGAGAAGCAGCATGCCCGCGGCAAGAACACCGCCCGCGAGCGCATCGACCTGCTCGTGGACGAAGGCTCCTTCGTGGAGTTCGACGCGCTGGCAGTGCACCGCTCCACCGCGTTCGGCATGGAGAAGAAGAAGCCGCTCGGCGACGGCGTCGTGTCGGGCTACGGCACCGTGGAGGGCCGCCTCGTGGCCCTCTACAGCCAGGACTTCAGCGTCTACGGCGGCTCCCTGAGCCAGGTCAACGGCGAAAAGATCGTGAAGGTCCAGGAATTCGCGCTGCGCAACGGCTGCCCCGTGGTGGGGATCAACGACGGCGGCGGGGCCCGGATCCAGGAGGGTGTTGCCTCGCTGGCCATGTTCGCGGACATCTTCCGCAACAACGTCCACGCCTCCGGCGTGGTGCCCCAGATCTCCCTCATCATGGGCCCGTGCGCCGGTGGCGCAGCCTACTCCCCCGCGCTGACCGACTACGTGGTCATGGTGGACAAGACCTCGCACATGTTCATCACCGGCCCCGACGTCATCAAGACGGTCACCGGCGAGGACGTGGACATGGAGACCCTCGGCGGCGCCCGGCAGCACAACGCGACCACCGGCACGTCCACCTACCTGGCCTCCGACGAAGCCGACGCCATTGAGTTCGTCCGGGAACTGCTGGACTTCCTGCCCTCCAACAACCTCTCCGAGGCGCCGGTGCTAGAGCACCAGCAGGAGCTCGAGCTCGACGATGAAGACCTCACCCTGGACACACTGATCCCGGACTCCGCGAACCAGCCCTACGACATGCGCAAGGTCATCGAGCAGATCGTCGATGACGCCCACTTCCTGGAGATGCAGTCACTGTACGCACCGAACGTGATCATCGGCTACGGCCGCGTCGAAGGCCACACGGTGGGGATCGTGGCCAACCAGCCGCTGCAGTTCGCCGGCACCCTGGACATCTCGGCCTCCGAAAAGGCGGCCCGCTTCGTCCGCCACTGCGACGCCTTCAACATTCCGATCATCACACTCGTGGATGTTCCCGGCTTCCTGCCGGGCAAGGACCAGGAGTTCCAGGGCATCATCCGGCGCGGAGCCAAGCTCCTCTACGCCTACGCCGAAGCCACCGTGCCCAAGCTGACGGTGATCACCCGGAAGGCCTACGGCGGAGCCTACATCGTGATGGGCTCCAAGAAGCTCGGGGCCGACCTGAACCTCGCGTGGCCCACCGCCCAGATCGGCGTGATGGGCGCACAGGGTGCCGTCAACATCCTTTACCGGCGCGACCTCGCCGCCGTTGCCGAGGCCGGGGGCGATGTGGAGGCCAAGCGCGCCGACGTCATCAAGCAGTACGAGGAGGAGCTGCTCAACCCGTACCAGGCCGCAGAGCTGGGCTACGTTGACGCTGTCATAGCGCCTTCGGACACCCGGCTGCAGATCATCAAGGGGCTGCGGGCACTGCGCGACAAGCGCGCGAGCCTGCCCACGAAGAAGCACGGGAACATCCCGCTGTGAGCGCGCAGGATCCGGCGGTTGAGCCTGTCGAAACCCCGCTGTTCTCCGTCCTCAAGGGCGAACCGACGGCCGAGGAGCTGGCGGCGCTTACCGCCGTCGTGCTTTCCCTGGGTCCCTCGGCAGCAGCCGGCCCGGAGAAGCCGAGCACGCGGCACTGGGTGCGGCGCCAGCAGCTGCGGCTGGCGCCGACGCCGGGTCCGGGTGCCTGGAAGCGAAGCCGGGGCTAATCCCCGCCGCCTCCCTAACCTCGCTTCGCTCGGCCAGGGAACCTCCCCGCTGCCTCCCCAATCTCGCAAGCTCGATTTGGGCCCCTCGGCAGCGTGGGCCCAGGCGGCGGGGCCCCTGCTTGGCAAAAGTTCAGTAAGTCTTTCATAACGGGAACCCCGCAGTTAGTCTCGTGGGGTGACTACTGAATCTGCCGCCCCAGCGCGCCCCCGGACCGCCATCGACGCCGTCGCCGACGCCCACACCGACACACTCGTCGCCCTGGACCCGAGCCTGGCCACCACGCTCGGCATCCCGGGGCATGACACCGAGTTCCAGGACTTTTCCCCTGCCGGGCTCGGCAGGTTCGCCGCCGCAGAAAGAAAGACCCTGGAGGCCCTCGAGGGGCTGGAGCCCGTTGACGACGTCGACGCCGTCACCCTCGATGCCCTGCGCGAACGCCTCGGCCTTCAGCTGGAGATCCACGACTCGGGCTGGAATCTCGCCGAGCTGAACAACATCGACTCCCCGGCGCAGAACATCCGGTCGATCTTTGACCTCATGCCCACGGACACCGAGGAGCACTGGGAGAACATCGCGGGCCGCACGCACAGCGTGCCGGCGGCCATCAGCGGCTACATCGAGTCCCTGCGGACGGCCAAGGACAACGGCAAGGTCTCGGCGCGGCGGCAAGTGTCGATCGTGATCGAACAGACCACCAAATACGCCGCGGAGGACGGCTTCTTCGCCAAGCTTGCGGCCGACGCCAAAACAACTGACGGCCCGCTGCCGGCGGGACTGCAGGAAAAGCTCGACGCCGGTGCTGCCGCCGCCCGGGCGGCGTACGCCGGACTGGCCACGTTCCTGCAGGAGGAGCTGCTGCCGCTCGCACCGGAGAAGGACGCCGTGGGCCGGGAGCGCTACGCCCTCGCCTCTCGGGTGTTCCTTGGCGCCGCCGTCGACCTCGAAGAAACCTACGCCTGGGGCGTTGAGGAACTCGAGCGGATCATCACCGCCCAGGAACAGGTAGCCGGGCAAATCAAGCCGGGCGCCTCCATCGGCGAGGCCAAGGAGATCCTCAACAGCGATCCCGCCCGCCGGCTCAAGGGAACGGATGCCCTGACGGCGTGGATGCAGGAGCTGTCCGACCGCGCCATATCCGACCTTGCCGGCGTCCACTTCGAGATTCCCGACGTCATGAAGACGCTTGAATGCCGGATCGCGCCCACCGACGAGGGCGGCATCTATTACACGGGACCGACGGACGACTTCAGCCGGCCCGGCCGGATGTGGTGGTCCGTGCCCGCAGGCGAGGACACGTTCACCACCTGGGCCGAAACCACCACCGTGTTCCATGAGGGCGTGCCCGGCCACCACCTTCAGGTGGCCACCGCCGTCTACCGGCGCGAGCTGCTCAACAGCTGGCGGCGCAACGTCTGCTGGACGTCTGGACACGGCGAGGGCTGGGCCCTGTACGCCGAGAAGCTCATGGAGGAACTCGGCTACCTCAAGGATCCGGGCGACCACATGGGCATGCTGGACATGCAGCGGATGCGGGCTGCCCGGGTGGTGTTCGACATCGGGGTGCACCTGGAACTTGGCGTTCCCGCACGCTGGGGAACGGGCACCTGGACGCCGGAGAAGGGCTTCGATTTCCTCAAGGCCAACCTGGACATCAGCGAGGGCAACCTTCAGTTCGAGTTCGCACGCTACCTCGGCTGGCCGGGCCAGGCCCCATCCTACAAGGTGGGCCAGCGGCTGTGGGAGCAGATCCGCGAGGAACTCGAAGCCCGGCCGGACTTCGATCTCAAGGCCTTCCACACCAAGGCACTCAATATCGGCTCCGTAGGCCTCGACACCCTGAAGCGCGCCATGCTCGACCAGGCGCGCGCCTAGCTGGACCGCCGCTGAGGGATTCGAGTTTTTGTCCAGATACCGCGACTTCGGAGGCCATTTGGTCGCGATATATGGACAAAAACTACGGACGCGGGGCGAGATGTTTGCCACACACGCCGTGGGAATAACTTCATAAAACACCGGCCTGGCGGCGATTTTCCGGGCATCGGGACCATCACAGGCTCATCCACCCGCGTAATATTTCTCAATGCCCGCTGGAAGCTGTATTTTATGCGGCCTAGCTTGTTGTGGTGAGCAATCAAACCACTTCATCCACGGCCGGGCGCCCCGGCTTCCAGCTGCCCCGTTGGGCAGGTTCCTTCGGCTTCCAGATCATCGCGGCCCTGATCGTCGGGCTGGGGCTTGGCCTGCTGGCCAAGTACACCGGCAGCACCAAGGCAAACCCCAACGGGCTGGGCGCTACGCTCCAGACCATCGGCTCCAGCTACGTGTCGCTGCTGCAGACCGCCGTCGTGCCGCTGATCTTCACCGCCGTGGTGAGCTCCATCTCCAACCTGCGTGAGGTCGCCAACGCAGCGCGGCTGGCCTGGAACACGCTGCTGTGGTTTGCCATCACGTCACTGGTCGCCGTCCTGATTGGCATCGGCCTGGGCGTGCTCCTGCAGCCGGGCGCAAACACCGGCATCTCCGGTGACGCGGAGTACGACGGCAAGCAGGGCGACTGGTGGGCGTTCCTCATCGGCCTGTTCCCCAAGAACTTCCTCGGCCTTGGCGCCAGCTCCACCGTTACCGACTCCGGCGCCGTGACCACCTCCGTCAGCTTCAACGTCCTGCAGATCCTGGTGATCGCCATCGCCGTCGGCGTTGCCGCCCTCAAGGTGGGCAAGCAGGCAGAGCCGTTCCTGGCCCTCAACGCCTCTGCGCTGGCCGTCATCCAGAAGGTGCTGTGGTGGATCATCCGCATCGCGCCGCTGGGCACCGTGGGCCTGATCGGCAACGCGGTGGCCGTCTACGGCTGGGACACCATCGGCTCGCTGGGCAAGTTCACGGTTGCCATCTACATCGGCCTCGCCCTGGTGCTGTTCGGCGTCTACCCGGTCCTGGTCCGCTCCCACGGCCTGTCAGTCAAGCAGTACTTCTCCGGCGCGTGGCCGGCCGTCCAGCTGGCCTTCGTTTCCCGCTCGTCCATCGGTACGCTGCCGCTGACCCAGCGTGTCACCGAGCGCAACCTCGGTGTGCCCCGGGGCTACGCCTCCTTCGCCGTTCCGCTGGGCGCCACCACCAAGATGGACGGTTGCGCGGCAATCTACCCGGCTGTGGCAGCGATCTTCGTAGCCCAGTTCTTCGGGATCCAGCTCGACTTCAGCCAGTACCTGCTCATCGCCTTGGTTTCCGTCCTCGGGTCCGCTGCGACGGCGGGAACCACCGGCGCCGTCGTCATGCTGACGCTGACTCTCTCCACACTGGGACTGCCGCTGGCCGGCGTCGGACTCCTGCTGGCGATCGATCCCATCCTGGACATGGGCCGCACGGCGGTTAACGTCGCCGGCCAGGCACTCGTGCCCACGATTGTGGCCAAGCGCCAGGGAATCCTCGACGAAACCCTCTACAACGCACCCCGCACCGGGGAGGCCTTCCGCGAGGAAGAGGCGCCCGCCGCCGTCGACCGTGAGCTGGTTGAGGCCAAGGCCTGATCCCTTGAAGGAGTGTGCCCCGGGAGTTTCCCGGGGCACACTCATTTATGTCCGGCCGCATTAAGTTTGGCAGCCCAAATGGGCCCCGGGCGGCATGCAGCGAGGGTAGGGTACCGGCATGGACATCATTCTGGTTCCCGGTTTCTGGCTCGATGGTTCATCCTGGTCCGGCGTCACTCCCCCGCTTGTGGAGGCCGGCCACCAGATCCATGCGCTGACCCTCCCGGGCCTCGAGGCGAAGGACGCCAAGCGGACCGGCATCGGGCTCCGCGACCACATCAACGCAGTTGTGGAAGCCATTGACGGCGTTGAGGGCCCGCTGGTGCTCGTTGGCCACTCCGGCGGCGGCGCCATCATCCACGGCGCCGTGGACGAGCGCCCAGACCGTGTGGTCCGGGCGGTCTACGTGGACAGCGGTCCGCTCGGGGAAGGCGGGGTCATCAATGATGAACTGCCGGCTGACGGGGACGAGATCCCCCTGCCCTCGTGGGACGTGTTCGACGAGGCCGACCTCACTGATCTCGACGACGGGCTGCGGGAAGCATTCCGCGCACGGGCCATCCCGCAGCCGAAGGCAGTGGCCTGCGACAAGCAGCACCTTCACGATGTGCGCCGCTACGACGTCCCGGCCACGGTGATCGCCTGCGAGTTTCCGTCCTCACTGCTGACAGAGTGGATGGACGCCGGGCACCCCTACGTTGAAGAACTCGCCCGCATCCGCGATGTGGAACTCGTGGATCTTCCCACCGGGCACTGGCCCCAGTTCACCAAACCCGCGGAACTCGGAGCGGCAATCCTCGCCGCCGTCGACCGAACCAGCTGACAGACCAGCCCCACGGGCGTGATCAGACCACGGTGACCAGACCATAAGGGGTTCCGGGCCCGCTGACCAGGCCTAGTGGCCGCCGATCACGCCCTTTTCCACGGCCTTCGTGACGGCGTCGGCTTCGGCCTGGGTGAGCGTGCCGTCCTTCACCGCCTGATCCAGCCGGCTCTTCAGGGCGGCCGCCCGGTCCGCCTGCGCCTGGGTGCGGAGTTCCTCGAGGGCGGCCTTGACCTTGGCTTCATCGATGCCCAGGGATTTGGCCAGCGATGCTGCCAGTGCCGCTTCCCTGGCTGCCCTGTCAGGTTTTGTACCGTCGGCGCGGGGGCCGCCCGGACGGTTGGCCTCGCGGAATGCCCGCAGGGCGTCCTCCAGCTTGGCCTGGTCCACGCCCAGCTTGGCCGCGAGCGCCGCGGCGTCAGCTTTGACGACCCCGTGGCCGCGTCCATGTCCATGCCCATGCCCGTGCCCGTGCCGGTCACCGTCGAAACGCAGCCCGTCAGTGGGATTGCCGGATGGACTGCTTGACGTGGGGGTAGGCGTTGGAGTGGCTGTTGTTGTGGCTGCCATTCCGGTGACAGTGAATCCGGTGCCAAGAGCCAGGGCAGTCGCGCCCAGTCCCAGAGCCACTTTCTTTGAACGCTCCATGGTCCGCTCCTCGATCCGCCGGCCTTGAGGCATCATTGCCGCCGTGCCGGCCACGACAACAGGATGCACCCTCCTCCTCAAGAGCGGCTTTAGTCCGGCTGTGAAGAGGCTGTGAGTTTTGCCGCGCAAGCGGGGAAGCATTCCGAACGCGATTGCGCAGAGTGCAAACTTGCACGTAGTGTAACTGCGTGTCCACTTCCACTTCACCCTCTTCGCCTTCGTCTTCGTCGGATTCCGCCCCGGCCGACGCCGGCGGGCCGGTTTCCCGGCGCGAGCTGAACAAGGCTGCCACCCGGCAGTCAATTACCGACTCCACCCTGGCTCTTCTGCGGCAGCACGGCCCCGGCCACTTCACGGTCGAGGACATTGCCGAAGTGGCGGGCATCTCACGCCGGACCTTCTTCAACTACTTCAGCAGCACAGAGGCCGCCATCGCGTCGGTGACCCACGGCTTCCTGGACAGCGCCCTCGAACAGTTCCGCCGGCGTCCCGCGGACGAACCCATCCTCGAGTCCGCCCGCGCCGCCCTCGTTGGACTGGCCGACCCCATGACCGTGGCTCCGCTGGCTGAGTTGTTCGGCCTGACCCAGGGCAATCCGCTCATGGCGCGCTCCGAGCTTGAGGCCTGGGACCACTGCACCGAGCAGATCATTGCCGCGGCCCGTGAGCGTTCCCCCCGGACCAAACAGGCCCCGGGCACCGAACAGGCCCCCGGCACAGAACAGGGTCCCGGCACTGAACAGGACGAGCTCTACGTCCGGGCCCTCGCAGGGTCGGTCGTCTCCTGTGGCAAGGCTGCCATGGACGTGTGGTTCCGCCGCTGCGGGCCCGACCTCTCCCCGGAGTCGCTGGCGATCCTCCGCCAGCTGCTCATCGACTCGATGGGGCTCCTCGGATCCGGTTTCGCCACACCGGCATCGGGCCCGCCGTCGAATGACTCTTCCGCCCAACCCTCCACCCACAACGCAGAACGGTCCTGACATGGCACTTCTCCTGTACCGCCTTGGCAAGTTTTCCTACCGTCACCGATGGCTCGTCGTCTCGCTCTGGCTGGCAATCCTGCTGGCAGTCGGCGGTGCAGCGGCAGCCTTTCACGGCACGCTGTCCAACAACTTCCAGATTCCGGGGACGGAAACCCAGCAGATGGCCGACAAGCTCCAAAAGGAGCTGCCGGCCTCATCCGGCGGCTCGGCTGGGGTTGTCTTCCAAGCCAACGACGCGCAGTTCAGCCCGGCCGGCAAGGACGCGGTGTCCGCTGCCCTGAGCAAACTTGAGACCCTTCCGGACGTCCGGGAAACCGTCGATCCGTTTGGCACGCAGACCCGGCTGGACCAGGCGGCAAAAGACCTGGCCGCCGGCGAGGCCAAAGCAGCTGCGGGCAAGGCAGAACTGGGGAAGGCGGCCGCCCGGTTGGCCGCCGGCAAAGAACAATTGGCCGCTGCCGAGGCGCAGATGACCGCAGCCGGACTTCCGGCCTCGGCCATCGAGGCCCAGTTGGGCCAGCAGAAGACCGCCCTGGCCGCCGGCCAGGAAAAGCTCGACGCCGGTACCAGGGAAGCGGAGGCCGGTGCGGCCAAGCTGGAGCTGGCCAAGCGCCAGGTCCAGGCTTCCCAGGGATTGCGATTCGTCTCGGAGGACGGCAAGGCAGCCATTGCCCAGGTTCAGTTCAAGACCTCCATCAACGGGCTGGACCCCAAAGTGCGCCAGGAAGTCCAGGACATCGTGCAGGAAGTCTCCTCAGCCGGCGTAACGGCGCTGCCGAGCAAGGAGATCAGCGAGGACGTCTCCGAGATCTTCGGCGTGGCCGAGGTCATCGGCATTGCCGTTGCTGCACTCGTCCTGATCATCATGCTCGGCACACTGGTCGCCGCCGGGCTGCCGCTGCTGATGGCCGTGATCGGCGTGGCGGTGGGGGTTGGCGCCACCATGGCACTGAGCGGCCTCATTGACATGAGTTCCATTTCCCCGATGCTCGCCCTCATGCTGGGCCTCGCCGTTGGCATTGACTACTCCCTATTCATCGTCAACCGCCACCGCGGGCAACTTCTGGCGGGCATGGACGCGGAAGAGTCGGTGGCCCGTGCCACCGGAACCTCCGGCAATGCCGTGCTGTTCGCCGGCCTGACGGTCATCATCGCCCTCGCCGCGCTGGTGGTACCGGGGCTTCCGTTCCTGGGAGTCATGGGCGTGTCCGCGGCCGGGACCGTCGCGGTTGCCGTCCTGGTCGCCCTGACGCTGACGCCGGCCATCCTCTCCCTCGTGGGCAGGAAGCTGATCTCCAAGCGGGCCTGGGCCAGGGCCGAGCGGCACAATGCCGACCCAAACCGTGCGGCCGCGGACCGTGCCATGGACGAACACCGCAGCAGCCACGGCTGGGGCGGACTCGTCACCAGGCACCCGGTTCTGGCCATGCTGGCCGGCGTCCTGGCGCTGGGCATTGTGGCCCTGCCCGCTGCCCAGCTCCGGCTCGCACTGCCCGACGGCGGCTCCGAACCTGCCGATTCCCAGGCCTACAAGGCCTATGACGCCACCAAGCGCAGCTTCGGCGAAGGCATGACCGGACCGATCATCGTGGTGGGTGATTTCCCGGACGGCCTGAGCGAAACCGAGGCACAGGCCAAGCAGCTGGACGTCGCGGACATCCTGCGCAGGACCGGGAACGTCACCGCCGCCATTCCGGTGGCACTGAGCGAGGACCGCGGGACGGCGGTGTTCCAGGTCATCCCGAAGGAGGGGCCGGCGAGCGCCAGCACGGTTGACGTGGTCTCCGACATCCGTGCCGAGCGCGCCGAAATCGAGGACTCCACCGGAGTCAGCATCGGCCTGACCGGCCAGACGGCAGGCAACATTGACGTTTCCACGAAGCTGGGCGACGCACTGCCGTTGTACCTGGCCATCGTGGTGGGGCTCTCGCTGGTCCTGCTACTGCTGGTGTTCCGCTCGATCGTGGTGCCGCTGCTGGCGACCGGTGGCTTCCTGCTGTCGCTCGCGGCCGCGTTCGGCGCCGTGGTGGCGGTCTACCAGTGGGGCTGGCTGGGCGCGGTGTTCGGCGTCGACAATCCCGGCGCCGTGCTGAGCTTTCTGCCGATCATCCTGATCGGTGTGCTGTTCGGGCTGGCCATGGACTATCAGGTGTTCATCGCCTCGGGCATGCGTGAGTCCTTCATGCACGGCGAGTCCGCGAAGCACGCCGTCCGCTCCGGCTTCAGCCACGCTTCCGCGGTGGTCACCGCCGCCGCCATCATCATGGTCAGCGTCTTCGCCGGCTTCATCTTCTCGCACCTGAACATGGTCCGGCCGCTCGGCTTTGCGATGGCATTCGGTGTGCTGGTTGACGCCTTCGTGGTGCGCATGACCATCGTTCCGGCCGTCATGTACCTCCTCGGCGAGAAGGCGTGGTGGCTGCCGCGCTGGCTGGACCGCATCCTGCCGGATGTTGACGTCGAAGGGGCGAAGCTCGGCAAGCCCAAACACGCCACGCCGGCCGCGCCCGATGCCGAGCCGGATGCCGAGCCCGTCACGGCTTCGGCCGGCAATTAGCCGGCTCACGAAGGCGAGCGGAGCCTGAACGGCCAGCATTTCCAGCTGCGGGCCGCCCAGGCTTCCGCCATTTAGAAGAGCCGTCTTGAGGACGGCCTGTTCCAAGTCAGGCAGCCGATGAGGCGGCGGATATTGTGCCCGCGGGCCTGTTTCTCTGATGGACCCGGCGAGCCTTTGCGTGGCGTCGGACGCGCCGGCTTTCCGAGGCTGCGTCCGCGCCCCAGGCAGCGACCTGCACTCCCGGCAGGGGTGGCGCGGTTGACCAGTAGCTCTGGCCGGTGGGGGTTTGCACTTCGATGGTGTGCCGCGGGCCGGGGCGTGGCCGGGTGTGCCAGCCCGGGGCTTCTTTGGTGTGGTTGCAGGCTTCGCAGAGCCCGGCACCGTTAGCCAGGGCCGTGGTTCCGCCCTCATGCCACGGAAAAATGTGATCGTGGTGGCGGATCGGGGCGTCGCAGTACGGCGTGCGGCAGGTGTCGTCCCGCACTTGGATGAAGCGTCGCATCCCCGGCGGGAAAAGCCTGGCCCGTGAATCCATGCCGACCAGATCCCCGGACCCCGGCGCGGTGTAGACGCGGCGCAACCAGACAGCGAAAGCGGCACGGCACCCGCTGTCGCCGCCACCACCAGTATCGGCCCCCCGCTGCCCGTCCCCGGTGCATCCGTGACGGTCGTTGCAGGGTCTGTTATGGCCGCCGTTCTTGATGGCGTCCCTCGCCCATGCACCAGGGACGATGCCGTAGCCGGGCAGGCGGGCAGGCTCGCTGTCACCCTGGAAGAGGGTGCGGTCCGTCATGACCAGCTGAACCTCGATGGCTGCGATCCCGCCCGGGGTCCCGGTGGTCCGTTCGACCAGGGCGTCGGCCATGATCTGCCCCCGGCTTCGCTGGTCACCGCCGGAACGGACAGCATCCGCGTGCCGGGTCAGCGCCGCGTGCACGGCAACGCCTTCAGCGACGGGCAGCAGCGCGGTCAGGTAAGCCATGGTGTCCGGGGCCGGGCGCAGGCTGACGCGCCGGTCACCCACGGCGTTGCCGGCCCGGACCGCCACCGAGCGCGGGTCCAGCCGGTACGCGGCGGCACGGGCCGCACCAACGATGGCCCGGTCCCCGGCCGCGGCCTGCTCACGCCGTTCCCGGGCATCGAAAGCCACCGCGATCCGGGCCTGCAGCCCCGCCGCGGCGGACTTCAGATCCTCCAGGGCCCGCAACTGATCAATCATGGAGGCACTGCCAGCACACGGCCGGATGCCGGCCAAAGACCCAACCAGGTCCCTCACCGTAACCCCGCCCGCGGCCACCGAAACCGGTTCCGACTCCCCAACGCCTTCCATGGGACGAGTCTGCCAAGGGGGTACGACAAAAACGCGGGCGGTGCAGGCGACGGGCTTGCGCCTATGCACATGACCGTTACCACCGGGGCCCCTTCTGAACGTATTAGGCTGGATCCGTGACCCGCCTCATTCTTGCCTCCCAGTCCCCCGCCCGCACCAAGCTCCTGACTGAGGCCGGCATCGAACACGAGGTCCTCGTGTCCGACGTCGACGAGGACGCCGTCCAGGAACGCTACGGCGTCACCGACCCGCACGACACCGCCCTGCTCCTGGCCCGCGCCAAGGCCGAGGCCGTCGCGTCGCTGCCGGAGGCCGAAGGGGCCCTGGTGCTCGGCTGCGATTCGGTTTTTGAGTTCGACGGCGAGTCGCACGGCAAGCCGTACACAGTGGACGTGGCCCGGCAGCGGATGCTGCGGATGAGCGGCAACAGCGGGGTCCTGCACACCGGCCACTGGCTGGTGGACTGCCGCGACACGGACGACGACGGCGGCTCCGGCGCCACGCTGGGCAGCGTCGCCTCCGCGGAGGTGCACTTCATGGAGATGCAGCTCGCGGAGATCGACGCCTACATCGCCACCGGCGAACCGCTGCACTGCGCCGGCTCCTTCACGATCGACGGCCTGGGCGGCGCTTTCATCCGGAAAGTCGACGGCGACCCGCACGCCGTCGTCGGGCTGTCGGTATCCACCCTGCGCTCCCTGCTGGCCCAGGCGAACGTGAGCATCACCGAGTTCTGGCAGGACCTGCCCGACTCGGCAATTCCCGGGGAGTTGTAGCTTCCCTACAAAGGCCGGGCCTCTTACACGCGGATTCCGCCAGCAATATCAGCGGAATCCTCAAAATCAGGCTAGGCTCCCTGAAGGAAAGAAGGAGACGCCTTGTCAGTAAAGCCGGAGCAGTCCGCAGGTCCAGTGCATTCAAAACTCACCAAGGTTCTAATCGCGAACCGCGGTGAGATCGCCGTCCGCATCATCCGCGCAGCCCGGGACGAGGGCATCGCCTCCGTCGCCGTTTATGCGGATCCTGACCGGGACGCCCTCCACGTCCGGCTCGCCGACGAAGCATATGCCCTGGGTGGCAACACAGCAGCCGAGTCCTACCTCGTGATGGACAAGCTGATCGACGTTGCCCGCCAGTCCGGCGCCGACGCCATCCACCCCGGCTACGGCTTCCTGGCCGAGAATGCCCAGTTCGCAGCCAAGGTCATCGACGCCGGCATCACCTGGATCGGCCCGTCGCCGGAAGCCATCTCCGCACTGGGCGACAAGGTCCAGGCCCGCCACATCGCCGAGAAGGTCGGCGCCCCGCAGGTGCCTGGCACCGCCGACCCCGTTGAGTCCGCCGATGAAATCCTCGAGTTCGTGGACAAGTTCGGCCTGCCCGTGGCCATCAAGGCCGCCTTCGGCGGCGGTGGCCGCGGCATCAAGGTGGCCCGCACCCGCGAGGAAATCCCCGAGCTCTTCGATTCCGCCGTCCGCGAGGCCACCGCAGCCTTCGGCCGCGGCGAGTGCTTCATCGAGCGGTTCCTCGACTCCCCGCGCCACGTCGAAACCCAGTGCCTCGCCGACGCGCACGGCAACGTGGTGGTCGTCTCCACCCGCGACTGCTCACTCCAGCGCCGCAACCAGAAGCTCGTGGAGGAGGCCCCGGCCCCCTTCCTGACCGAGGAGCAGAACCGGCGCCTCTACGAATCGTCCAAGGCCATCCTGAAGGAGGCCGGCTACCTCGGCGCCGGAACCTGCGAGTTCCTCGTCGGCCAGGACGGCACCATCTCCTTCCTCGAGGTCAACACCCGCCTGCAGGTGGAGCACTGCGTCTCTGAGGAAGTCACCGGCATCGACCTGGTCCGCGAGCAGTTCCGCCTGGCCTGCGGCGAAGAGCTGGGCTACGGCGACCCCGAGGTCCGCGGCCACTCCTTCGAGTTCCGCATCACCGGGGAGGATCCGGGCCGCAACTTCATGCCCGCACCCGGCACCGTAAGCACCCTGAAGAACCCCACCGGCCCCGGTATCCGCATTGACTCCGGCATCGAAGAAGGCGACGTCATCAGCGGAAACTTCGACTCGATGCTGTCCAAGCTGATCGTCACCGGAGCGAACCGCCCCCAGGCCCTGCAGCGTGCCCGCCGCGCCCTTGAGGAAATGGTGGTGGAAGGCATTCCCACCGTCATTCCCTTCGACCTGGCCGTGGTCAGCAACCCGGCGTTCGCGCCGGCCGAGGGTCCGTTCAGCGTCCACACGCGCTGGATCGAAACCGAGTTCGTCAATGACCTTCCCGCCTGGACGCCCAACGGCGCCGCGCCGGAGGGTGAGGACGCCACTGAGCGCCGCACCGTGGTGGTGGAAGTAGGCGGCAAGCGCCTGGAGGTGGCACTGCCCGCCAGCCTCGGCTTCGGCGGAGCCGCAGCAGCCGGCGCGAAGCCGGCCAAGGCCAAGAAGCGCAGCCGCACCGGCGGCGCCACGGCCGCCGCGGGCGGCAACGCCCTGACCTCCCCCATGCAGGGCACGATTGTTAAGGTCGCCGTGGCCGACGGCGACATGGTCGCCGAAGGTGATCTCGTCGTCGTACTTGAGGCAATGAAGATGGAACAGCCGCTCACAGCCCACCGTGCCGGCACCATCACCGGCCTGTCCGCCGCGGCTGGCCAGACCGTGGCGGCGGGCGCCGTCATCGCAACGATCGAGGACTGAGGCGACCGCCGGGGACTAGGCGCTCAAAGACTGAACAGCGCATGAAAATGCCCGGTGTGATCCACACCGGGCATTTTCGTTTCCGCATCTAAACCTGGGAATCAGGCCACGTTGTTCTCGTAGTCCGTGTCCTTGGTCTCGCGTGTGATCCACAGCGCAATGAACGTCAGCACGGCAGCGGCGGCCATGTAGATGCCCACGAGCCAGGTGCTGCCGCCGGCCGCCTGCCACAGGGCAATCGCGATGAACGATGCCGGAGCGGCGCCAAGGACGCTGGAGAGGTTGTACGCCACAGCCGAGCCCGTGTACCGCACGTTGGACGGGAACAGCTCGGGCAGGATCGCCGCCATTGGGCCGAAGGTGAGCCCCATCAGCGTGAAGCCGACAATGAGGCCGACGATTGCTGCGCCGGGGCCGGGGCCGAACATGGTGAACCACAGCGCGCCGAACACGAAGATGCCGGCGGTGACGCCCATGAGGAACTTGCGGCGGCCCCACTTCTCGGCCAGCGGGCCGGACACGAGGGTGAAGATGCCGAAGAAGACGACGCCGAGGATCAGCATCCAGAGGAAGTCGCCGCGGGGAACACCCAGGCCGGGAACGAAGTTGGCCACCTCGGCGGCGGACATCGGCTTGCCGGCCTTTTCCGCGGCGGCCTGCGCGGCCGCAACGGAGGCGGGCTTGGTGCCGTAGGTCAGGGTGAAGGACGTCATGATGTAGAACAGCACGTACGTGGCCAGCATGATGAAGGTTCCGGCCAGCACCGGGCGCCAGTGGCTCTTGATGGTGGCGGCGAAGGGGACCTTCACCACCTTGTCTTCCTTCAGGACCTTCTGGAAGGAGACACTCTCCACCAGCTTCAGCCGGACGTAGAGGCCCACGATCACGAGGACCGCACTGAGCAGGAACGGAACGCGCCAGCCCCAGGCGGTGAACTCTTCGGGGCTGAGGGCGGCGTTGAACCAGATGAACAGCAGGTTGGCCAGGATGAAGCCGATGGGGGCGCCGAGCTGCGGGAACGTTCCGTAGATGGCGCGCTTGCCCTTGGGGGCGTTCTCGGTGGCCAGGAGCGCCGCGCCGGACCACTCGCCGCCCAGTGCAAGGCCCTGGGCGAAGCGCAGCAGCACAAGCAGCAGAGGGGCCAGGATGCCCCAGCCGGCGACGGTGGCGGTGGGCAGCAGCCCGATGAGGAAGGTGGCGAGGCCCATCGTGAGGAGGGAGGCCACCAGCGTGCCCTTGCGGCCGAACTTATCGCCGAAGTGTCCGAACAGGACCGAGCCTATGGGCCGGGCGATGAACGCAACGCCGAAGATCGCAAACGAGCTCAGGAGGGCGTTGATTTCGGTGGCCTGGGGGAAGAACAGCTTGGGGAAAACCAGCACCGACGCGGTGGCGTAGATGTAGAAGTCGTAGAACTCGATCGTCGTTCCGATGAGGCTGGCAAAGATCACTTTGCCCTTGGAGTTCACCGGTTTGGCGGTGCCATGTTCCGTTGACGTTGCAGGCGATGACATGTGGGGACGCTTTCATGAGAACTGGACGGACCTCGCGCGGAAGCCCTTCCAAACATAGGGATAAAACAGAGTTCAATCTTAGTTCCCGCCATCCACCCAACGGACAAGCGGTCCAGTATACGGACTTCCTGAGTTGTCTCAGCATGAGGTCGTCCAGCAAGCCTAACGCCGCTAAAAGCGGGCTGATAGGCAAATGTCACAGCACGTTAACAAAGCGCGACCGTCTGCGAAACGCGCCATCCCTACCTTGGAAGGACAACAATCCCCAAGGAGGTATACCGTGACTGCTGACCGCACCGCAGACGCCGGAACCCACAATTCCCTCGATCTTGCCGCCGCCGCCACCACCACTGACGCACCTGCCCTTGAAGAGCGTCCCGGACGCTGGATCGCCAACTGGGACGCCGAGAACAAGCACCAGTGGGAATCCGAGGGCCGCTCCATCGCGCGCCGCAACCTGAACTGGTCCATCTTCGCCGAGTTCCTTGGCTTCGTCGTCTGGCAGCTGTGGTCCATCGTGGTGGTCCAGCTCCCCGCCGCCGGATTCACGTTCAGCACCTCCGAGATCTTCTGGCTGATCTCCATGCCGAGCCTCGTCGGGGCCACGCTCCGAATCCCCTACACGTTCATGGTTCCGCGCTTCGGCGGCCGGAACTGGACCATCGTCTCCGCCCTGCTCCTCCTCATTCCCTCCATCGGGCTCGCACTGTGCGTGTCCAACCCGGAGACACCGTTCGGCGTCATGCTCCTCGTCGCTGCCCTTGCCGGCTTCGGCGGCGGCAACTTCGCCAGCTCCATGGCCAACATCACGTTCTTCTACCCGGCCCGCGAAAAGGGCTGGGCCCTGGGCCTGAACGCGGCCGGCGGCAACCTCGGCGCGGCCGTGGCGCAGCTTGCTGTCCCGATCGCCATCACGCTGCTGGCCGCCGGCACCGTCAACCTGCCCGTAGCCGGCCTCATGTGGGTTCCGCTGATCCTCCTGGCAGCCTTCGGCGCCTACAAGTACATGAACAACCTCACGAGCGCCAAGGGCGACGTGGCCGGATCCCTGGCAGCCGTGAAGGAACCCCACCTGTGGGTGATGGCCCTGCTTTACATCGGCACTTTCGGTTCGTTCATCGGTTTCGCCGGTGTGTTCCCCAAGCTCATCAAGGACTACTTCCCGGCTTTCTCCTCCATCTCCGTCGGCGCAGTGGCTCTCTCCCTGGCCTTCCTCGGCCCGCTGGTCGGCTCGCTGGCCCGCCCCTACGGCGGACGCATGGCTGACCGCATGGGCGGAGCCCGGATGACCGTAACTGCATTCGCCGCGATGGCCGTCATCACGCTCACCATGATCTGGACGCTGCCGCTGAAGAACTTCTGGCTCTTCCTGGTCCTGTTCCTGATGCTCTTTACGGCCAGCGGCTTCGGAAACGGCGCCACCTACCGGATGATCCCGGTGATCTTCGCGACCTCCAGCCGGGCTGCCCGCTCCGGAGCCAGCTCCGTCCAGACGCAGCGCCTGGCGTCCTCGGCGCTCGGCCTGATCTCCGCCATCGGCGCCTACGGCGGGTTCGTCATCCCGCAGGTGCTGAACGCCTCCAACACCGCCAGCGGCTCCTACACCCCGGCCTTCTACGGCTTCGTCGGAGCCTACGTTGTCATGCTGGCCGTCTGCTGGTTCTGCTACATCCGCAACGCCAACCGAAACGCGATGGGACACGTCTAACATGACCAAAAGCGCCGACACGCACTGCCCTTACTGCGCGTTGCAGTGCGCCATGACGCTCAAGTCCCCAGCGGCTTCGGCCGCAACGGGCCTGACCCCGGCTGTTCAGCCGGGGTCAGGCCCCGTGGCGGCGCCGTCCGCCCAGCCGGTGCCCGCCCTTGAGGGGCTGGCCCTCGAAGTGAGCGGCCGTGACTTCCCCACCAACCGCGGCGGCCTCTGCCGCAAGGGGTGGACGTCCGCGTCGCTCCTGCAGCACCCCGGACGCGTCACCGAGCCCATGCTCAAGGGGCCCGACGGCGTCTTCCGCCCCATCTCCTGGGACGAGGCCCTGGGCCGCGTCACCGCCGCCGTCAAGGATGCCCGGGCCACGTACGGCGCCGACTCCGTCGGAGTCTTTGGTGGCGGCGGCCTCACCAATGAAAAGGCGTATCAGCTGGGCAAGTTCGCCCGCCTCGCGCTGGGCACCTCCCGGATCGACTACAACGGCCGGTTCTGCATGTCGTCCGCGGCCGCCGCGGGCATGCGGGCCTTCGGCCTGGACCGGGGCCTGCCCTTCCCGCTTGAGGCATTGGATACGGCCAGCACCATCCTCATGCTCGGTTCCAACGTCGCCGAGACCATGCCCCCGTTCGTCCAGCACCTGCAGGGCGTCCGCGACGCCGGCGGCTTCATCGTGGTGGACCCGCGGCGTTCCGCCACTGCCGCGTTCACCTCCGACGGCGGCGGCATCCACCTGCAGCCCCTTCCGGGCACCGACCTCACCCTGCTGCTGGGCATCTCCCACGTGGTGATTCATGAAGGCCTGCTCGACGCCGAATACATCCAGGCGCGCACCACCGGGTATGACGCCGTGGTCCGGTCCGTCAACGCCTACTGGCCGGAGCGGGTCCAGTCCATCACCGGTGTCCCCGCCGAGCTCATCCGCGAGACGGCCCGGCGGCTGGCCAGCGGCGCACGCAAGGGCGGCAGCTACATCCTGACCGGACGCGGCGTGGAACAGCACGTGGACGGCACGGACACCGCCACGGCTGCCATCAACCTCAGCCTCCTGCTGGGCCTGCCCGGCAGCACCCGCAGCGGCTACGGCACGCTCACCGGCCAGGGCAACGGCCAGGGCGGCCGCGAGCACGGCCAGAAGGCCGACCAGCTGCCCGGCTACCGCAAGATCACCGATCCCGCCGCCCGTGCCCACATGGCGAAGGTCTGGAACGTCCCCGAGTCGCTCATCCCCGGCCCCGGACTGCCGGCCGTGCAGCTGCTCAAATCACTGGGCCAGCCCGACGGCGTCCGCTGCCTTTTCGTGCACGCCTCCAACATCGCCGTCGCCTCGCCGGACGCCAACGCTGTCATCCGCGGGCTCCGCAGCCTGGATTTCCTGGTGGTCTGCGACTTCTTCATGTCCGAGACCGCAGCAGAGGCCGACCTCGTCCTGCCGGTGCTGCAGTGGGCCGAGGAGGAAGGCACGCTGACCAACCTCGAAGGCCGCGTCCTCCGCCGCCGTCAGGCGATCCAGCCGCCCGCCGGCGCCCGCAGCGAGCTGTGGATCATGGCCAGGCTGGCCGAGGCGCTTGAGGCTCCGTCCAGCTACAGCGACGATCCGGAGACGGTCTTCGAGGAGTTGCGCCTGGCCTCCGCCGGCGGGGCAGCTGACTACTCGGGCATCGACTACGCCATGCTGGACAGCGGCGCAGCCGCGTACTGGCCCTACCCCGCCGGCAGCACCGGAACTCCGCGCATGTTCCTGGATGCGTTTGCCCACCCTGACGGCAAGGCGGTCATGACCCCGGTGGCGCCCCGCCGCCGTCGTACTCCAATCGCGCATCCCAACCCGGCCGCCAAGCCCATGACCCTCATCACCGGCCGCCTGCTGGAGCACTACCAGTCGGGCGCCCAGACGCGGCGGGTGGCCGAGCTCCTGGCCTCGCAGCCTGAAGCCCGGATGCAGATCCATCCGGCCGCCGCCGCGGCCATGGGCATCACGGACGGCGCGGAGGTCTCCGTTGCCAATGAACGCGGCGAAGTGGTCTGCAGGGCCGAGTTCAGCACCGCCATCCGCCCCGAAACCGTCTTCCTGCCGTTCCACTTCCCCGAACTGGAAAGCGCGAACCGGCTGACGGAAGCGGCCACTGACCCCATCTCGGGAATGCCCGAATTCAAGTTCAACAAAGTCTGGGTCCGGCTGGCAGCGGCCGCCCCGATCACCAGTGTTCTTCAGACATCGGAGGCCTCATGAGCGAGCAGATTGTCATTGTCGGATTCGGTCCGGTCGCCGCGCGGCTCGTCGACGAACTGCTGCCGGCGCTCCGTACCGGGCAGGTGGGACTGACCGTCATCGGCCAGGAAACCGAGGCCGCGTACAACCGTGTGCTCGTGGCCGACCTTGGGGTTGGCCGCACCACTCCCGAGGCGCTGGCCCTCGCCGACGCCGCAGCCCTGGTCGCCGACGGCGTGGACGTCCGGCTGGGCGTGAAGGTCCGGCGCGTGGACCGCGCACGGCAGTCCGTCCTCCTCTCCGACGGTACCTCCGCCCACTACGACATGCTGGTCTTCGCCACCGGTTCCCGGCCCGTGATCCCCAACCTCACGGGGCTGAACCCGGACCCTGCCGCTCCCGTCCTCCCGCCCGGTGTCACCGCACTCCGCGACCTCAGCGACGCCGACGTGCTCCGCAAAGCAGTGGCAGGCCGCAAGCGCGTGGTGGTGCTCGGCGGCGGCGTGCTGGGGCTCGAGACGGCCCTCGCCGCCGCGGAGGAAGGCGCCACGGTCACGGTGGTGCACAACGGGCCCCACCCGCTTGGCCGGAACATCGACCGCGGCGGCGGCGCCGTGCTGGCGGCGAGCCTGCGCAACTGCGGCGTCCGGGTGGCGGGCAACGCCCGTTCCACGGGCGTTGAGCACAACGCTCCCGACGGCGGGTTCTCGGCACTGCTGCTCGACGACGGATCGGCAATCGACGGCGACCTGCTGGTCCTGTCCTGCGGCGTCCGCCCGCGCATCGAGCTCGCCGAGGGCTGCGGACTCTCTACCGGGACGGGCATCCTGGTGGACCACCGGCTGCGCGCACACCACGAGCCACACATCTTCGCCATCGGGGACTGCGCCGAGGTCCGTTGCCCGGATCCCGCCTGCATCGAGTGCCGCACCGCGCGGGGACCGTCCGGCCTGGTGGGCCCGGGCTGGCGGCAGGCCGGGTGGCTCGCCGAATACCTCCTGCTGCTGTCCGAGGGTTCCGTGGAGGACGCCGACTCGCTGCCCCCGCTCCCCCAGGAAAAGCCGGGCGTAATCGTGCTGAAGGCCCGCGGCATGAACATGGCGGTGGCCGGGGACAACTCCGCGGAACCCTGGGATGAGGAAATCCTGACCGCCGGGGCTGTCAACGGCAGGCCGCGCCTGCAGATCGCCCAGTGGGCGGATCCCGAGCACGGGCGCTACGTGAAGATGACCACCCGCGGCGGCGTGCTGGAAGGCCTGGTCAGCGTGGGCATGCCACGCACCGCGGGAGAGCTGGTGCAGCTGTTCGAACGCGGCGCCGAACTGCCTGCGGACAGGTCCCTGCTCCTGCGTCTCGACGGTCCCGATCAGCTCGCGCCGGCGGGTGCATCCAACGACCCCGAGAGCACGGTGTGCCGCTGCGCCGGCGTGAGCGGCGGCAAGATTGCCGAAGCTGCCGCCGGGGGCTGCTCCACAGTGGCGGAGGTTTCCGCGGCAACCCGTGCGGGCACCGGCTGCGGCGGCTGCCACGAGGACATCAAGGGGCTGATCGAGAAGCACTTTCAGGGAGCTGCCGCCTAAGGCAGCCGCCGGGTAACGGGGCTGCGTCACACAAATCGGGCAGGCCGCGGCCGGCCGGTAGCATCGGGAGCATGAATGCCGACGAAGACGACGACATCACTGATGAACTGCTGGCCGATTCCGAAAAGCTCACCGGGCTGAGCCTTGAGCTCCTGGGCCTGGACCCGCACCCCGACGACATGACCGCCGAACAGCGGCTCCAGTTCGACCCCGAGGATCTTGCAGAGATGGCCGCAGCCAGCCCTGACGAGCGGGAGCTGTCCGTGCGCCAGACGCGCCTGCTGGCGGGCCTGCTGTGGAATTCGTCCAGCATCCTCATGGACCAGCTGTTCCGCGACCTTGGCGCGTTACACGAACTGGGCACCGTCACGCCGGAGGCCATCGCCGGAACGTCCGTGCTGTCCTCACTGCCCCCGCAGTTTGCGGCCAGCTATGACGCGAAGTTCACGCAGCGGTTCATCGTGGTGGCGTCCGACGTCACGGCGTCCCTTGCCCGCGGCTGGACCGCCCCCGGCTGCGTCGCCGGCGAGCTTGCGGTCCACTGCCTGCTCGACCAGGCCAGGATCACCGAGGACATTTACGAACTGGACCTGCCCGAGGAGTGGCGCGCCATCGTGGAGGAAGTCCTGCTGGAGGACGCCGACTCTGAAACCCTGTACGCGGACGGCGCCGGGGATGCGGCGGACACCATCGGGGAGCAGGACACGGGCAAGCTGGACATCCGGCACTGGTTCGAGCCGTTCGCGCCCGGCGACGCCGTTCCCCCGTACGCCTGCTCCTGAATCAGCCTGTTCCTGAACCGGATTTCCTACCGTCCTCCGCGCCCGGCTTCCGTGGCTGTGACGTTGAAGGAACCGTCCAGCTTCACCGTCGCCCGCGAGCCGTCAGCCTTCGTGATGTGCGCTTCGTAGACCGCACCTTCGGCGTCGGTCTCCACCCGGTGAACCGTCGCGCCGGGATTGGCCGCCAGCACCGCGTTCCGCACCCGTGTGGCAGTGCCCCCCGTCAGCAGCTGCTCGGTGATGCCGTTGGCCTGGTGGCCACCTTTGGCCGAGTCCGTGCTGGACTGGCTTCCCGTGCCGTTGGTGGACGAGGCAATGACGGGATAGCCCATGGCGAGGTAGGCGCCGCCGCCCACGAGGGCCGCTACGAGGGCGGTGTTTATTGCGGCTTTTTGAACAGTGATCATGGCACGCTCCTGGCTTCCGCGGTCCGACCGTTCGGAAGAATACTCTCCGCATAGTTGACCGCTGGTGGATCAGTCTGTCGGAGCCCGGTGCCGCCAATCCCGGGGATCGACAGTCTGAATTTTACTCAGCTCTGCCGGTGGCGACTAGGAGAATACTGCCATTCACAGGTTGTGCGGCAACCACCTACATGTGCACGTGCAGGCGTCGTGCCGCCTCGGAGATGGAGCCGCTCAGCGACGGGTACACCGTGAAGGTGCTGGCGACGTCGTCGACATGCAGTTTCTGCTTCACTGCGATGGAGATGGCGAAGATCAGCTCCGACGCGTTGGCGCCGACCACCACGCCGCCGATCACGGTGCCCGATCCCTTGCGGGCGAAGATCTTGACGAAGCCGTCCTTGACGTTGCGCATCTTGGCGCGGGCGTTGCTCTGCAGGGAGAGCTTGATGATGTCGCCCTGGTACTTGCCGGATTCGATCTCGGCCTCGGAGACACCCACTGACGCGATCTCGGGCGACGTGAAGATGTTGGACGCCACCTGGTGCAGCTTGATGGGGGTCACCTGGTCGCCCAGGAAGTGCGCAATCGCGATCCGGCCCTGCATGGCGGCGACGGAGGCGAGCGCCAGGACGCCGGTGCAGTCGCCGGCGGCGTAGATGTTCGGGGCAGTGGTGCGGGACACGCCGTCCACCTTGATGTGGCCGCTTTCGGTCAGCGCCACGCCGGCTTCCTCCAGGCCGATGCCGGCGGTGTTGGGAATGGACCCCACGCACACCAGGCAGTGGCTGCCGGTGACCTTGGAACCGTCACCGAGGGTGACCACCACGCCGTCTTCGGTCCTTTCCACCGTCTCCGCACGCGAACGGGACAGCACCTTCACGCCGCGACGTTCGAAAACTTCTTCCAGCACCTCGGCAGCGTCCGTGTCGGAACCCGGAAGCACGCGGTCGCGGCTGGAGATGAGGGTGACCTTCGAGCCCAGGCCGTTGTAGGCGGAGGCGAACTCGGCGCCGGTCACGCCCGAGCCCACCACGATCAGTTCTTCCGGCAGCTCGTCCAGGTTGTAGATCTGTGCCCAGTTCAGGATCCGCTCGCCGTCCGGCCGTGCCGTGGGCAGTTCCCGCGGGTGCGCCCCGACGGTCAGCAGGATGGCGTCAGCCTCGACGGTCTCGGTTCCGTCGGCGGTCAGGACCTCGATGGTGTGGCTGTCCACCAGCTTGCCGGACCCGTTCAGGATGCGGACGTTCTGGTGCTCCAGGCCGGTCTGGATGTCGAGGGACTGCTGGCGGGCGAGGCCCAGCAGGCGGTCGTTGATGTGCTTGAGATCGGCGCGCATGACCGGAACGAAATCCCCGCCGTCGACGTCGAACTTGACTCCCAGCTCGCCCGCAACGCTGACGCGGGTCATCAGGTCCGCCGTCGCAATCAGCGTCTTGGACGGCACCACGTCGGTCAGCACCGCGGAGCCGCCGAGGCCGGAGCGCTCGATGATGGTGACTTGGGCTCCCAGCGAGGCGGCCACCATGGCGGCTTCATAGCCACCCGGACCTCCGCCGAGAATTGCGATTCGGGGGGCGCTGAAATCAGGATGCATAGTCACAAACGACTATTCTCCCGCATCCTGCGCCTGACCACCAACCGTCCCGGGCAGGCCAGGCGGCCCCACGGAGCGCGTTCCTGCTGCCCGCACCGGCTCCGGCACGGTAGCTTGGACCGGGTGAGCACAACAGATTTCCTGGACACGGATCCCTTCGAAGCAGCCCGGACGGCCGCGGATTACATCGCGTCGAAGACCGGCGTCGAGGCACACGACACCGCACTGGTCCTGGGCTCAGGCTGGGCCGAGGCCGCCGACCTCATCGGCGTGACCACCGCGACGCTGGCGGCCTCCGAGGTCCCGGGCTTTTCGGCTCCCGCCGTGGAGGGACACGTGGGCACGATTCGTTCCGTGCTGACCCGGGAAGGCAAGCGCGCACTGGTCCTCGGCGCCCGCACCCACTACTACGAGGGCAAGGGTGTACGCGCCGTTGCCCACGGCGTGCGAACCGCGGCCGCCGCCGGCTGCCGGACCCTGGTGATCACCAACGGCTGCGGCGGACTCAACGAAGACTGGACACCCGGCACCCCCGTGCTCATCAAAGATCACATTAACCTCACCGCGGCGTCCCCGCTCGAAGGGGCAACCTTCGTGGACCTGACCGACCTGTACTCATCGCGGCTCCGGGACCTGGCCCGGGAGGTCGACCCGTCACTGAACGAAGGCGTCTACGCCCAGTTCACCGGCCCGCACTACGAGACGCCGGCCGAGGTGCAGTACGCCAAGCGGATCGGTGCCGACCTGGTGGGGATGTCGACTGCGCTGGAGGCCATCGCCGCCCGTCACGCGGGCATGGAGGTCTTCGGAATCTCGCTGGTCACCAACCTCGCTGCCGGCATCAGCCCGACCCCGCTGAGCCATGAGGAAGTGCTCGAAGCCGGACACGCTGCCGGGCCGCGCATTTCCAAGCTCCTGGCGGAAATCATCGGCCGGCTCTAGTCCCGGCCGTTGTCCCTGCCGAGGAGTTGGGCGAGCGTGGTGGCGCGCGCCTGGGGGAACCGCCGCTCAAGGGACTGCGCAATGCCTGCCACGCTCTGCCGCGCGAGTTCGGTGCGCCAGGCCAGCTCCGCCTGGCGCATGGACTGCGAAATGATGCAGCTGTGGAGGTAATCCTCGTCCGCGTCGCCGCCGGGGCAGTTTGCCAGGATGCCTTCGCAGCGGAACGCCAGGTCCCGGCCTTCGATGGCCAGCACCACGTCCAGCACTGAGATCCGGTCAGCACGCCGCGCCAGTTGGAACCCTCCCCTGGGGCCGGACACGGACTGCAGGACGCCGGCGCGCACCAGGCACTGAAGCTGCTTGTTCAGGTACGCCGGAGGCAGCTTGTACAGCTCGGCCAGCCGGCCGCTGCTGATCGGTTCCCCCACGGGTGCCCACGCCATGTTGACGCAGCAGTGGAGGGCCCACTCCACCCCCTGGTTCAGCTTCACAACCCAGACGCTACGTGTCCAGAATTTTTGCTGTCAAGGAGCGTTCCGTCGGCCACGAAGCAATGGAGTTGTGACAGATCCGCTGCCCTGTCCGGCACCGCTCCGCCGGGTTTTGACGATAGTTTGGTTTCCATGACGCCTTCCGAAGCCGATCTTCAGCTGCTCGACGACGCCCGCGCCTGGGCTGCCCAGGATCCGGACCCGCGCACCGCGGCAACGCTGACCGAACTCGTGAAGCTCACCGAGGCCGGCACGCCCGCCGCCCGGCAGGACCTCGAAGACAGCTTCCGGGGAACGCTGCAGTTCGGAACGGCGGGCCTGCGTGCCGCCCTGGGGCCGGGGCCCAACCGGATGAACCGCGTCGTGGTCCGCCGCGCAGCGGCGGGCTTCGCCAATTTCCTGGTCCGGGCAGTGGCGGAGGCTGCGCCCGGCACACGGCCGCGCGCCGTCGTCGGCTATGACGCCCGCTACAACTCAGACATCTTCGCCGCGGAGACGGCGGCGGTGTTCACCGCGGCCGGAATCGAGACGTTCCTGATGCCGGCCGCCCTGCCGACGCCGCTGCTGGCGTATGCGGTCCGGGCGCTGGAATGCGACGGCGGTGTGATGGTCACTGCCAGCCACAACCCTCCGCAGGACAACGGCTACAAGGTGTACCTCGGCCGTCATGCCGTGGAGGAAAACGGCCGGGGGGCGCAGATCGTGGCGCCGTACGACGCCCTGATCGCCACCGAGATCAGCAACGTGGGCGACCTTGCCTCGATCCCACTGGCCCAGGACGGATGGACGGTCCTGGACGCCGGGATCGTTCAGGACTACGAGGCCGCCACGGCGGGGCTTGCCGATCGCGGGCTGTTCCCGGCCCGGAACCTGAAGATCGTCCTGACACCGTTGCACGGCGTAGGGGGCGCCACGGCTGTCGCCGTCCTCCGGGCAGCCGGGTTCACCGACGTGACGCTGGTCAGCGAGCAGGCCGAGCCGGACCCGGACTTCCCCACCGTCAGTTTTCCCAACCCCGAGGAACCCGGCGCCCTGGATTTGGCGCTTGGCACAGCGATGCAGGCGGACGCGGACATCGTCCTGGCCAACGACCCGGACGCGGACCGCGCCGCGGTGGCTGCGAAGGACCCTGACACGGGTGCGTGGCGGATGCTGCGGGGCGATGAGGTGGGCGCCCTCCTGGGGGCGCATGTCGTGGAGCGGCTGGCCGCCGCCGGGGCGGACGACTCCGAAGTGGACGACTCCGAAGTGGACGCGGGCGGCAGAGTGTTCGCCAGTTCGATTGTTTCGTCCCGGCTGCTTGCGCGCATCGCCGCGGCAGCCGGGTACGCCCACGAGGAGACGCTCACGGGGTTCAAGTGGATTTCCCGGGTGCCGGGCCTCGTCTACGGCTATGAGGAGGCGCTGGGCTACTGCGTTGCACCGGATCTGGTCCGCGACAAGGACGGACTGGCCGCCGCGGTGCTGATCGCAGAGCTGGCGGCCGCGGCCAAGTCCGAGGGCAAGACGATCTTCGACACCCTGGACGAGCTGTACCTGGTCCACGGACTCCACGCGAGTGACCAGCTGAACATCCGCGTGGGGGACCTCGGCCTGCTGGACGCCATGATGAACCGGCTTCGCGTAAACCCGCCCGAATCGTTTGGCGGTTCGGCCGTGGAGTCATTCGTGGATCTGGCCGAAGGCAGCGAACAACTGCCTCCGACCGACGGGTTGCTCTATGTGACCCGCAACCTCAGCCGTGTGATCATCCGGCCAAGCGGCACGGAGCCGAAACTCAAGTGCTACCTGGAGGTCATCCAGAGCGTCGGCTCGGCCGCTGAACTGCCCGAAGCCCGGCTGGCGGCCAGGGCAGCGCTGGACCAGGTGCTCACAGACGTGCGTGAGGCGCTGGGCCTGTAATTGGCTCTGGGTCTGTAAATGGCCCTGGGCCTTTAGAGCTCGACCTCGATGAAACCATCGACGATGCGCGTGCTGAACGCGGCCAGGCGCAGGTCCCCGTTGCCGAAGCACTCACCCGTTTCGAGGTCGTAGACCTCCTTGTGCAGCGGCGAGGCGATGGTGGGGCGCGCGCCGCGTGATCCGAGGATGCCGCGTGCCATGACGAAGGCACCGGTGGCCGGGTCCTCCTGCGCTACCGCGAAAACCTCACCGGGGCCCGTGCGGAACAGGGCCACCTGCCGACCGGCCACGAGTGCCGCTTCGCCCCAGGCCAGTTCCAGGTCCTCCACTGCGCAGACACGGTGCCAGCCTGCTGCATATCCGGTGGCGAGATCCTCAAGTTCCAGTGTTGCCGTCATGTCCGGCTCCTCTCCCTTTGCGTGCTTTCCGGCGGCGGGCCGGTCCTGCAAGACGTGAAATTGCGCCTGCTCTAGCCGCCGCTGTGGCCGTATACCAAAGCTAGGGTGACGGTGTTTCGACGGGGTGCAGTCAATGTGTCGGGAACGTAAAAGACACTTCACATAGCCCGAAACAAGGCCGTGATGCAGAAGTTAAGTTCACGAAACAATTGGGAAACTGAAGCGAAACTGCGCCTCCCTAGTCTGGATGGACAAGCTGCAGAGCACCGTCTGCGGCCCAGCGAAAGGCCCACAGTGACCGAACAGACTTCAACCTCATCGACTCCGCGCCGCATCGTGGTCGCCGGCGGCGGCCCTGCAGCCCACCGTTTTGCGGACGCCATGCATGCCCGCGGCCTCGATGGCTGGCATGTCACGGTCCTCACTGAGGAAGCCCACCTCCCCTACGACCGCGTTGCGCTCTCCAAGGCCCTCACCGACATGGACTACGACCTCACCCTGGGTGAGCGCGCCATGTGGGACCACGCCAACGTGGAGCTGAAGACCGGCGAGCGCGTAGTCAAGATCAATGCCGAAGCCAAGACGGTGGAAACCGCTGCCGGCAACACCTTCGAATACGACGAACTGGTAGTCGCCACCGGTTCGAATGCAGCCCGCCTGCCAATCCCCGGCGCCGAGCTCACACACGTGTACCGCACGCTTGAAGACGTCTGGGCCATTAATAAGGCCATCGCCGAGCTCACGGAAAAGCTTGGCCGCAAAGTCAACGCCGTCACCATCGGTGGTGGCCTCCTGGGGCTCGAGTCCGCCGCCGGCACAGAGCAGCTGGGCGCCAACCCGATCGTCATCGACGGTTCGCAGTGGCTGATGGCCACGCAGCTCGACGAAGGAGCGGGCCAGGCAATGGGCCGGCTCATCAAGGCCAAGGGCTTCGAAGTCCACGGCGGCGTTTTCCCGTCCGAAGTCCTCTCCGACGGCGAGGGCCAGGTCACGGGCGTCCTCATGGCCGACGGCCGCATCATCGAAGCCGACATGGTGATCGTCGCCATCGGCGTCCGGCCCCGCGACGAACTCTTCCGCGCCGCCGAGGGCGAGGAGCAGGTGTTCAGCCTCGGCCAGCGCGGCGGCGTGGTCATCAACGACTACTGCGCCACCGAAGTACCGGGCATCTGGGCCATTGGTGAAGTAGCCAACTTCGGCGGCATGTGCCTGGGCCTGGTTGCGCCCGCCAACACCATGGCAGAGATCGTGGCGGACCGCCTGCACGGCGGGGATGCCACCTTCCCCGGCTTCGACACCGCCACCAAGCTCAAGCTGTCCGGTGTGGATGTAGCCAGCTTCGGCGACGCCTTCGCGAAGACCGAACACGCCCTCGAAATCGTGTACGCCGACCCCGCCCGCGGCGTCTACCAGAAGATCGTCACCACGGACGACGCCAAGACCCTCCTGGGCGGCATCTTCGTGGGCGACGCCTCGCCGTACATGAGCCTTCGCCCGCTGCTGGGTCGCGAACTTCCCGCCGAACCCGGTGCGTTCCTCAGCGCCGCCGGCGGCGGCGACGCCCCCGAGACTGAACTGCCGGACGATGCCACCCTGTGCTCCTGCAACAATGTCACCGCGGGAACCATCCGTGACGCCATCAACGGCTGCGGCGCCTGCGACGGCAACGCCCCCGTCCAGGAACTCGGCGAACTCAAGGGCTGCACCCGCGCCGGAACCCAGTGCGGTTCCTGCGTGCCGATGCTCAAGAAGCTGCTGGAAACCGAACTAACCAAGTCCGGCGTCGAGGTTTCGAAGGCCCTGTGCGAGCACATCGAGCTGTCCCGCCAGGAACTGTTCGACGCCATCCGCGTCCTGGAACTGACCTCCTTCGAGGAGATCATGGCCAAGTACGGCACCGGCGCAGGCTGCGACATCTGCAAGCCGACCATCGCCAACATCCTGGCCAGCCAGAACAGCGCCTACGTCCTGGACGCCGGCCGCGGCACCCTGCAGGACACCAACGACCGCGCCCTCGCCAACATGCAGAAGGACGGCACCTACTCGGTGGTCCCCCGCATCGCCGGCGGCGAGATCACCCCGAAGAAACTTGGCGTCATCGCCGCCGTCGCTGAAAAGTACAACCTGTACACCAAGATCACCGGCGGCCAGCGGATCGACATGTTCGGTGCCCGGCTGGAGGAGCTCCCGGAGATCTGGAAGGAACTGGTGGACGCGGGCTTCGAATCCGGCCAGGCCTACGGCAAGAGCCTGCGCACGGTGAAGTCCTGCGTCGGTTCCACCTGGTGCCGCTTCGGCGTCCAGGACTCGGTGGCCATGGCCATCCAGCTCGAGCTCCGCTACCGCGGCCTCCGCAGCCCGCACAAGCTCAAGATGGGCGTCTCCGGCTGCGCCCGCGAATGTGCCGAGGCCCGCGGCAAGGATGTGGGCGTGATCGCCACCGCGGACGGCTGGAACCTGTACGTCGGCGGCAACGGCGGTGCCACCCCGGCCCACGCCCAGCTACTGGCCAAGGACCTGGACGACGAGACGCTGATCAAGTACATCGACCGCTACTTCATGTACTACATCCGCACCGCCGACCGCCTGCAGCGCACCGCACGCTGGCAGGAGGAGCTCGACGGCGGCATCAAGCACGTCGAGGACGTCGTGGTGCACGACACCCTGGGCATCGCCGAGGACCTCGAGGCAGCCATGGCCAAGCACGTCGACACCTACATCGACGAGTGGGCAGACACCCTGAAGGACCCCGAGCGCCTGCGCCGGTTCCGCTCCTTCGTGAACGCCCCGGACCAGAAGGACGATTCCATCACCTTCGTCCCGGACGAGCGCGGCCAGATGCGCCCGGCAACGGCAGAGGAAAAAAGCAAGGTGCTGGTCGGGGCCTCCATCCCCATGCGGCCCCGCGATGAGAACGAGGTATAGCCATGCAGCTCAGCATTGATCTCACCGGCCGCGATGTCCTGGTCACCGGTTCGGACTTCGCCGCCCGCCAGGCCGTCCGCCGCTACGAGGCAGCCGGCGCCGTCGTCTCCCGCCTCAGCACCCCGCAGGGTGCCGGGCACGACGGTCCCCTGCCCGAGCGCCCCTTCCTCGTCGCAGCGGTTGACGACGGCCAGACCGGCTGGGAGCCACTGCTGGACCGCTGCCGCGCCGCCGGCATTCCGGTGGCGGCCGAACCGGCCGCCGGCCGGGCCGGCCACGTCACGCTGGTTGGCGGCGGCCCGGGAACCGGCGAGCTGCTGACCGTGGCGGCCGTCAAGGCCCTGCGCGATGCCGACGTCGTGTTCTACGACCGGCTGGCCCCCTACCAGGAGCTGGCATCCCTCACCTCCGCCGAACTGGTCGACGTCGGAAAGCGCCCGGGACACCACAAGGTGAGCCAGGGCGACATCGAGAAGCTCATGGTCGCTTCCGCCCTGGACGGCAACAACGTGGTGCGCCTGAAGGGCGGTGACCCGTACGTCTTCGGCCGCGGCGGTGAGGAAGTTGCTTCCTGCGTCGCCGCCGGCGTCCCCGTCCGCGTCATTTCCGGTGTCACCAGCGCCATCTCCGTGCCGGCTGCCGCCGGCATCCCTGTGACGCACCGTGAAGTCAGCCACATGTTCACCGTCGTGTCCGGCCACGCGCCGCTCACGGAGAAGGAACTGACGCACCTGGCCGGCCTGGGCGGGACGATCGTGGTGCTGATGGGCATCGGCACGCTGCACCACCTCGCCGCAGGCCTGCGCCGCGCCGGGATGCGCACCGACATGCCCATGGCTGTGGTGGAGCGCGGCTACCGGCCGGGCCAGAAGACCACCATCGCGGAACTGGGCACCATCGCTACTGCCGCCGCCGGCTGCAGCAACCCCGCCGTCCTGGTGATCGGCGAGGTGGTGCGGGTGGCTGAGGCCAACCGCGGGCATGCCGAGGCCGCGGCCGAGCTCGACCGCCTGGCGGCCTCGCTGCTGGGTTCGTGATAGGCATGAACGCAATGAATGCACTGGCCCCCACTGAAACAGCAGCGCCCACCGAAACCGCGCCGGAGGCGGCTGCCGAAGCCCCGCTGGAGGGTTTCCGGATCGGTGTGACGTCCCACCGCCGCTCGCGGGACCTCATCGAGGCCCTGGAACGCCGCGGCGCCGAGGTCCTGCATGCCCCGGCCCTGAAGATCGCCCCGGTGAACGAGGACATCAGCCTCATCGAGGACACCAAGGCGATCATCGCGGCAAAGCCGGACCTCTGCATCGCCACCACCGCCTACGGCATGCGCCGCTGGTGCGAGGCGGCCGACGCGTCGGGGATCGGCGAGTCACTGCTGGAAACCCTGGGCGCCTGCCGGATGTTCGTGCGCGGACCCAAAGCCCGCGGCGCGGTGCGCGCGGCCGGCCTGGCCGACGTCGGAATCAGCAGCGACGAGACCACGGCGACGCTGGTGGACATGCTCCTGGCGGAGGGCGTGCGCGGCAAGACCGTGGCAGTGCAGCTGCACGGCTACACGGATGTCCGCCAGCTGGAACGGCTGCGGATGTCCGGCGCCACCGTCCTGACCGTGACCCCGTACCGCTGGGTCAAGCCCGACGGCGCCGACCGGCTCCCCCGCCTGATCGAGGCTGCGTGCAGCGGCAACCTGGACGTCCTGACGTTCACGAGTGCCCCCGCCGTGGACGCCATGTGGAGCACAGCCCATGAGATGGGGCTGTACAAGCAGCTCGTGGAGAGCCTCAAGACCACCGTAACGACCGCCGTCGTTGGTCCGGTGACGGCACAGCCGCTGCTGGACGCGGGCATCACTCCCCTGGTGCCGGAGCGGTTCCGGATGGGTGCGCTGATCCGGCTGGTGTGCGAGCACCTTGCGCTGAACCATGTGCGCCGCCTCGACACGCGCTCCGGAAACGTGGAACTGCGCGGCCGGTCGCTGCGCATCGACGGCGAGGCGGTGGAGATCGCCCCGGCGCCGCTGCTGCTGCTCCGCGCGCTCCTGGGCGCCGGCGGTGCGGTCCTTTCCCGGGAGTCCCTTTCCGAGCTCCTGGAACTGCGCGGCTCGGTGCACGCGCTGGACATGACGGTCAGCCGGCTCCGCTCTTCCCTGCCGGACGGCAAGCTCGTGGAAACCGTGGTGAAGCGCGGCTACCGCATCCGCGTCTAGCGGCCGCACCCACCCCGGTGTGATGCGAATAACAGAGGGAGTTTTTGTACAGATATATGGCCCCAAAACTTGGTTTAGGGCGCGATATCTGTACAAAAACTCCCTTTTGTTACCGGGTGGTAAATAGCAGCGAACAGCCGGCGACAATTCCGCAACGGCAGGGAAACACCCGCGAAAAACGGTCCCCCTAGGCTGGGTCCCATCAGCACAACAGGGCCCGAGACCGGCCCGCCTGGTGCAGCATTCGAAAGGGCCCGCACATGTCCGCTCCGGCACAGTTTCCGTCCACCGCCCCTTCCACCAAAATCCTCATCGCCGGGGCAGGCCCGGCCGCCCAGGCGCTGGTGGCCCAATTGGCCGCTGCACAGTTCTCCGGGACCGTCACGGTGCTGAGCAGCCGCGACGACGCCCCCGACGACCTGCTGGAACTGGCCGCCCTGCCGTTTGTCTCCGTACGCTTCGGCCAGCCCGCCAGCCACATCGACGCCGGGGCCAAGGTGGTCACCACCGCCGACGGCATGGAATTCTCCTACGACCAGCTGGTCATCGCCACCGGCTCGGCCCCGGTGCACTCGCCGGTGGACGGCTCCGGCCGTTGCCTCAGCTACTCCACCATCGACGACGCCGCCAGGATCGGGCACGCCGTCAAGGAAGTCACCCGCGTGCTTGGCCGCAGGCCGCTGGGCATCCTGGTGGGCACCGGTCCCGCCGCCGGCCAGGCCGAAGCGGTGCTCCGCGCCCGGGGCGTCCGTCCGGTCCGCACCACTGCCCGGCCTGCCGCCGTGGTGCCAGCGCTGGCCGGTTCCGTGCTGCCGGCCGCCGGCGTCGTGTTCGAGGACGGCAGCCGCATGAACGGCGACCTCGTGGTCCTCGCCGAGGACCGCACGCCCCGGGACGGCCTGGCGGCCGCCGCGGGCGTAAAGACGGCAGCGTCCGGCGGGATCGTCGTCGGCCGCGACTTCCGCTCCTCCGTGCCGGGCATCTGGGCCATCGGGGACGCTGCAGCGTTCGACGGCGTGCGGCTGGGTCTGCTGGTGGCGTCCGGTTCCGCTGCCGGCGTCTGCGCCACCGAGCTCATGGCGGCGCTTCCGGTGGGGCAGCTGGCCGCCGCTGCCTAGCTTTCCGGCTGTGGCAGGATGGTTCGCAAGGACGCCGCGACACCCGGGGCGCCTTCGGCCAAAAGCCCACGGAAAGGACCAGCATGAGCAACGAAGCCAGCCCCGGCACGGGCACCGCGACCAGCCCCGCAGAATCTCGCGGGGACGGCAGCGGGGCGCCGGGCATCGCTTCCTTCATCGACCACACGCTGCTGAAGCCGGAGGCCAGCGAAGCGGAAATCCTCAAGGTGTGTGCCGAGGCCGCCGAGTACAGGTTCAAGTCGGTGTGCGTGAACCCCGTGTGGGTCAAGACGGTCAAGACGGCCCTCAAGGGCACCGGCGTGCTCACCTGCTCCGTGGTGGGTTTCCCGCTGGGCGCCACGCCCAGCGATGTCAAGGCGTTCGAGGCGCGCGGGGCCGTGCTGGACGGTGCCGACGAAGTGGACATGGTCATCGACATCGCTGCGGCCAGGGCCTCGGACAGGGGCGCCCTCGTGGACGACATCAAGGCCGTCGCCGAGGCCGTCCACGCCGGCGAAGCGATCCTCAAGGTCATCATCGAGACTGCCCTGCTCAGCGATGACCAGAAGGTCCTGGCCTGCGAAGCGGCCGTGGAGGCCGGCGCCGACTTCGTCAAGACCTCCACGGGCTTCAACGGCGGCGGCGCCACCGCCGGGGACATCGCCCTCATGCGTCGCACCGTGGGCCCGGACCTGGGCGTCAAGGCCTCCGGCGGCGTGCGGTCCCTCGAGGATGCACAGGCTATGATTGCTGCAGGTGCAACACGTATTGGCGCCAGCTCCGGTATTGCAATCGTCAAAGGCGAACAGGGTTCGTCTGCGTACTGACCGGCGGCAGCCACAGTTTGAGCCCCGCGGGGCCGAGGAGGAATGAATGTCCAGCAAGATCGACCAGCAGGTAAAGACGCCCCAGAACGAGAACACCCTGGCCGGCAGCATCGTTCTGTTTGTGGTCATCATGGCCCTGTTCCTGGGTGCCATCTACTCGCTGTCCTTCCTGTCCCTGGAGAACCCGTGGCCGATGGCTGTGTGCCTTGGCCTTTTCGCCCTCGCCTTCTGGATCCCGCAGACCATCACGGGCCGCTCCGACTCCGCCGGCGAATACTAAAGCCCAACTGAACTAAAAAGCCGAAGCCCCGGACAGATCAAACTGTCCGGGGCTTCGGCTTTTTGGCTCTGAATCAGGGCAGTCCCAGCAGGCTGCTGGCCAGCCGGCCGGCCAGGGCCAGCGCGGCCGGAAAATGCGCGCCGGCCAGCGACCACGCGGCCAGGCACATTCCCACCATGGCGTAGCCGCTCACCGGTATCAGCACCAGCCACTCCCGCCGGGACCCTGCCCGGCCCAGCAGCGGGATGGAGAAGGCGCCGTTGGGCCGCCAGAAGTTCCTCAAGACCCACATCCGGCGCAGGAACTTGGGCGGTTTGATCACCAGCGGCCAGAGGAGCGGAACACCGCCGGTGGTCACCATGTCCCCCACAATGTGGACCACGACGCCGATCAGCATGGACATGGGCAGCCAGGTCCACTGGTGCGGCGCAAACCAGGTCACCAGGCCGGCCATGGCCAAGGCAAAGACCCAGTTGGTGATCCACCCGGACTTCGGAAACAGTTTCAGCGCCTTGGCGGCGATGTTGATCATGAACATGCACAGCAGCCCGGCACCCACGGACAGCACACCCCACGGCGTGTCCACCTGGATCTGCGCCGCAACCGCGGCGAGCAGCACGAACATGGCTGCCCCCAGCACCGAATGCGTGCCCTGCCGGTGGCCGCCGCTGGCATTCTCGATGCCCACGGCGATCATGTTGGACAGCGGCGGCAGCGAGTGCGCCACGGTGCTGGAACGGTGGTCCCAGTCGCACACCAGGGCGGTGCCCGCAGTCGCCATGCCGCCGATCAGCACACCGGTGGCATCCAGCGGGTACCAGCCCAGCGTGTACGGCCCCGTCGCGGCAATAGCCACCCACGCCGCGGCTCCTGACGCGGCGTGGTGCCCTCCCATCACGGCTAGCCCTTCGTGGCTTCGAGCGGGACCGGGGCGTCGGCGAAGATGTTGCGGATGACGCCGTCGGCCCATTCCAGGATTTCGGCGTCCTGCAGGTCGCGGCCACCGATCCTTGCCGTTTTCGGCTTGGGGATGAGCACGGCGTCGAGGGCGGGCTTGGACTGGGCGCCCGGGTACATGCGGTTGAGCCGCATGGTCTTCGATTCGGGCAGCTGCGCCGGGGAGAACCGGATGAAGTTTCCCTGCAGGGCGACGTCGGACAGCCCGGCCTCGCGGGCACCCACCCGGAAGCGCGCGACGGCGACCAGGTTCTGGGCGGGCAGGGGCGGCTCACCGTAGCGGTCCACGAGCTCGGCGAGGACCTCGTCGATGGCCTCGTAGGTGACGGCGGACGCCAGTTTGCGGTAGGCCTCCAGCCGCAGCCGCTCCCCCGGGACGTAGTCGTGCGGCAGGTGCGCGTTCACGGGCAGCTCGATCTTCATCTCGGCGGCCTTCTCCTCGGCTTCACCGCGGTACTCGGCCACGGCTTCGCCCACCAGCCGGATGTAGAGGTCGAAGCCGACACCCTGGATGTGGCCTGACTGCTCACCGCCCAGCAGGTTGCCGGCGCCGCGGATTTCCAGGTCCTTCATGGCCAGCTGCATGCCCGCGCCGAGCTCGTTGTGGGTGGCCACGGCCTTGAGCCGTTCCAGCGCCACCTCGCCCAGCGGCTTCTCGGAGGGGTAGAGGAAGTAGGCGTAGGCGCGTTCGCGTCCGCGGCCCACGCGCCCGCGCAGCTGGTGGAGCTGCGACAGGCCGTACTTGTCCGCGCCGTCCACGATCAGAGTGTTGGCGTTGGAGATATCCAGCCCGGTCTCGATGATGGTGGTGCACACCAGGACATCGAAGCGCTTCTCCCAGAAGTCCACGATGATCTGCTCCAGCCGGCTCTCGGACATCTTGCCGTGCGCCACCTCGACCCTGGCTTCGGGAACGAGTTCGCGGATCTTGGCCGCGGTCCTTTCGATCGTGGACACCCGGTTATGCACGAAGAACACCTGGCCCTCGCGCATCAGCTCGCGGCGGATGGCGGCGGAGGTCTGCTTGTCCGTATACGGCCCCACGTAGGTGAGCACGGGATGGCGCTCCTCCGGCGGGGTGGCCAGGGTGGACGTTTCGCGGATGCCCGTCAGCGACATTTCGAGCGTACGGGGGATCGGGGTGGCGCTCATGGCCAGGACGTCCACATTGGTGCGCATCTTCTTCAGCGCCTCCTTGTGCTCGACGCCGAAGCGCTGCTCCTCGTCCACGATCACGAGGCCCAGGTCCTTGAACTCAAAGTCCTTGGACAGCAGCCGGTGCGTGCCGATCACCACATCCACGGAGCCGTTCTTCACGCCCTCGGCGGTTTCCTTGGCTTCCTTGGACGCCTGGAACCTGGACAGCGGCTTCACGCGCAGCGGGAACCCGGAGAACCGCTCGGTGAACGTCTCGTAGTGCTGCTGCGCGAGCAGGGTGGTGGGCACCAGCACTGCTACCTGCTTGCCGTCCTGCACGGCCTTGAAGGCGGCGCGGACGGCGATCTCGGTCTTGCCATAGCCGACGTCGCCGGAGACCAGCCGGTCCATCGGGATCTCACGCTCCATGTCGGCCTTGACCTCGTTGATGGTGGTGAGCTGGTCCGGGGTCTCCACGTACGGGAAGGCCTCCTCCAGCTCGCGCTGCCACGGCGTGTCCGGCGCGAAGGCATGGCCGCGCGACGCCATCCGGGCCGAGTAGAGCCGGATGAGCTCGCCGGCGATCTCCTTGACCGCCCGGCGCGCCTTGGACTTGGTGCTGGCCCAGTCCGCGCCGCCCATCTTGCTCAGCACGGGGGTGTCACCGCCGACGTAGCGCGTCACCTGGTCCAGCTGGTCGGTGGGCACAAACAGCCTGTCCCCCGGCGCCCCGCGTTTCGACGGCGCGTATTCCAGGACCAGGTACTCGCGGACACCGTCCCCGCCCCCAGCCACCTTGCGCTGGATGAGCTCCACGAACCGCCCGATGCCGTGCTGCTCGTGCACCACATGGTCCCCGGCCACCAGCTGCAGCGGATCCACGGCGTTCCGCCGCTTGGACGGCATGCGGCGCATGTCCTTCGTGGAGCCTGCGGAGGTGCGGCCGAGCAGGTCGGCCTCGGTCAGGAGACCGAGTTTCAGTCCGTCCAGGACAAAACCGCGGCCGACGGCGGCGGTAGTCACCTCGATGATCCCCGCCTGGGGTTCGTGGTCCAGTGTGTCCACCCGGGCGCAGGGGATGTCGGCGTCGTGGAACAGTTCGGCCAGCCGCTGCGCCGGGCCCGGGCCTTCGGTGGCCACCACGAGCCGCCACTGGTCCCGCACGTGCGAGCCGATGAAGTCCATCATTTCCGCCACGTCACCCTGGTAACCGCGCGGTTCACGGGCGTGGAGGTTGAGCACGTCGATGTCCGGTGTCAGTTCCTCATCCGTGGCCAGCGACGTGATGGACCACCAGGACACCTCGTTCCCGAGGGCCGCGGAGCGGGTCTCTGCAAGCGAGCGGAAACTGGCCGAATGCAGGGCAGCCGACGCCTGCGAACCCAGAACTGTGTCCAGCGCCAAAGGCGCAACTCCGCCGTCGGAGGCCGTGGACCACGCGGCTTCCAGGAACTCCTCGTTGGTGGCGGCGAGGTCGTGCGCACGGGTGCGGACCTTCTCCGGTTCGATGACCACCGAGATGGAACCCGGGGGCAGCTGTTGCATGAACGGGACCATGGCGTCCACGAGGACAGGCGCCAGCGATTCCATGCCTTCCACGGCAATGCCGCCGGCGATTTTCTCCAGCATGTCGGCAGCCGCGGGCAGCTGGGGCTTCAGCGTCGCAGCCCGGGACATCACCGAGGGGGTGATGAGGATTTCGCGGCAGGGCGGAGCGTGGAGTTCGGTGGGGTGATGCACGCCGGGGGCGGACAGCGAGCGCTGGTCGGCGACGGCGAACCAGCGCATCTGGTCCACCTCGTCGCCGAAGAACTCGACCCGGATGGGGTGGTCCTCGGTGGGCGGGAAGACGTCCAGCATGCCGCCGCGGACGGCGAACTCGCCACGGCGGGTCACCATGTCCACGCGGGCGTAGGCGGCGTCTGAAAGGTTCTTGACGACACTGCTGAAGGGGGCCTCCTGGCCGACCTTCAGCGTCACCGGAACCAGGTCCCCCAGGCCGGCCACGATCGGCTGGACCACGGCGCGGACGGGGGCCACCACCACGCGGAGGGGTCCCGCTGCGTTCTCCGGGTGCGCTGCGTCTGCCACGTGGACTGGGTCTTCGGGGTGTGCTGACTCTTGGGGATGGGCAAGGCGCCGCAGGACCGACAGCCGGCGGCCCACCGTGTCTGAGCGCGGGGACAGCCGCTCGTGCGGGAGGGTTTCCCAGCTGGGGAACTCGGCCACGGCGCTGGCGGGCAGGTAGGCGCGGAGCGCGGCGGCAAGGTCCTCGGCCTCGCGTCCCGTGGCGGTGACGGCCAGGACAACACCCGGCGCGGCGTGGTCAGCGCTGGCGTCGCCGGCGGAGCTCCCATTTCCCGCAGCGTTCAGCAGTCCGTCCGCCATCTCCGCCAGGAGCACGGGCCGCAGGCCTGCCGGGGCGCTGATCTGGTAGTCCTCGCTGCGGACACTGAAGCTCCTCCCCGCCTCGGACTGCACGCGGGCGAACGTCCTGTCCGCATGAAGGACGCGGCGCAGGCCGCTGAGGGGCAGGCCATTGGAGGGCTGGCCGCTGGGGCGCTGGCCTTTGGAGCTCATGGGCAGGATCTCCTGGAATCTCATTCGAACGCAGGCAACACGAAAAGCCGAGATTCTTGCGAATGCCGGGGCTTCCAGCCTACCCCTGAGGGCACACCGGCGGCATCCGGGCCCCGGGTACCGCATTGCTAAGCTTGCTGAGCAGGTGAAGTTCAGGACAGTCTGAAGATCAGCACAGCCATGCCGCCGCCCCCAAGGAGACTCCCATGAGCGACCAGACCGGAAATGACAGCAGCGGAAATGGCAGCAGCACGGACGCCCGGACGGTGCTTGTCACGGGCGCCACAGGGTACATCGGCGGGCGGCTGGTCCCCCGGCTGCTGGACGCCGGCCACCGCGTCAAGGTGCTCGTAAGGTCCCCGGAGAAAATCGCCGGCGTGCCGTGGTTCGACGACGTGGAGGTGGTCCGCAGCAGCCTCGACGACTCCGCGGCGCTGGAGGACGCCCTGCAGGGCGTCGACGTCCTCTATTACCTGGTCCATTCCATGGCAGCCGGCTCCGGTTTCGAGGCCAAGGAAAAGGCCATGGCCGAGCTGGTGGCCGGTGCCGCCGCGGCCGCCTCCGTCCGGCGGATCGTCTATCTGGGCGGCCTGCATCCGCGCAACACGGCGCTGTCGATGCACATGCGCTCCCGCGAGGCGGTGGGCGAGGTATTTCTCTCCGGCCCGGTCGATGCCATCGTGTTCCAGGCCGGGGTGGTCATCGGCTCCGGCTCGGCGTCGTTCGAAATGATCCGCCATCTCGCCGAGACCCTGCCCCTCATGCCGGCACCCAGCTGGGTCCGGAACCGGATCGAAGCCATCGCCGTCCGGGACGTGCTCTACTACCTCGTCGGAGCAGCCGAAGTGGCGGACCGCCTCAACCGCACCTTCGACATCGGCTCCCGGGACGTCCTGACGTACGCCGGCATGATGAAGGAGTACGCGGCCGAGGCGGGCCTGCCGCCGCGTCCGGTCCTGGCGCTTCCGGTGCCGGCACCCAGGCTGGCCGGATTGTGGGTTGCCCTGGTGACCCCGATTCCGCTGACGATGTCCGTGCCGCTGGTCCAGTCCCTGCAGCACGATGCGGTCTCGGCCGAACACGACATCGACACCTACATAAAGCAGCCCGACGGCGGCCTGACCGGCTACCGCAAAGCCGTTGCCCTGGCGCTCGGCAAGGAACGCGACGGCCAGGTTGAAACCACCTGGGCGAATGCCGGCGCCGATGCCGACCCGTTGCCGAGCGACCCCGGCTGGGCAGGGCACAGGGTGTATGTCGACGAGCGGACCTTTGCCAGCGACGTTGACCCGTCGCACGTCTGGACGATCATCGAAGGGATCGGCGGCCGCAACGGCTGGTACTCGCTCCCGCTGGCCTGGAGCGTCCGCGGCTGGCTGGACAAGCTCTCGGGCGGAGCGGGCCTGCTCCGCGGACGGCGGCATCCGCACCATCTGGTGGCCGGCGAGGTGGTTGACTGGTGGCGCGTGGAACGGATCGAGCGGGGCCGCCTGCTCCGGCTGCGGGCCGAAATGCGCGCACCCGGACGCGCCTGGCTGGAGCTCTGCGTGGAGCCTGACGGCACCGGAAGCCGTTACCGCCAGCGGGCGATTTTCTTCCCCAGGGGACTCAGCGGGCGGCTCTACTGGCTGGCCGTTCTTCCGTTCCACAGCATCATCTTCCCGGCCATGTCCCGCAACATTACCGCGGCGGCCCGGAGACTGTCCGCCGAGGAGAAACCCGGCGTCGCACAGCCAGGTGCCTGAGGTCACGGTGCCGGGGAAGCGTGGCCAACCCCGTAGGATGTGGTGAGCAAAAAGCGTTCTGACCCCACAACGACGGAGGATCAATGGCACTGAGTGCATCCACCACCCTTCCCCACGGCGTCGACAGCGTCACCGCGGTCTTCGCGAACGAGGACTTCCAGCGCCACACCAGCGAATACGTCGGCGGCACCCTCGAGTCCTTCACCGTGGCGGGCGACATCGCCGGAGAGTTCAGCACCACATCGGTGCGCACCCTCCCCACGACCCGCCTGCCGGAAATCGCCCGCAAGTTCGTCGGCGAGAGCCTGAAAGTGACCCAGGTTGAAAACTGGGCCGCCCCGGCCGCCGACGGTTCGCGCCAGAGCACCATCTCGCTGAAGATCGCCGGCGCGCCCATCGACGTGTCCGCCGTCCAGCGTCTCGTGGCCGACGGCGGCAGCACCCGGGTTGAGCTCGAAGGCAACGTCACGTCCTCGGTGCCGTTCCTGGGCGGCAAGATCGCCGACGCCGCCGCGCCCATGGTGGGCAAGGCGCTGAACATCCAGTCGCAGCAGGCCCAGGCCTGGCTCGAAAGCCACTAGCCCTGTGGACGTCCCTGCCTTCCTTGCCCTGGTCCTGATCGTTTCGGGCGTGTGGTCCCTGGTGGTGTGGCCGCAGTTCCTGCGCCGCGTCATGAAGGACCCGCGGGCACGGGACGCCGCCGGCAAGGCCACGAAGTTCCTCACCGTCCACGTGGTCCTGGTGACGGTATCCATGGTGTTGGGTGCTGCCACGGCCGCCATCGGAATCGCGGCGCTCGTCAGCTGAGCGGCGCGGGCCAACCGGCTCCGAATAAGGTCCGCTGGTTGAGCGTGGTTTCGGCACGCTCAACCAACGGACTTTCGCACATGACGGAGACAGTGGGCGGCGCGCTCCTCCTGGCCGCCACTACTGCCGCCCTGATCTGGGCCAACTCCCCCGCCGCGGACGCCTACTCCGTCATCGTCTGGAGCCAGGGCCAGAGGCCCTGAGGGGGTGGGCCATCCCCACCGCCACCGATATCGCCTTCGCGCTGGCCGTGCTCGCCGTCGGCGGGCGTGGGCTTCACCGTGTCGCTGCTGGAAGCGGAGGAGGCACGGGACGACGACGGCGACGGCGTCCCGGATCTCTTCGAACGGTCCGAACAGGACGGCTAAAGAGGTGCGGTCAGGCTGCCTGGTTCAGGGCGTCCTCGGCCGCAACCCAGGAGATCATGGCGCACTTGACCCTCGCCGCGTACCGGGCCACGCCCTCGAAGGCGGCGGCATCGCCCAGGATTTCCGGGTCGGCAGGGATCTTCCCCCGGGACCGCAGGACCTCGCGGAAGTTCCCGATCACCGAGCGGAGTTCGTCCACGCTCATGCCCTCGGCCAGCTCGCTCAACACGGAAGCAGAGGCCATGGAGATCGAGCAGCCGGCCCCGTCCCAGGCCAGCTGCGTGACCGTGCCGTGGTCCACGGCCACGCGCAAGGTGACCTCATCGCCGCACACCGGGTTGAGCTGGTGTGACTGGCCGGTGGACGCGCCGTCCGGGGCAGCCGTTTCGGCCAATCCGCTGCCGTGCCTGGCCTTGGAGTGGTCCAGGATGATCTGCTGGTAAAGCTGGTCGAGGCTCATGGTCAGGTACCTGTCGTCGGGGTCCGGGCCCTAGGCCCGGAAGTAGGCGCGGACTCCGGACACTGCGTCCAGGAATTCGTCCACGTCGTCGGTGGTGTTGTACAAGTAGGCGCTGGCCCGGGTGGTGGCCGTCAGGCCCAGGCGCCGGTGCAGCGGCTGCGCGCAGTGATGGCCCACGCGGACCGCAATGCCGCGCGCATCAAGGAACTGGCCGACGTCGTGCGCGTGGACACCGGCAACGTCAAAGGCCGCCAGGCCGATGCGGTCCTGGCCGGCGGCCGGACCCAGCACGCGGATTCCGTCGATGGCCTCCAGGCCTGCCACCATGCGCTGGCCCAGCTCGGACTCCCAGCGGTGCACCCGGTCGATACCGGTTTCCGTCAAATAATTGACCGCCGCGGCAAGGGCCACTGCCTGTGAAATTTTCTGGGTCCCGGCCTCGAACCGCTGCGGCGCGGGGAGGTACTCCGCTCGCTCCATGGTCACGGTGGTGATCATGGAACCGCCGGTCAGGACCGGCGGGAGAACGTCCAGGAGCTCCTGCTTGCCATACAGCACTCCGACGCCGGTGGGTCCCAGCATCTTGTGGCCGGAAAACACGGCGAAGTCGACATCCAGCTGCTTGACGTCCAGGGCAAGGTGCGGCGCCGACTGGCACGCATCCAGCACCACGAGGGCACCTGCGCGCCGGGCGAGGGCGACAAGTTCGCTGACCGGGTTGATGGTGCCCAGCACGTTCGAGGCATGGGTGAACGCCAGCAGCCTGGTGCGCTCCCCCACGATTTCCGCTGCCTCATCCATCCGCAGCACCCCGGCATCGTCCAGCGGGATGTGCCGCAGCGTGGCACCTGTCCGGTAGGCCAGTTCCTGCCAGGGAATCAGGTTGGCGTGGTGTTCCATCTCGGTGACCACGATTTCGTCGCCCGGCCCCAGGGCCAGGTCCCGCAGCTTGGCGTCGCCGCGTCCCTGGGCTGACCACAGTGCGGCGTTCGAGAGCGCGTAGCTGATGACGTTGAGGCCCTCGGTGGCGTTGGAGGTCCAGACGATCTCCTCATAGGCCGCCCCGACAAAGTCGGCGACGGTCTGCCGGGCGTCCTCGAACACCTCGGTGGCCTCCACGGCAAGGTGGTGGGCGCCGCGGTGCACGGCAGCGTTCCGCTGCTCGTAGAATTCCTGTTCCGCCTCGATCACGCTCAGCGGATTCTGCGAGGTGGCGCCGGAATCCAAATAGATGAGCGGACGGCCGTTGACCGTCTGGTTCAGCACGGGAAAGTCGTTGCGGATCCGCAGGACCTCGGCGTTGTCCATCGCAGAAAGGGCACGCGTCAGCGTGGTTGGCGTTGATACTACGGCCAATGGGACTCCTTGGATGCCTTGAGGTACCCCTCAATTGTCCCACAGCACCTTTGGCCCCAGCACGGGCTTTCGCTGCACACCCTGGAGCCCACACACTAAGGGCGGCCCTCGTCTGTGCGGGCCGCTCCCTGCGATGCCGATGCTCCGGCGTATTACTCAGCTGTTACATATCCGTCAGTTATAAGGGCCGGCGACGGCTGGGGGGAGAGCCTCGGTCTCAGAAGGCTCTGACGTCGCCGGCCCCGCCTTACCCGGACCCGAGGGCCGGAAATCTGGTGCGAGACCTGGAAAATCTGGTGGCAGCTTCGGGGGGAGATCAGCCCTGCTTCCGCTGCCACTATTAGTTAATCGCGTACCGGCGCCCGCGGCACCAGTATCCTGTACTCGTTTTTCTGAGTACTTAACTACTGGTCCGCGCAGGTAGCGATGTCCGGCGCGCAACCGCGCGGAATTTGCCCGGAGGGCCAGAAAAATAATCTTGGGGGAATCGCTACTTCTTCGGAAGCGCAAGCGCGAGCTCGTCGCGGCGGCGGACGCCGAGCTTGACGTAGCTGCGGTACAGATGGCCCTCGACGGTCCGCACGGACACCATCAGTTGCTGGGCGATCTCGCGGTCTGAGAGGCCCTGCACGGCCAGCTCCACGATGTCCCGCTCGCGGCGCGTCAGGTGGACACTGGGGACGGAGGCGACGAACGGGCTTTCCCGGAACCGCTCGCCGAGCTCCTGGTCGCATTTCTCCCGGTGCGCGATCGCCTGGCGGGCGCGGCGCCGCTCCCCCGCCTCGTCCAGCAGGGCACCGGCCCTGGCGTACGCCTCGCGCGCCAGGTTCAGCAGGCCCGCCTCCTCCAGGGCGGCAGCTGTGTCCATCAGGACATCGGCGTTTTCCGAGGCCCAGGCCTGGGCCAGCTGCCGCCAGCCGGCAGCCCACCGGCCCTCAACGGTAGCGGCGAGGGCGGCGAGTTCCGGCGCCAGCGACCGCTCGCCAAGATCAGAGCAAAGGATGAGGCACTCCATCCTGGTACCTGGATGGTCCGCAACGGACTCCGACCCCGCGAGCTCACGGAGCCTGTCCAGCCCGCTGCCCTTCCGGTCAAGGTATTCAGCCGCGGCGGCCGCATAGGCTTCCGCGACTGCGTCGCAGCCGGGTCCGCTGGCGTGCCTGGCCGAAATGAAGTCCTGTTCGAGCCGCTTCGCCTGGGCGGTGTCACCCAGCCGGGCTGCGGCGTAGAAGGCAAGGGATGAGCCAAACCTGAATTCCTGCAGCGGGTCATTGACCCGGAGCGCCTCGACCGCGGGCAGGAGGACCTGGTAGGCGCGCTCCAGCTGCCCCTGCCGCAGCAGTCCAAGGCCCCGCAGTGCCTGGATGCCGCCGCCGAAGGTCGCAGCGCCTTCGGTGCGCTCAGCCGGGTATCCGGACAGTTCATGTTCGGCCGATTCCCAGTTGCCGGCGGCGAGAGTGCTGATCGCCAGCCGGGTCAGGACAAACTCGTTGAAGAAATAGAGTCCGCCGCTGAGCGCAGGCAGGAAGGGGCCGGCGGCCGCCGCGGCGGCGTGGGCCTGGTGTGAGCGGCCGGCAGCAACCAGCGTCTGGGCAAGGAGGGCCTGCGCCACGGTGTGCTGTGTTGCTTCTACGCTCGACGCACTGTCAGGCTCTGTGGTTCCCAGCTCCGCGATGACGCCCCTGATGCCTTCATGGTCGCCGGCGGCGGACATCTCCAGCAGGCCATGGATTCTGTCCTGCCAGGCGTCGGCGGGCGCGACCCCGGCCTCCTCGAGCCGCTGGCGTGATTCCGCCCTGAGCAGCGGCACGGACTTTCCCAGCGCCAGGTGGGATGACGCCCTGAGCATGAGAACCTGCGGAGCCTCCGGGCGGCCCGCCAGGTCAAGCCAGCAACCGTCAAGGAGTTCGGCGGCCTCGCGGTACTTCCCCTCGTTGAAATGAGCCCTCGCGGTGATTGAGAGTGCAAGGGCCTGCAGCTCCGGCGCCTGCACGTGTCCGGCCATGAGGCGCGCGCCGGCGTTGTTGAAGGTGGTCGCAGCCAGTAATCCTGCGTCCAGCAAGTCCTGGTCCGATACCTCCAGGCCGCATTCCAGCGACCATTGGACCAGGCGCAGCCTGCCTTCTGCACTTGCAGCGGCGGCGTCCAGGTGGGCATCAAGCTTCTGCCGCAGCTGCAGGCTCCGCGAGACCGAAACCTGTTGCCGCATCGATTCGCCCAGGATGGCATGGGTGAGCCGCAGCTCGGTGTGCGGCGCGGCCGACTCGCTCACCACCTGGTTGTCCAGCAAGGAACGCACGACGCGGGCACCGCAGACGTCCTCGATCAGGCCCCGGGGCACCGGCTCCGCGAGCGCGATCAGCTTTAGCGCGTCCTGTTCCTCCGGCGTCCGCCGGAGGAGATCCTTGACCACGAGGTCCGAAAGCCTCGGTCCGTCGGCCGGCAGGGGGCCGAGCAGCACCCAGATGCCGTTCCGCTGGACCAGCGTTCCGGATGCTGTTGCGTCGGCCAGCAGGCAGTCGAGGAGCAGCGGGTTGCCGCCGGAGGCGGACCACAGCGACTGGACGGTGCTGACGGGAACGGTCCCCTGGAGGGTGTGTTCCACCACCTCCGTGACCTGCTCGCCGTTGAGCGGCCGGAGATCGATGCGTTCTGCCAGGCCGTCATACCAGAGCTGGTTCAGGGCCTGGGGCAGGCCCGGCCGCGGCCGTCCGGCCGCCAGCACGGTCGCCCAGCCGGCCGAGGTCATGTCCACCACCATGCTGGCCGTGGCGTCATCGAGGTGGTGGGCATCGTCCACCACCAGGAGCACGGGGGCGTCGTTGCCGCCCTTCAGGTCGCTGCTTCCCCTTAGCTCCTGGAAGTGGGCCCAGACGGCCCGCAGCACCGAGACCGGCGAGTCCGCTTCCTCGGGCGCGAGGCCCGAGGTGTACGGCGCCAGCACGCCGTAAGGGACCTTGGCCAGCGAGGAGCTCCCGTGGATGCGGAGCACCGTCATCTCCGCGGACAGCTTCTCCCGCACCGCGTCCGTGACCGAGGTCTTTCCGACGCCGGGGCCCGCCATCAGATAAACGGCCTGGCTGGCTCGGCTCCGGATGACCGTGCAGACATGCTCTATCGCTTCACGGCGGCCGGTGAGCTGCCGGAGTTCGGATTCTGCCTTGGCACTGCGGCCATTGGACGAGACGCCGTGGGACGGAGTGTTGGACGGGGAGCTGTTGGCTGGGGAGCTGTTAGACGAGGCCAGGCAGATCACCCCTGGAAGTCACGCCCAGCTTGGTGAAGACCTGGTACAGGTGGCCTTCCACCGTTCGGACTGATACGCCCATCTCCAGGGCGATGTCCCGGTTGGATACGCCCCTTCCGGCCAGCCGGGAGATCTGGCGTTCACGCGCGGTAAGGAGCGGGCTTCCGCTGCTGGGAACGATCGGCAGGCTGGGCACCGTGGCGGTGAGGCTGTCCAGCCGGGCCTGGGCAACCCGGGCTGACGCGGAGTCGCCGGAGTGGCGGGCAAAGTCGACAGCGAGCGCAACGCAGCGCGCCTCCACGGCGTCGAGTTCCAGTTCCGCGCACAGGTGCGCGCCTTCCAACAGAACCTTGGCGTCCTTGGTGCGGGTGCCCACGGCGATGAGGCGGGAGATCTCGGCGAGGGTCCCCTGCCGGTGGCCCGCCACCTCCTCCATCAGGCGGAAGTCCTCATCGGTCCCGTTCACGGTGGCTCCGAGCAGGCTGATTCCGGCCAGGGTGTACCGGCCGGCATCGATGTCGCGGTGTGCTGCCTCAAGCAGACGCTTCACGGCATCGGTGTCCCCCAGCCAGCGCCCGGCCATGTCCGCACAGAACTCGGTGACGAAAAGGGTGCCGAAGTTGCAGTGTCCGCGCACTCCGCGGAGTTTGTCGAGGTACTTGTGCGCCTGCCCGGCATTGCCGATCTGGGCGTAGGCGAAGGCCGTGGCGGCGTAGGCGGCCTGCAGCATGTTCAGGACAGGGCGGAGCTCGAGCTGGGCGACGGCGGACAGCAGCGAATCCAGGGCCACCGCGCCGCGGCCGGAGAATACGTACGCGATTCCGGCGGCCAGTTCCGTCGCGGACGTGCGGTAGGCCAGCCGGCGTTCTTCCTGCCCCTTGGGCGGGCCGACGAGTTCCAGGCACCGTTTCCACTGGCCGGCCTGCAGCAGCACGTTGAATGCCGTCATCGCGAACCGTTCCCGAAGGCCGGTCAGCGGCCCCGCATCCGACAGCTGTCCACCCACGCGCCGCATCAGCTGGAGGGCGTCCATTTCCCGGCCGACCGCCGACAGGGCGTGCATCAGGATCAGGCCCGACTGGATCCTCAGCCCGGGATCCTTGGTGAACGCGGGGTCGGAGGCTTTCTCCAGCTCGATGATCATGGAGGCGTAGTCGCCGATGAAGGACTTGTATTCGAATTCGGCCAGGGTAATGACGTTGGACGCCGTGCCCAGCGGATCGGGCCAGCTGGATGCCACTCCCGGGTCGACGCCAAGCCGCTTGCGGGCGGCCGCCAGCTCATCCGGCACCTGGCCGCACAGTTCCGGCAGCCAGACCATGACCCGGCACTTGGCTCCCACCACGCGGGCGAAGGCCTCCTCGCCGAGCGCATCCAGCTGCGCCCGGGAGATGTCCTCCAGCGCGGCCATGGCCTGCAGCGGCAGGTCGAGCAGCAGGTACGCGGTTGCCTTGTACAGCTGCGCTTCCACCCACACATCGTCGGTCTTCTTAATGCCTTCAACGCAGGAGATCGCGAACCGCGGATCAAAGAGCTGCACGGCCGCCTCCGCTGCGGCCACCGCCATGGCAGGACTGAGCTCCGCCTGGCACTCCTTGGTCCAGGCGGCGAACTCGATCCGTTCCTCCATGGTCAAGGCCGTCAGCTCGGGTTCGTGGCCGCCCAATAACAGGGTGCGGAGTTCACGACGGCGGGAGATGCTGAGCCAGGAGCGCACCACGTCCCCAAGGTACTGTTCCCGCAGGGAGACCCAGCGGTCCCCGGCGTCGGCGACCGTCAGCAGTCCGGCGTCCTCCATGTCGGCCACGGTGGCTGTGCCGTAGATTTCGGTCAGCCTGGCGAGCGGGACACGCCGTGCACAGGCCAGCATCTCGATGACCTCGCGGGTTTCCGGCTCTTCCCGGGTCCAGCGCGACCGGACAATGTCATCCAGCCCGGTGGCGCCGTCGAGCACCACCCGGTCCCGCAGGGTCCAGACGGAATCCGACAGGACGAGGTTTCCCGACTGCTGTTGCTCTGTGACGAGTGCCTTGAGCAGAAGCGGATTGCCGCCCACGATGGAGTGGTAGGTGCTCACGAGCGAAGCCGAGACCCGGTGGCCCAGCAGCGTCAGCAGCACCTGCCGGGTCTGCAGTTCGTTGAGGTTGTCCAGCCGGACTTCCGTCAGCCGCCTGTCGGTGAGCAGCCAGTGGAAGTCCGCCGGCAGGTCGCTGGTGCTGGGCGCGATGGCGATGACGCGGGCGGTGTGCGTCAGCATGATGTTCAGGATGACGCCGGCACTCATGTCGTCGATCTGGCCGGTGGTGTCCAGGGTAATGACGCAGTCACGCCCGGCGGCGTCGGAGCGGATCAGGGAGGTGATGCCCTGGAGGATGGCCGTGGGGGAAGCCAGCGCGGACTGTGGAAGCCGGGCAAGGAGGAAGGCCAGGCAGCCATAGGAGGTTTGTGAGCCGGTCAGGGGGCTGCGCAGCTGAAGGGCCCAGACGTCCGGGCCCAATTCGGCCACGGCGGTACGGGCCAACGAGGACTTCCCCACACCGCGGGCGCCGGTGATAACTACGCCCAGGGACTCGGGATCTGTCAGGGCAGTGCGGATGGCCTCAAGGTCTGCGCTGCGCGCCGGAACCGACCATCGTTGGAGGTCCGTTCCGCCCGCGATGCCTGCCGGTCCCGCCAGCACGCTCGCCGTAGACCCACGTCCCCAGCTCAGTGGCTCAATTGACATGAACTTTTCCTTACATCCCGCCCGGCAGGATAAAGGCTCCATCGCCTCCCCCGCTTAGAAAGTAGACTACCCCGTTACTTTGCAGGGATATAGGGCACTGCGTTCACATTTCGCAGACCTTGATGCGACCTTGAGGGTTGGGGCGGCGGGGAGGAAGAACCCCGGCGAAAGACGCTACACCTTGGCGGTGTGGAACTGCTGCTGCGCAGCGGTCAGGCCCTCCCTGACGAGGAGCTCGACGGCGTCGGCGGCGTCGTCGAGCAGGAAGGGCAGTTCCTTCTTTTCGGCGGTGCCGAAGTCCCGCAGCACGTAGTCGGCGGTGTCCATCCGGCCCGGCGGCCGGCCGACTCCCACCCGGACCCGGAGGTAGTCCTTTGTGGACAGAGCCTTGGAGATGTCGCGGAGACCGTTGTGCCCTCCCTCGCCGCCGCCGATCTTCAGCTTCACAGTATTAAAGGGAATGTCGATCTCGTCATGGACGGCCACCACGCGGGACGGCTCGACGTCGTAAAACCTGGCGAGCGCCGACACCGGACCGCCGGAAACGTTCATGTAGGTGCCTGGCTTCGCCAGAACCACGCGGGGGCCGCCGATCCCCAGCCGGCCTTCAAGGACGAGGGCCCTGGCCTTGTGCGCCTTGAACTTGCCGCCCATGCGCCCGGCCAGCCCGTCGAGCACCATCTGGCCGACGTTGTGCCGGTTGCCGCTGTACTCGGGTCCGGGGTTGCCAAGGCCTACGATCAGCCAGGTGTCAGTCATGAATCAATCCTAAGGCGGGGGTTGGCCCGCAACTGGGGCAGGGACGGCAGTGGCCGGGCCCGAAAAGGACCCGGCCACTGATCCGCGCTGTGTGAAAGGCGGAAGGGTTGTGCCCGAATTACTCGGCAGCAGCTTCTTCGGCCGGGGCAGCTACTGCTGCGGCTTCCTCTGCTTCGCCCTCTTCGGCCTGTGCAGTGGCCTCGGAGATGTTGACGACCAGGGCATCGGCGTCGGCCAGCAGGACGGAGCCCTTGGGGAGCACGAGGTCGGAGGCGTGGATGTGCTCGCCGGCGGCGCGGCCCTCGATGTTCACCTCGACGGACTCGGGCAGGTGGGTGGCCTCGGCCTCGAGGGAGACAACCGTGAGTTCGAGGTTGTGCACGGTGCCGGGAGCGGTTTCGCCCACGACGTGCACGGGAACGTCCACGGTGACCTTCTCGCCCTGGCGCACGGTCAGCAGGTCGATGTGCTCGATGATCTGCTTGATCGGGTCGCGCTGGACGTCCTTGACGAGGGCCAGGTGGCCTTCACCGTTCAGGTCGAGGGACAGCAGGGCGTTGGCCGTGCGGACAGCCAGGGTGGTGGCCTTGGCCGGCAGGGTGATGTGGATGGGCTCTGCGCCGTGGCCGTAGATCACGGCGGGGATCTGGCCGGCGGCGCGGGCGCGGCGGGCGAAGCCCTTGCCGAATTCGGTGCGTGCTTCTGCTGCGAGCTTCTGCTCAGACATGTGGACTCCTGGTAGTTTGTTGGTTCAGCAAGGGCGGAGGTCTGGAGTGACCTTCAACGCCGGGCGGCCCGAAGGCGGCCCCACCAGAAGGGTGATTCAGACCCAGTCGATAACGGAGACAAGCAGTCCGGTGTTCCGTGCGTACGGTCTTCCGGTGCTCTCCCTCGCCAAGGTATCGGGAAAAACTTTACCAGTGCCCGGCCCGTTTACTGAAAACGGGCACTTTGCTGGCACCGCTGGTTGAGCTTGTCGAAACCCGGCAAACTCAACCAGCTAACGCCTTTAGGCGTTGCCGTCGAAAAGGCTGGTGACCGATCCGTCGTCGAACACTTCCCGGATGGCCCGGGCGATGAGCGGCGCGATGGACAGCACGGTGAGCTCGGGGAAGCGCTTGTCCGGGGTGATCGGCAGCGTGTCGGTGACCACCACTTCGCGGGCGCCGGACTCGGAGAGCCGCCGGGCAGCGGGATCGGAGAACACCGCATGCGTGGCGGCAATGATGACGTCCTTGGCGCCCGCGTTCTTGAGCACCTGGACGGCGCCGGAGATGGTTCCGCCGGTGTCGATCATGTCGTCGATGAGCACACAGGTGCGGCCCTCGATCTGGCCCACCACGGTCTTGGACACGGCCTGGTTGGGCACGGTCAGATCGCGGCTCTTGTGGACGAATGCCAGCGGCGCGCCGCCGAGGCGTTCTGCCCACTGTTCGGCCACGCGCACGCGGCCGGTGTCCGGCGAGACCACGGTGATGTTGTCGGCGCTGACGCGGGTGCGGATGTAGTCCGCCAGCAGCGGGATGGCCATGAGGTGGTCCACAGGTCCGTCGAAGAAGCCCTGGATCTGCGAGGTGTGCAGGTCCACGCTCATGATGCGGTCAGCGCCGGCCGTCTTGTACATGTCAGCCACGAGGCGCGCGGAGATCGGCTCGCGGCCCCGGCCCTTCTTGTCCTGGCGCGAGTACGGGTAGAACGGCGAAACCACGGTGATCCGCTTGGCGGAGGCACGCTTCAGCGAATCAATCATGATCAGCTGTTCCATGAGCCAGTTGTTCAGCGGCGCGGGGTGCGCCTGGATGACGAAGGCATCGGTTCCGCGGACGCTTTCCCCGGCGCGGACGTAGATCTCGCCGTTAGCGAAGTCGTAGGCGTCCACAGGCAGCAGTTCCGTGCCCAGCTCCTTGGCGATCTCCCGGGCAAGCTCCGGGTGTGCACGCCCTGCGGCGAGCACCAGTTTCTTCTCGCCGTGAGCCGTAATTTCCGTCATGGTTGCTAGCCCTCTTCTGTAGATGCGGGGGAATTTGGGGAATCAGTGCGGCCTTCGCGGGCCGCGGCGGCTTCTGCCAGTTCCGCGGACAGTGAGCCGGGACGGTTGGCGCTAACCCAGCCTTCGGCGTTGCGCTGTGCTGCCATGGACAGTGCCAGGGCACCGGCGGGCACGTCCTTGCGGATCACGGCGCCGGCGCCGCTGTAGGCACCGTCCCCCACCGTGACCGGAGCGACGAATACTGTGTTGGAGCCGGTGCGCACGCCCGAGCCGATCACCGTGCGGTGTTTCTTCTCGCCGTCGTAGTTCGCGGTGATGTTGCCGCAGCCGATGTTGGTGTCCTCGCCGATTTCGGCGTCCCCGGCGTAGCCCAGGTGGGACAGCTTGGAACCGCGGCCGATCCTGACGTTCTTGGTTTCGTAGAACGCGCCGATCTTGCCCGTCTCACCCAGGACCGTTCCCGGGCGCAGGTAGGTGAAGGGGCCAACGCTGGCTCCCGCGCCGATCTCCGCGCCGGAACCGTGGGTGCGGGTCACCTTGGCGCCCTCCCCGATGCTGACGTCCGTCAGCGTGGAGTCGGGGCCGACGACGGCGTCCCGCGCCACCGTGGTGGCGCCGTGCAGCTGGGTGTTGGGCAGGATCCGGACGTCCTCCGCCAGGGTCACCGTGGAGTCGATCCAGGTGGTGGCGGGGTCGACGACGGTAACACCGGCGCGCATCCACGCTTCCACGATCCGGCGGTTGTGCTCCGCGCCGAGGGCGGCGAGCTGGACGCGGTCGTTGGCGCCTTCCACCTGCCAGCGGTCGGCGGTGACGACGGCGGCCACGCGGCCACCGGCCTCGCGGGCCAGCCCGAGGACGTCGGTCAGGTACTTCTCGCCCTGCGAGTTGTCGGTGGTGACGTGGCCGAGGGCGTCCCGGAGGACAGCAGCGTCAAAGGCGTAGATGCCGGAGTTGATCTCGCGGATGGCACGCTCGGCGTCGGTGGCGTCCTTGTGCTCGCGGATACCGGTCACGGTGCCGTCTTCGCCGCGGAGAATGCGGCCGTAACCGGTGGCGTCGTCCAGGATCGCGGTGAGCACCGTGATCGCGTTGCCCTCGCGCTCGTGGGTGGACACCAGCTCGGAGAGCATTTCACCCGTGAGCAGTGGGACATCGCCGTAGGTGACCACGACGGTCCCGGCGACGGGCTCCTTGGCGTCAAGGGCTTCGAGGGCAACTTCGACGGCGCGTCCGGTGCCGGGCACCTCGTCCTGGTCCACGATCAGGGCGTCCGGATCGAGTTCGGTGAGGTGGGCTGCGACGCGGTCGCGTTCGTGCCGGACCACCAGGGCCAGGCGCTGAGGGCTGATGCTGCGGGCGGCCAGGAGGGCGTGGCCCACCATGGAACGGCCACCGATTTCGTGGAGGATCTTGGGGGTACGGGATTTCATCCGGGTACCGGCACCTGCAGCTAGGACGATAACGGCGGCTGGGCCGGATTTCTCGGGGCTCACGTACGGGCTCTCCTTGCTCGGTTGCGCTGTACTGCATCCGCGGCTGCCTGCGCGGCGGTGTCCGAACCTGTGCCCGGAACCGGCAACAGGGTTCATCCTACTGGACACCTCTGATGCAGCTGTTCCGCCCATAGGATTCGAACCTATACTCCACGGCTCCAAAGGCCGGGGTGCTGCCATTACACCAGAGCGGACCATGCCCGGCGCTAAGCCTGGGCACGAGAACCAATTCTGCCACGAACGCAGACGCTCGTGCGACCTCGGCGCATCCGGTGCGCCGGCGCAGGCCCGGGCAGCGCGCCGGGGCCTGCTGCCACCCCTGCCCGCCGCTTGACGTAAGGCATGATTGGACGGTGAGCAACAGCACAGGGACAACTGACGGTCCGGGGAACCTGCCAGCAAGGCCCGAAGCAGCGGCGGGGCGCATCCCCCGGTCGCGGATGACCGGACCCCAGCGCCGGTCCCAGCTCATCGAAGTAGGGCGGGCCCTGTTCGCGATGCGGGGGCTGGACGGCACCACCATCGAGGAGATCGCTGCCTCCGCCGGCGTTTCCAAGCCTGTCATCTACGAGCACTTCGGCTCGAAGGAGGGCCTGTACACGCAGGTCGTCGAGTATGAGTTCCGAATCCTGCTCGCAGACATCAACAACGCGCTGGCCGATGAAGCCAAGCCGCGTGTCCTCGTGGAGCGCGCCGCCCTGGCCCTGCTCACCTACATCGAGGAACGCACCGACGGCTTCCGCATCCTCATGCGGGACGCTCCCCCGTCCCAGCCCGAAGGCGCCTTTTCCACGCTGCTCTCCCACGTCACCGCGCGCGTTGAGCACATCCTGTCCGACGAATTCGCCCGCCGCGGGTTCAGCGCAGCCGACGGCGCCATGTACGCGCAGATGCTCGTGGGCATGGTGGCGATGACGGGCCAATGGTGGCAGGACGCCCGCCAGCCCGACAAACGGGCCGTGGCCGCCCACCTGGTCAACCTCGCCTGGAACGGCCTGACCGGCCTGAAAAAGGACCCGGAACTCCGCAGCGAGCCATAACCCGGCAGACCGCCGTCGGGGTTTACGCCCCGCCCCCACCTGATGGAGTTTTTGTACAGATATTGGGGCTTCGGAGGCCCTTAGCGCCCAATATCTGTACAAAAACTCGGAAGTACTTAGTCGCCGAGGACTTCCGACGCCTCCAGCCATTCGAGTTCGAGGGCGTCCTTTTCGTCGATCAGGTCCTTCAGCTGCTTGTTGAGGTCGCCGAGGCGTTCGAAGTCGCCGTCGTTGGTGCTGGCGGCCATTTGGACGTGGATCTTCTCTTCCTGCTGGGCCAGCTTGTTGAGCTGGCGCTCCACCCGGTTGAGGGACTTGCGGGCCTCGCGCTTCTCGGCTTCGGAGGGACCGGCGGGGGCTGCTTCCCCGCCGGCTGACGGGCCGGTGACGGGGTTTCCGCCGCCGGTGACGGTGGAGCCGGCGAGGGCATTCTCGCGGAGTTCGAGGTACTGGTCGACGCCGCCCGGGAGGCCGCGGATCTTGCCGTCGCCCAGCAGTGCCATCTGGTGGTCAGTGACGCGTTCGAGCAGGTAGCGGTCGTGGCTGACCACCACGAGCGTGCCCGGCCAGCCGTCCAGGACGTCCTCGACGGCGGCGAGCGTGTCCGTGTCGAGGTCGTTGGTGGGTTCATCCAGCATCAGCACGTTGGGCTCGCCCACCAGCAGCCGCAGGAGCTGCAGGCGCCGCCGCTCACCGCCGGACAGGTCCCGGACCGGCGTCCACTGCTTCTGGTTGGTGAAGCCGAGCTGCTCCACCAGCTGGCCGGCCGTGAACTCCCTGCCGCCCACGTTGAAGGACCGTTTTTCGCGCTCGATGACCTCAATGACACGCAGGTCGGCGACGTCGTCGAGTTCCTTGACCTCCTGGGTGAGCACAGCGGTGACCACCGTCTTGCCCTTCTTGACCTTTCCGGCCGACGGCTGGATTTCGCCGTTGAGCAGTTTGAGCAGGGTGGTCTTGCCGGCACCGTTGACGCCGACGAGGCCCAGCCGCTCACCCGGCGCGAGCCGCAGCGTGATGTTGTTGAACAGCTTCCTGCCGGCGTCCTGCTCGGGGTCGCCGCTATCGAAGTCGAGCGACACGTTCTCCAGATCCAGCACGTCCTTGCCCAGGCGCGCGGTGGCCATCTTGCTCAGGGCCGTCGAGTCACGCGGCTCCGGGACGTCGGCAATCAATGCGTTGGCCGCTTCGATCCGGAACTTGGGCTTGGACGTCCGGGCCGGGGCGCCGCGGCGCAGCCAGGCGAGTTCCTTCTTCACCAGCTGCTGGCGCTTGCTTTCGACGACGGCGGCGGTGCGGTCCCGCTCGGCGCGGGCCAGCACATAGGCGGCGTAACCGCCGTCGAACGGGTCAACGATCCCGTCGTGGACTTCCCAGGTCTTGTTGCAGACTTCGTCGAGGAACCAGCGGTCGTGGGTGACCACGAGGAAGGCCCCCTGGTTGGGCCGCCACCGGGTCTTCAGGTGCCGCGACAGCCAGGCCACACCCTCGACGTCGAGGTGGTTGGTGGGCTCGTCGAGCATGATGACGTCGTGGTCCTCGATGAGGAGCTTGGCCAGCGCGACCCGCCGCTTCTGGCCGCCGGACAGGGCATGCACGTTGGCGTGCCAGTCGACGTCGGACACCAGTCCGCCCATGATTTCGCGGATCCGGGGGTTCGCCGCCCACTCGTGGTCGGCCTTGTCGCCGACGATCGCGGCGCCCACCGTCAGGTCGGCGTCAAGGACGTCGCTCTGGTCCAGGTAGCCGACGTTGACGTCCCCGCGCTTGGTGACCCGGCCGGAGTCCGGCGTGGACCTCAGCGCCAGCAGCCGCATCAGCGTGGACTTGCCATCGCCGTTCCTGCCCACCATCCCGATCCGGTCGCCCTCTTCGAGCCCAAGGGTGATGCCGTCCAGAACGGTGCGGGTTGCGTACGAGACCTTGAGGTTCTCGCCGCCGAGCAGGTGTGCCACGGGGAACTGCTTTCTGCTGTGAAGGTTGAAAAGTATTAAAGGAGCGTATCGGAGATGATGCGGGCGCCGGGCACCGGGCCGTGGACCGCCAGTGCGGTGAGGCCTTTGCGTTCCAGCTCCCCGGCGAGGTTCTCTGCCGCTTCGGGATTGTGCGCCAACAGGGCCACGGTGGGTCCGGAGCCGGAAACGATCCCGGCTATGGCTCCGCAGGATTCGCCCAGGCCAAGGGTATCCCGGAGCCCGGGGGCGAGTTCGATGGACGCCCGCTGGAGGTCATTGACGAGAACCCTGCTCAGGGCGTCGGCGTCGCCGCTGCGCAGGGCCTGCAGGATCTTCGGGTCCACCGCCGCGGGCTCCTCGACGTCCAGGCCTTCGGCGTCGCGGAGCGTGTCCAGGGTGCGGAAAACTTCCGGGGTGGACAGCCCGAACTCGGCCGTGACCAGCACCCAGTCCATCTGGGCCTTTGCCAGGGCAGGCGACAGGTCATCCCCCACGCCCAGCCCCACAGCCGTGCCGCCCAGCAGGGCGAAGGGAACGTCCGCACCGAGCTCGGCGGCGAGCTGGGCGAGTTCGTCCCGGGACAGGCCGCTGTTCCATAACGCGTCGCACGCAAGGAGCGTGGCGGCAGCATCCGCAGAGCCGCCGCCCATGCCGCCTGCCACGGGGACCCGCTTGGTGATTTCAAGGTGCACGCCGGTGGCGTGTTCTGACACATCGGCCATGATGGCGGCTGCCTTGTAGGCGAGGTTCCGCTCGTCGAGCGGGATGTCCACCCCGTCGAGGTCCAGCGTGCTGTCGGGACTGATGCTGACGGTGATGCCGGCCGAAGCCGTGCTGGTGGCCGCGACTTCCTCGTACAGCGACACAGCCAGGTACACGCTGGCCACGGAGTGGTAGCCGTCCGGGCGCAGTGGCCCGACATCCAGCGAGACGTTTACTTTGCCCGGGGCCTTTACCCGGACGGTCCTTGCCGCAAAGCGCCCCCTCAGGCCCTGGACCGCCATCAGGCGTCCGCGGCCGCGCGGGCTTCGGCGATCCTCGCGAACGCGGCGATATCGATCACTTCGCCCCGCGCGGTGGGGTCGACCCCGGCCGCGACCAGGCAGCGTTCCGCTTCGGCGGCGCTGCCGGCCCACCCGGCCAGGGCTGCACGGAGTGTCTTGCGGCGCTGCGCGAACGCCGCATCGATGACGGCGAAGACCTCTTCGCGGCTGGCGGTGGTGGCCGGGGGCTCCCGCCGGGTGAAGGCCACGAGCCCGGACTGGATCTTGGGTGCTGGCCAGAACACGTTCATGCCGATGACGCCGGCCTTGCGCATGCTGCTGTACCACGCGGCCTTGACCGAGGGCACGCCGTAAATCTTGGAGCCGGGTTCAGCGGCCAGCCGGTCGGCAACTTCATCCTGGACCATGACGAGGCCGTGCCGGATCGACGGGAAGTGCTGCAGCAGGTGGAGCACCACGGGCACCGCCACGTTGTAGGGCAGATTGGCGACGAGCGCCGCGGGTTCGGCCGGCAGCTCCGTCACCTTCATGGCGTCGGCGAGGACCAGGTGGAAGTCCCCGGCGGAGTCGGGCCGCCATTGCTTGATGGTCTCTGGCAGCTTCGCGGCCAGGACGGGGTCAATTTCGACGGCGACCACCGCCTTGGCGGCGTCGAGGAGCCCCAGCGTCAGCGACCCCAGCCCGGGTCCGATTTCGAGGACCGTTTCCCCCGCGCCGATCCCGGCGGTGGCCACGATCCTGCGGATGGTATTGCCGTCGATGACGAAATTCTGGCCAAGTGTCTTGGTGGGGCGGACGCCGATCTCCCCGGCCAGCCTGCGGATGTCGGAGGCACCGAACAGCGGGGCGGGCGCAGTGCCGGAGGCGGAGGCGGAGGGGGTCGGGTCAGTCACCTAGGTATCCTATCCCGGCGTTCCATATGGAACGGGGCAGTTCACTGCCGGACGGGGCAGTTCACTGCAGGGCCGGGCACGGCAAAGGCCGGGCCCGGTGGTACCGGACCCGGCCTTCGCGGCCGCCGCGGCTGTGGTCAGCTGCCGCGGTGGCGAGGGTTTACTGCGCGGGATTGTCCCGCCATGTAGTTGCTGGCGCAGGTGGTTTCTGGCTCCGGCGGCTAGCTGCTGGCGGCCCAGCCGCAGCCCCACGGCTGGAGGCCGCGCTCCGCATAGATACGGTTGGCAATGTCGATCTGCTGCGCCTTGGACGCCTGGCTGGCGTTCGGGGCGTAGGAGCCACCGCCGGCGCCGATCCAGGTCTGGACGTCGAACTGCAGTCCGCCGTAGTAGCCGTTGCCGCTGTTAATGGACCAGTTGCCGCCTGATTCGCACTGGGCGATCTTGTCCCACATGGCCACGTTCATCATGGCCGGGGCTGCGGCGCCGGTGTTCCCGCTCTCGGCCTCGGCCGCTGCTGCCGGCTTCGGCTCTTCCTTGGTGCCGACCGTGATCTTCTCGGTTACCGGCTCGCGGGTGGTGGTCTTGGAGACCAGTGTCCGGGAGGCCTCACGGCCATCGACGAGGACGAGCTTGTACGTGAGGGTGGTCTCGCCGGGAACGCCTTCCTGGGTGACTTTCTCTTCACCCTTGGGAAGCGTGGCACTGTCCGTTTTCAGCGTCTGGAACGCGACATCTTCGGTGACGGTGGCGGTCTTGCCGGCAACGCGGGACACCTTGATGACCATGTTGTTGACCACCGGGGCGTGTGCCGGCTGCGACATCCGGTCTGCAGCGGCGAGCCGGATCCCGGCATCCTTGAGGACCTCGCCGACGTTGGCGGCTGTGGTGGTGGTCTTTTTGGCCTTGCCGTCGGCGATGATGCTGACGGTCTTCGGCGTCGAGATGGCCACGAACGAACCATCCACGGCCAGCTGCGCGTCCTTCGGCACGGACAGCTCCGAGGAACTGGCCACGCCGAGCTGGGTCACGAGCCCGGCCACGTCCTGCGCCGTGGTGCTCACGGTCTTCTCTGCACCGTCCAGGCTGACCTTCACGGCCTTCGCCATGTTCACGTTGATGACGGAGCCGTTCTGAACACTGGCGTCGAGCGCGGGAGTGACGCGGTCGGCCGGGTGCAGCTCGACATTCGCGCTCTTCACCACCTGTTCGACGGTGCCGCCGAAGGTCTGGACGGAGCTTACTTTCCCGTCGACGTTCAGGGTGACCGTCTTGTTGTTGCCCACAAAGGCAACGAGCCCCAGCACGAGGGCTGAGAGCACCAGCAGCTGCGTGCCGACCTTGATGAAACTGAACTTGCCGTCTGACGTGAAGAAGTTGACCACGATTGCCCGTAACTTTTGAGCCATCCGGGCACGGGGAAAAACGCACAGGGGGACCCACGGCGGTCACCGACATGGTGGCTCCGGGCAGGCCGGAGCAGGCCGCAGGCATGTGCGTCGCCACACTCACATGGCAGGGCATCCGAAGGCGCCCTGCCTGTCACGAACGTGAGTTACATCATCCGGAGGCCTTCCCCGACCCCGGCTAATAGTTTTTCACTGTAACCGTAGCGTTATAAACCGTCCAAAATATTTGCCTACCAGGTATGTATTTTTTTCGGTTTATGTTCCCGGGTTTTAGTCCCAGGATCCGTACGCCCGCACGGTATTTGCGCTGACTTGGCCACAAAGTTTGGCCAGGTCCGTTTCTGTCAATTCCGCCATCGCGCGCACGGTGTACGGCACCATGTAGCTGGCGTTAGGGCGGCCGCGGTGCGGGTGCGGAGTCAGGAACGGGGAGTCCGTTTCAACCAGCACCAACTCCGGATCGGCCACGGCGAGCGCCTCCCTGAGGTTGGTGGCGTTCTTGAAAGTCAGCGTCCCCGCGAAGGACATGAACCATCCTTCACCGTTGCAGATCCGGGCAAGCTCTGCGTCCCCGGAAAAGCAGTGGAAAACAACCCGTTCCGGGGTTCCTTCCTCGCGCAGGACCTGTACCACGTCGTCGTGGGCGTCGCGGTCGTGGATCTGCAGGGTACGGTCCAGCCGCTTCGCGATGTCGATGTGCCGGCGGAATGAATAACGCTGATGGGCCAGCCCCTCCCCTTCCGTGCGGAAGAAATCCAGGCCGGTTTCGCCGATGGCGCGCACGCGGGGGTGGGCGGCGAGCTCCTCGATCTCTGCCAGGGCGTCCTCAAGCTCACCGCGGGCAGCGTAGTCCGGCGCATCATTCGGATGGAGGGCCACGGCCCCCAAAAGGCGCGGATCCAGATCGACGGCGCGCACGGTAAACCTCGAGGATTCGAGGTCGCAGCCCACCTGCACGGCGCCGCAGACACCCACGGCTTCGGCTGCATCGAGGGCAGCCGCGATGTCCACTCGGACATCGTCAGTCGGGAAGTCCAGGTGCGTGTGGTTGTCCATCACGGGGACGGGCAACGGTTCGGGCGCCGGCGGGAAACCGCGCTTGCCGGAGCCGTCGCTACCGGGAGCCCGGTAGGGCCGGGGAGTCAGGGAATGCCGCATTCCTCCAGCCTAGCGGGCGGACCGGCTCCTTCTTTCGCTCGGCATTACCCGGAGATTTACGGGGAACTCTCTGTTAGCCACGGCAGTTGTGTTAGTACGCTGGATACGGACGGATGTGAGCGCCCAACGAGGGCAACGGCAGACCTCCGCCGCTTCGCTCCGCTCCACCCTGGGCTGAAAGGTTGCCGATGGAACCGCACCGACGCATCACGATCGACGAAGCACTTCCCGGCGGACAGGGCTTCACTGGAAGTGCTGCACGCAACGTCAACCCCCTCAACGGACACAAAACTGTTCCCCTGGAAACCCCGGCCTTCCGGGCCGCCAGCGAACGCATCCTCAGCGCCATCAACACCGTCATCGACGGCAAGGCCGAGGCCGCGAAGCTGGCGCTGACGGTCCTGCTGGCCCAGGGCCACCTGCTCCTGGAGGATGTCCCCGGGGTGGGCAAGACGCTGCTGGCCAAAACGCTGGCACGCACCATCGACTGTTCCGTCAGCCGGATCCAGTTCACCCCCGACCTCCTTCCCTCGGATGTCACCGGCGTCTCTATCTATAACCAGTCCTCACGCCAGTTCGAATTCCGTCCGGGCGCCGTGTTCGCGAACATCGTGATTGGCGACGAGATTAACCGGGCCTCCGCCAAGACCCAGTCCGCCCTGCTCGAATGCATGGAGGAGCACCAGGTCACGGTGGACGGACACTCCTACAAGCTCGGCGAACCGTTCATGGTGGTGGCTACCCAGAACCCCATCGAGATGGAAGGGACGTATCCGCTCCCGGAAGCCCAGCGGGACCGCTTCATGGCCCGGATCTCCATGGGATACCCGGACAAGGACTCCGAGATCGAAATGCTCGAGACCCACCAGGCCACGTCCCCCCTGGCCCGGGTCAAGGCGGTCGTCACGGCAGCGGATGTCGCCGCCATGATCGCCACCGTCCAGCAGGTGTTCGTTTCCGAAGCCGTGAAGGAGTACACCGTGGCCATCGGCCGGGCCACGCGTGACAGCGCCATGCTGCGCCTTGGGGCGAGCCCGCGCTCCCTGCTGCAGCTGCTCCGGGCCGCGAAGGCTACGGCGGCGCTGGACGGCCGTGATTTCGTGCTGCCGGATGACGTCGTAGCCGTTGCCGAGGCGGTGCTGGCGCACCGGATCATCCTGGACCGCAAAGCCGCCAGCACGGGCGAGACCCCGCATGGCGTGATCCGCGGCGTCCTTGCCCGGATCCCGGTCAGCCAGGAGATGACGGACACGGCAAACGCCGGGCGGACCACACCCGAACTCCGCCACAGCCGCTAGTCAGGACCAACACCGTGGCACTGCTGGACAGCCTCCCCCGACATCTCTTCAGCTCCCGGGGCTGGGGACTCCTGGCGGCCGGCGCCGTCTCACTGCTCTGCGCCCAGGTCTTGGGCCGCCGCGACCTCCTGGCCCTCGGCGTCCTGCTGGTTGTCCTCCCGCTCGTTTCACTGGCCGGCATCAGGGTGGTCAAACCGCGGTTCCGCGTCTACCGGGAGTTCAGCCCTTCCACGGTCGAGACGGACTCCGTCACCACGGTCCGGCTCGCCGTCGCCCGGACCGGGCTGGGCACAGGCCGGGTCATCATGGAGGAGCGGTTGCCGCCACGGTTCGGCGAATCCCCGGCGTTCCGCTTTCCCGCCAGGTCCGCCTCGGGCGGCACCAGCCGCTACGAGTACCACCTGCGGTCGGGAAAGCGCGGACAGTTCACCATCGGCCCCGTCACTGCCGAGTTCACGGATCCGTTCGGGCTGTCACTGCACAGGCATTCGATCGACGACGGCGACACCCTCACCGTAACGCCGGCCGCCGTCGAACTCCCGCCAACCGGCCTTGCCGGAGCGCGCGGCAACGACGGCATCACGGCCACCCGGACCAGGGCCAATCCCAGCGACGACGACGTCATGACGCGCGAGTACCGGCACGGCGATCCGATGCGGCGGGTGCACTGGCCGGCCACTGCCCGGCACGGCGCCCTCATGGTCCGGCAGGAGGAATCTGTCACCACACCCGAGGCCACGGTCATCCTGGACCACCGGTTCGTGGCCCATTCCCCGGGCTACGGCTCGGTGTTCGGCAGCGCGGGTGACGACGGGAGCGACCTCGTCACCAGCGACACCTTTGAGTGGGCTGTTACGGCGGCCATGTCCGTGGGCGCCCACCTCGCCGAACTCAACTACTCGTTGCGGTTCCTGGACGCGGCGGGCGAGCCCGCCTTCCACCGTTCCACTTCCGCCCCTGAGCCCGACAACGAGGAGTACAGCGGCGCGGCGGGCCTCCAGTCGATCGCCGAAAGCCTCGCCGCGATCCAGCTGACCGGGCCGCACCACGCGCGCAGGGACCACGAGACCGCCCGCCGCGACCATGCCGGAAATGCCGACGCTGCCCAGTCCGTCTTTGACGACCAGCTTATGGACAAACTCGCGGCCCACCGGATGCGGGGCCCGGTCCTGGCGCTCCTCGGGAAGATTTCTCTCGCCGAGGCGCGGGCCCTCGCCCCCGCAGCCGGCTACGCGGCCAACGCGTTTGCCGTGGTGATCACGGACAAACCCGCGGAGTGCCACGATGTGCTCGAGGCCCTGCGAGTGGGCGGCTGGCGCGCAGTTGCCGTCGAGGCGTCCACCTCGCTGCCGGCCGCCTGGATGTATTTCGACGAGGGCGAGGCCGCGATGTGGACGGCTGCAGCCGACGTACGCCGCGGGGCGGAGGTAGGGCGATGACACTGACATCACAACGGCAGGCGGGGGCTGATGCCCAGCCGCAGCCCGTTCCGGCGTCCCCCGGCAGCGGAAGGTTTGGGGCCGGTGCCTTTCCGTGGGTCATGTCCGGCGCTGTGGCGGTGTCCGTCTGCGGCGCGTCGCTGTCCCTCAACGGGGTCCTTCGCGGATGGGCGTGGTTCCTGCCGGTCCTGACCACGGTGGTAGTGGTCTCGCTGACCATGGCCCTGCTCCGCACGTTCCGCGCCGCGCCCGTGCTGGTGGCCGCGGGAGGCCTGGTGTCCCTGGCCTTCATCCTGACGTTCACATTCTTCCGGCGTGACAGCATTGCGGGTTTCCTCCCCTCGCAGGCCACCCTCGACGCACTGGGCAGGCACCTTCGCAGGGCCAGCGAAACGGTGCTGGCCGAGAGTTCGCCGGTAGCGCCCAACGCCGGCATCGTCCTGGTGACGTGCGCCGCGCTGGGACTCGTCGTCATCCTCGTGGATGCGCTGGCCCTGCCGTTGGGCATGCCCGCCACGAGCGGACTCGGCCTGTTGGCGGTGCTGGTTGTTCCGGCCATGATCAAGCCGCAAAGCGTGGGCTGGCTGGGATTCGTGGTGACCGCGGCCGGCTATCTGGTGATCCTCGCCTGCAGCCAGTGGTTTGCCCCCGATGCCCGGACGCAGGCGGACACGGCCCGCAACCCCGGCCAGATCAGGCGGGCCACCCTGACCGGAGCCGTGACGCTGGTGGTCACACTGCTGCTGCAGCTTGCGGTGCCCGGCTTCGACCAGGGCACGTTCCCCCAGGGCTCCCGGCTGAACCCCTGGGGTACGGCCACAGGACTGAACCCCATGATCAGCCTCGGCAACAGCCTGCGCACCCCGACGGGCGAGGGCAGGATCACCTACGCCACCAACGCCACCACGCCGCTCTACCTGCGCTCGGTCACGGTGGACAGGTTCGACGGCGAGTCCTGGTCCCCGGACGACCGCAATGCCAGCCGCCGCGCAGGCACCGGACGGATGGACGCAGGCCACGAAATCCTGGCACCCGAACAGACCCGGCAGGTGACCGTGGTGAACACCGGGGACTTCACCAGCCCGTACCTCCCCGTCCCGTACGCCCCCGAATCCGTCAACGGGCTGACCGGGCGGTGGAGCTGGGATCCTGCGACTTTGAGCATCAAGGGCACCGATACTAACTCCCGGGACCAGCAGTATCTGGTCCAGTCCTCGGTGCCGAAACTGACCACCGAACTGCTGGACGCGTCCTCCGCACCCGTCCAGGGCGTCCCGGAGGAGTTCATCCGGCCGCCGTCGAACGTTCCGGACATCGTCCGGACCACCGCTGAATCCGTCACGGCAAACAGCCGGACAGCCTATGCCAAGGCGATGGCGATCCAGAGGTTCCTGCGCGGCCCGGACTTCACCTATTCCCTGGAGTCGCCCGTTCAGGGCGGGTATGACGGAAACGGGCTGTCCGTCCTGGCGGACTTCCTGACCCAGAAGAGCGGCTACTGCATCCACTTCGCCTCCGCCATGGCGGTAATGGCGCGGCTCGAAGGCATCCCAAGCAGGATCGCCGTCGGCTACGCACCGGGCAGGCAAACCGGCGCCACGGTGTCCGTTGCCGGCCAGGGAGCGCTCCCCGAGTTCGAAGTCGACGCCCGCGATGCCCACGCCTGGCCCGAGCTGTACTTCCAGGGCCTCGGCTGGGTTCCATTTGAACCCACCCCCTCGCGCGGCGTGGTGCCGCCCTACGCGCAGGACACCTCAACGTCAGGCGGCGCCAGCACCAACGACCAGAACAATGACGGCCTGGTGCCGAGCAACGGCGCCACGGCACCGTCGACGCCGGCACCGGCACCGCTCCCCCTTCCGGGGAGCGGAACCGCCGACGCCGGGAACCAGCTGGCGCCGGCACTCTACACTGCCGCCGGGGTTCTGTTGCTGGTCTTCCTCGCCGCCTCACCCCGCCTGGTGCGCGGCGGCATCCGGGCAAGGCGCCTCAGGGGAACGGGCACCGGCAGGAACCGGCTGGCCGAGGCGCCGCTCGTCTGGGCGGAGCTCCAGGACCTGGCCACAGACTACGGCGTACGTCCTGAGCCGAGCGAGACCCCACGGACATTCTCGGCCCGGCTGCGCGGTTCCCCGGCCATGCGTCGGCGGGCCGAATCAGACCCCGGAAGCGGGCCAGACACCGGCACTGGACCAGACACCGGAAGCGGACACTCGCCCGATGCCAAGACCGCCCAGGCCGTGACGGTCCTGACGGATGCCTACGAGCGGCACCAGTACGGCCGGCCCGAGGCCAAGGACGGCACGCGCCGCGGCCTGGCGGAGGAAACCGCCGTCGAGCACATCGGCCAGGTGCGGCGGGCGCTGCGCCGCAATGCCGGCATAGTCGGCCGGCTCCGCGCCGACTGGCTGCCGCCGTCGGTCCTCTCCCGCTGGGGATCCGTGGCCGGAGGGCCTTTCCGCGTCCTGGGCCGGGCGGCGCTCCGGACCGGACACGCCGCCGCGGTGCTGTGGCGCAGGACCCGCGGCGGCCTTCGTCGCCTCCGGGAAGGCTAGCCGCCCGCAGGGCCGCTGGTTGCCCACTTGAACGCCGACGGCGCCGACCGGCGTTCCGGCCGAGGCCCTGCCCCATCTGCCAGCTGACATTCCCAACGTTTGACATGTGACCGCCGCCACCTTATCTTCGATGTATGGGAAAGCGCATTCCATACGACATCCAAAGCTCGGGAAACCAGAGGAACTGTCGGCGGACCGCAGCGGCCCTGGCGGCGCGAGGCGCAACCTTCCCATCTGATCCGACACCCAGCGACGGGGCGAATCCGGCGGGGCAGACGATTGTCCAAAGGAGGACGACATGAAGAGCGACACACACAAGCTGCGGACTTCGGCTGAACCGCATCAGTCCGGCACGCACCGGACGAGCAGCACCCGGAAGGCTGCCGCCAGCGGCTGGGTGGGCAGCGCCCTCGAGTACTACGACTGGTTCATCTACGCCCAGGCCGCCGCCCTGGTCTTTCCCACCGTTTTCTTCCCGGCAGGAAACCCGACCGTCGCGCTGATCGCATCGCTCGGCACCTACGCAGTGGGATACGTCGCCCGCCCGATCGGGGCATTCGTCCTTGGCCAGTGGGGCGACAAGCACGGCCGCAAGAACGTCCTGGTCCTGGCCATGCTGCTGATGGGCGTCTCGACCTTCGCGGTTGCCCTGCTGCCCACCTACGACCAGGTTGGCATCCTGGCCCCGGCCCTGCTGCTGGTCCTTCGCCTCGTCCAGGGATTCGCGGTGGCCGGGGAGCTGAGCGGGGCCAGCGCCATGATTGTGGAGCACGCACCGTTCGGCCGGCGCGGCTTCTATGCAAGCTTCGCCCTTCAGGGCACCCAGGCCGGGCAGATCATCGCCGCTGCCGTCTTCCTCCCGCTCTCGGCTGTGCTGTCCGCGGAGGACTTCCACGCCTGGGGCTGGCGCGTCCCGTTCCTCCTGAGCGCCCTGGTGGTGTTCGCCGGCTACATGATCCGCCGCCGCGTTGAGGAGACGCCGGTCTTTGTGGAGGAGAAGGCGCACAAGGATGTTCCCAAAATGCCGGTGGTCCAGGTGCTGCGCGAGAGCGGGCTGAACGTGGTGCGGGCGGTCTGCATGACGCTGGTCAACGTTGTGGGCGTCACCGTGGCGGTCTTCGGCGCAGCCTACGCGACGCAGCCCGGGTACGGCATCGGCATGAGCACCACCGTCTATCTTTGGATCCCGGTCCTGGCCAACGTCATCGCGCTGGCCCTCATCCCCTGGTTCGGCAATCTCTCGGACCGGTTCGGCCGGCGGCCGCTGATGATCGTCGGTTCGCTGGGCTCCGGCGCGCTGGCCTACGGGTACCTCTACGCGGTCAGCCAGAACAACGTGCCGCTGACCATCGTCCTGGCGATCCTCATGTGGGGCACGCTGTACCAGGTCTGGAACGCCACCTTCGCCAGCTTCTTCCAGGAGCTCTTCCCCTCCCGCACGCGGGTCACCGGGTTCGCCATCTCCCAGAACATCGGGCTCCTGATCACGTCCTTCCTGCCGAGCCTCTTCGCCGTGGTCGCTCCCCCGGGTTCGGCAAACGTTCCGCTCACCGTCGGGTCCATCTGCTTCGGCATCACAGTCATCGGGGCCATAGCGGCCTGGTCCGCCAAGGAGACCCACCGGATTCCGCTCCACCAGCTGGGATCGCCGGACGCCATTCCGGTCTCCCGCGAGGAGTACGCAAGCGTCCGGGCTGCGGCCCGCTAAACGCCCGGCCCGCTAAACGCCCGGCCCGCTAGACGCCGGGACAGCCACCGCCACGCAAAAACGCACTGGCCCGCAGGATTCCTGCGGGCCAGTGCGTTTTGCCGTGTCCGGCGCCTGGCTTATTAGCCGGCGTAGGGGTCGGCGATGCCGATGTACTGCGTGTACAGGTATTCCTCGATGCCCTCGAGGCCGCCTTCACGGCCCAGGCCGGACTGCTTGACGCCGCCGAACGGTGCTGCAGCGTTGGAGACGACGCCGGCGTTCAGGCCGAGCATGCCGGTCTCGAGGCGTTCACCCATCCTAATGCCGCGGTTGAGGTCCTTCGTGAAGACGTAGGCCACCAGCCCGTATTCGGTGTTGTTGGCCAGGCGGACAGCGTCGTCCTCGGAGGAGAAGGTGGTGATCGGGGCGACGGGGCCGAAGATCTCCTCGGACAGGATCCGGGTTCCCTCGGACACGCCCTTCAGAATTGTCGGCTGGTAGAAGTACCCGGGCCCGTCCACCGGGGCGCCGCCCACCACGGCCGTGGCGCCGGCGGAGAGGGCGTCGGTGACCAGTTCGTGGACCTTGTCCCGGCTCTTCGCGTCGATCAGCGGACCGACCTTGGACTCGGGCTCGGTGCCGCGGGCGGTGGTCATCTCCCTCATCTTCGCGGCGAACTTCTCCGCGAATTCGTCGGCCACGGACTCGTGCACGATGAAACGGTTCGCGGCGGTGCAGGCCTCGCCCATGTTCCGCAGCTTGGCCAGCATGGCGCCGGCGACGGCGGCATCGACGTCGGCGTCCTCGAACACCACGAACGGGGCGTTTCCGCCCAGCTCCATCGAGGTCCGCAGGACCGTCTCGGAGGCGTCTGACAGCAGGCGGCGGCCCACCTCGGTGGACCCGGTGAAGGACAGCTTCCGAAGGCGCTGATCCTTGATCAGCGGGCCGGTGGTGGCGCCGGCCGTGGACGTGGGGATGACGTTCAGGACGCCGGCGGGCAGTCCGGCTTCCTGCATCACGGCAGCGAACAGCTGCGAGGTCAGCGGGGTCAGGTTGGCGGACTTCAGCACCATCGTGCAGCCGGCCGCGACGGCCGGGGCAATCTTGCGGGTGGCCATGGCCAGCGGGAAGTTCCACGGCGTGATCAGCAGGCAGGGTCCCACGGGCTTCTTGGTCACCAACAGGCGGGACTTGCCGTCCGGGGACACGGAGTAGCGGCCGAACGCGCGGACGGCTTCCTCGGAGAACCAGCGCAGGAACTCGGCTCCGTAGGTGACCTCGCCGCGCGCCTCGGCCAGCGGCTTGCCCATTTCCAGGGTCATCAGCAGCGCGAAGTCCTCGGCCCGCTCGGTGACCAGTTCAAAGGCGCGGCGCAGGATCTCGCCGCGCTCCCGCGACGGAACCTTGGCCCAGGACTCCTGGGCAGCGGCGGCGGCGTCCAGGGCAGCGGCGCCGTCCTCGGGGCCGGCGTCGGCGATGCTCAGCAGCGTCTTCCCGGTGGCGGGATCCTCGACGTCGAACGTCTTGCCCGACGCCGCGGGGCGCCACTCGCCGTTGATGAGCAGGCCGGTGGGAACAGACGCGAGCAATTCGCTTTCGCGTTCTGCGGTAGCAGTGGACTGTGTGGTAACAGACACGGTGACTCCCTCGTCAGCAATCGGATTGCCGGTTATGTGCAGCTCCTGCATACGGCGTGCCGCCGCCTGCCGCCCGCTGCTTGCTTGGCTGGATTAAAGCCACGGTACTGCCGGGATCTCCGTAGTGTCTACGCATCGGCGCACTGCCCATGGCGCCAATCGTTGTGCAGCTGCACAGCAGCTCCGTCAACGCCGCGGGCGGCTGGAAACGCGCCCCGCGGCGGCCGGACCGGCCTCACAGAACTGCCGGGGCGGGGTCAGCGGATCGGCGAAGTCACCGCGCCGCGAGCACGGCGGAGTACAGTTCCCGCTTGCTCACGCGGGTTTCTTCGGCGACGGCCGCCACGGCTTCCTTGAGCCGGACGCCCTTGGCCACGAGTTCGTTGACGGCGGCGACGCCGTCCTCCGGCGAGCCAGGCGCACGCTCCGGCGCGCCTGCCACCACGACGGCGATCTCGCCGCGCACCTCGCTGGTTTCCGCCCACTGCAGCATCTCGCGGAGCGAGCCGCGGAGGACTTCCTCGTAGGTCTTGGTCAGTTCCCGGCAAACCGCCGCGCGCCGGTCCGGGCCGAAACGCTCATGCAGCGCCCGCAGCATGGCCTCCAGCCGGTGCGGCGCCTCAAAGAAGACCATGGTGCGGCGTTCGGCGTCGAGGTCCGCCAGGCGGGCGGCGCGTTCGCCGGCCTTCCGCGGGAGGAACCCTTCGAAACAGAACCTGTCGGTGGGCAGGCCGGACAGGGCCAGGGCGGTGAGGACGGCCGACGGTCCGGGGACGGCCGTGACCGTGAGGCCGGCGGCCACCGCACCTTCGACGAGCCGGAAGCCGGGGTCGGAGACAGCGGGCATGCCGGCGTCGGTGACCATGACAAGGGTTTTCCCGGCGCGGACCTGTTCCAGGAGCTCCGCGGTCTTGGTGGCCTCGTTGTGCTCGTGATAGCTGATGATGCGCCCGCTCACGGCGACGTCCAGGCTCTGCACCAGGCGGTGCAGGCGACGGGTGTCCTCGGCCGCCACGATATCCGCCGTGGCCAGCAGCTCCACCAGCCTTGCTGAAGCGTCGCCCACATTGCCGATGGGTGTTGCCGCCAGGACGATCCGTCCCGGACCGCCGCTGCGAAGGTCCTGTTCCCTTCCGCCGGCGGTGCCGGCCGGTCCTGCACTGCTGGAAGGGCCGGAACTGCTGTCAGGGTTCGAACTGCTGTCAGGGGCGGTGCTCGCATCATGGTCCACGGATCCAGCCTACTGCCGCCCGGCCTTCCCGCCCCTCAGGTTCCAGGTAGCCGCAAACGGTAGCATGGGCTCGTGACGCAGACCTCCGTGCGGCCTGACGGGGCCGAACCACCAAGTACCCCGGCTTTCGCACCCGCCACGGAAGGCCGCGGCCCGCACGCCAAGCGCTGGATCAGCCGCCCCTCGGAGGCCTTCACGGCAGACGCCCTCACCCGGCGCCTGATCGGCGGCATCCGCACCTGGCGGGACTACCCGCCGTCGCTCCGGCTCTGGTTCTGGCTGGTTCCCGCTTTGACCGCCGTCGTGGGCGGGATCCTGAGGTTCGTCCGGCTGGATGTCCCCCGCAGCCTCGTGTTTGACGAGACATACTACGTCAAGGACGGCTACTCCCTGCTGGTGAGCGGCTACGAGCGGAGCTGGCCGGACAAGGCCAACGACGCGTTCGTGGCGGGCAACCCCAATGTGCTGCTGACCACCCCCGAATACGTGGTGCACCCGCCCGTGGGCAAGTGGATGATCGCGGCCGGCATGTGGCTCTTCGGCGCTGACAACCCCTTCGGCTGGCGGTTCGCCGCGGCACTGACCGGCACCCTGTCCGTCGCCCTCGTCGCCCTGATAGCCCAGAAACTCTTCGGCTCCCTGATCCTGGGAGCAGCAGCCGGGCTGCTGCTCGCCGTCGACGGCCACCACCTCGTCATGTCCCGCACGTCGCTGCTGGACATCTTCCTCATGTTCTGGGTCCTGGCGGCATTCGGCGCGCTGTTGCTGGACCGCGACGACGGCCGGCGCCGGCTGGCCGCCAGGCTCGGCAGGCAGGCGGCCGCCTCCCCCACCGGCAGGCCATCGGCGCTCCAGCTCCTGTCAGGGCCGTGGCTGGGAGTCCGCTGGTGGCGGGTTGCGGCGGGCATCTGCCTGGGCCTGGCTGTCGGTACCAAGTGGTCGGCGCTGTTCTTCCTGGCCGGCTTCGGGCTCCTGACGGTGTTCTGGGACCTGAGCGCCCGCCGGATAGCCGGCATCCGCGGCTGGGTCAGCGCCGGAATCATCAAGGACGGGATCCTGGCCTTCCTCAGCATCGTGCCCGTGGCTGCCGTGACATACGCCGTCAGCTGGACGGGGTGGTTCCGGTCCACCGACGCCTACTACCGGCGGTGGGCGGAGACGAATCACAGCGCGGAATGGGGCTGGCTGCCGGACTCCGTGCGGTCCCTGGCGCACTACCACCTTGAGGCCTACAAGTTCCACCAGGGGCTCAGCTCGGAACACCCGTACGAGGCAAGCGCCTGGAGCTGGCTGGTGATGGGCAGGCCTACCTCCTTCTTCTACGAGTCCCCCAAGCAGGGCACCCCCGGCTGCGATTTCACCAACTGCACCTCGGCCATCCTGTCCGTCGGCAACCCGCTGATCTGGTGGAGCGCCGCCATCTCGCTGGTGATCCTCCTGTTCTGGTGGGCGGGCAGGCGCGACTGGCGGGCCGGTGCCATCCTGGCCGCCGTCGGCTCCGGCTACCTGCCGTGGTTCATGTACCCGGAACGCACCATGTTCTTCTTCTACGCGGTGTCCTTTGAGCCCTTCCTGGTCCTGGCGCTCGTGTACTGCCTGGGCCTGGTACTGGGGAAAACCACCGACCCGCCGTGGCGCCGGCGTTCCGGGCTGTACGGGGTTGCCCTCTTCCTGGTGGCCGCGGTCCTGATCTCGTCCTTCTTCTACCCGGTCTGGACCGCCGAAATGATCACCTACCAGGACTGGCGGCTCAGGATGTGGATGCCTTCCTGGATCTGAGGCACGATTGCAGGTGGAACCCGGACGTGATCAGCAACGATATGGAGACCCGCCTGTGAGGGAAGCAAGCACGGAACTGATGGTGGCCCTGGAAAACAGCAGCAACGTCACCGACCTGCTCCTGGACTGCTACCGGCACAATCCTTCGCACGCCGTCTACGCCCGCCGGGATGCCGGCGGCTGGCAGAACGTCACAGCCGGGCACTTCCTGGACCAGGTCACGGCACTGGCCAAAGGCCTCATCGCCGGCGGCCTGGCACCGGGCGACACCGTTGCGGTCCTCTCCGCCACGCGCTACGAGTGGACACTGGTGGATTTCGCCATCTGGTTTGCCGGCGGCGTGACCGTGCCCATCTACGAAACCTCCTCGGCGAGCCAGGTGGAGTGGATCCTGTCTGACTCCGGCGCCGGGCGAGTCTTCGTTGAGGACCGGCAGAAGGCGGCGCTGCTGGACAAGGTCCTGTCCGCCTCCGGCGTCCTGGCCGGCCGCCTGGTCCCGGTGGTCCGGATGGATTACGACGGCGACGCCCCCAACCTGGCCAGCCTCGCCGCCGCGGGGGCCGGGGTGTCAGACGCGGAACTGGAGCGGCACCGCTCCGCAGCCGCGTTGTCGGATGTGGCGTCCCTCGTCTATACCTCCGGAACCACCGGCAGGCCCAAAGGCTGCGAGATCACGCACGGAAACTTCGCCCTCGTGGCCCGGAACATCGTGGCCTTCCTGCCCGAACTGCTGCAGCGGGAGAACGCCAGGACCCTGATGTTCCTGCCGTTGGCCCACGTGCTGGCCCGGGCCGTCCAGGTGGTATGCCTCACCGCCGGTGTCACCCTCGGCCACACCTCGGGGAACGCGCAACTGCTTGACGACCTGGGTACCTTCAAGCCGACCTTCCTGCTCGCCGTGCCCCGCATATTCGAGAAGATCCACGCCGGAGCGGAACAGAAGGCGAAGGATGCGGGGAAGTCGCGGCTGTTCCGTGCCGCCGCGGGGGTGGCGGTCCGCTACTCGGAAGCGCTGGATGCCGCAGCGCGCGGCGTGGGCAGCGGCCCTGGCGCCTTCCTGCGGGCACAGCACGCACTGTTCGACCGCCTCGTGTATCCCCGGCTGCGCCAGGTGTTCGGCGGGAACATGAAGTACGCCGTTTCCGGTGCGAGCCCGCTCAATGCGCGCGATACGCACTTCTTCAGGGGCGCCGGGATCGCCGTGCTCGAAGGCTATGGCCTGACCGAGACAACCGCGCCCTGCACGGTGAACACCGTCGGCCACGCCCGGGTGGGCACGGTGGGGATCCCGGCGCCGGGCACCACCATCCGCATCGCCGAGGACGGTGAGGTCCTGGTCAGCGGCATCGGCGTGTTCAAGGGCTACCACGCGAACGAGGCGGCAAACGCCGAGGCGTTCGCGGACGGCTTTTTCCGCACCGGGGACCTGGGCTCCCTTGACGCCGACGGGTTCCTCACCATCACCGGCCGTAAGAAGGACCTGCTGGTCACCGCTGCCGGTAAAAACGTCGCTCCCGGGCCGCTTGAGGAGAAGATCCGCGAACACCAGCTGGTGGGGCACGCCGTAGTGGTGGGTGACGGGAAGCCGTTCGTTTCAGCCCTGGTCAACCTCGACCCCGATGGCCTCGGGCACTGGTGCACCGCGCGCAGCATTCCGCTGCTCAGCCCCGCGGAAGCCCGCACGGACCCCGCGGTACGCAGTGCCATCCAGGAAGCGGTGGACCAGGCCAACAACCTCGTGTCCAAGGCCGAATCCATCCGCAAGTTCCAGATCCTGGACGCAGCCTTCACCGTGGAGTCCGGGCACCTGACGCCCTCCCTCAAACTGAAGAGGGCCGCCGTCGTCAGGGACTTTGAAGCGGAAATCGAGCAGCTGTACAGCTGAGCAGGCTGATCTGCCGGGAAGCCGCTACAGGTTCACGGGCCGTGCGGTGCCCGCCTGGGGAGCGTCATCGTCGCCGGCGTTGTCCTTCACGTCGCCGCCATCCACGTCGTGACCCTTGCGGCCCTTCCGCGCCGGAGCCAGTCCGCGGCGCCTGCGGGTGGGCCAGGTCAGGATCAACGTCACCACAGCGGTGATCAGGACAAGCGCGGCGATAACCAGGCCGGCGTCGATCCAGAACTGCCCGGGGAAGAGCCGGATGAGCGTGTCCTCCAGCGCAAACGTCCAGGAGCCGGCGGCGAAGAAGATGCGGTGGAACTCGGTGAAGAACTGCTGCCAGCCGAGGGCGGCGAGCGTGCCCAGGCCAATGATGAGCACCAGCGTCACGATGGAGCCGGCGAACAGCCCGCGTCGGACTCCGCCAGGCGTACGCCGCCGCAGGTAGATGATGGCGATGATGCTGACCAGGACCAGCAGAGCCCCGGCCCCGAAGGCGGACAGGAAGACGAGCTTCACGTCGGCCATGTGGCTGACCTCGCCGTCCTTGAACAGCTTTTCGCCGCTGCGGTTGACCAGTTCGCCCAGGTAGCGCGGACCGGACCAGTTGCTCAGGTAGTCCACGGCGTAGGAGCCGTAGGTCATGCGGTCGTCCGCGTTGAAGCCGTAGCCGTCCCCGGGGAAACCGGGCCGGTGGTACTCGGCCCAAAGGAAGAGCGGGCTGGTCACGGCACGCACAGCAAGGACCAGGAGGATCACCGGATAGAAAATAGCCAGCAGGACCTGGAGGAACCGGGGCAGCACGGGCTTGGCTCTGGCTGCCTGCTCGCGCTCGGCGTTGCGGCGCTCCACTTCCTCCTGCGGCGGGCGTACCTGCAGGGCGGATGTGGGGAGCGGTTCGCTGTAGTGGGTGCCCATGGAGGAGGAACGGCCCACGGACGGGGCATCGGACCCGGACGGCTGACCTGCCTCCGCGCTCCGGTCAGTTTCGGCACTCTCGGCGGCGGCCGCCTCGGCAGCCTTGCGGTCGGCGCGGCTTTCCGGCTGGCCGGCTGGCTGCTCCCCCTCGGCGGCGCGTGCTGCAGGCGCGGGCTTCATCCATTCAAACGCCGGCTCGTCGGCGTCCTCCGCGGAAGCCAGAGCGGGGTTCGCCGCCGGATCCAGCCGCGGATCAAGGCGTCCGGACGGTGTCGGAGTATTGTCTTTCACTGCAGCTTCACTTCCGTAGGCGTCCACGCTCCCTGGTCACCGGCAAGGCCGGGGCCAGGCAGCGCTTTGTATCTCCCCAAGAGCCTACCGTCAGCCGCTCCGGCACCGCGATGTGCCACCCCGCCGCCTGCGCCGAATATTCTGCCGGTATTCTGCCAGCGGTAAAATCAGGCTGCAATTTCGGTGTAGCCGGCGTCCTGGCTGCCCAGGTCGCCGCGGGCGCCGGCGCGGTAGGCGCGTCCCCCGCAGACCAGCACATATAACCAGTATGCCGCCAGTACAGCCGCGCCGATACTGATCTTTGCCCACACCGGCAAAGTGCTGGGCGTCACAAAGCCCTCCACGAGGCCCGAGACAAACAGCACCAGCACCAGGCCCAGCGCCACCGTGATCATGGACCGGCCCTCTGCTGCAACGGCGCGGGACCGGGTCCGGATGCCCGGCGACACCATGGCCCAAAAGATTCTCAGCCCGGCCGCACAGGCCACGAACACCGCCGTCAGCTCCATCAGGCCGTGCGGCAGGATGTAGCTGAAAAACACGTCAGTCTTCCCCACCGCGGCAAACATCCCCGCGGCCACCCCCACACCCTGGGCGTTGGCGAACAGGATCATGGGCACCCAGAAACCGGTGATGCCCAGGGCCACGGCCTGGGCACTGATCCATGCGTTGTTGGTCCAGACTGCACCGGCAAACGACGCCGCAGGATTCTCCGAGTAGTAGTCGATGAAGTCCTCCTCGACATACCGCCGGACTTCCGCTTCCGAGGCAACAGCACGCAGTGCCTCGGGCGAGGTGCCAATCCACAGTGCAAAAGCGCAGCCTACAAGGCAGAACGCGGCGCCGCAGGCCACCGTCAGCCAGCGGATCCGGTACAAAGCTGCCGGCAGCGACAGCACGAAGAACTGCGCCAGGTCTTCCATGAAGTTCGACCGCGCACCGGTGAAGCGGGTGCGCGCCTGCGCCAGCGTGGCAGACAGTGACGCGGACAGGCCGCTTTCCGGCCCGGTGGAACGCAGCAGGGAGAGGTGGGCGGAGGTCACCTGGTACAGGCGCAGCAGTTCATCGGCGTCGGCACCGCTCAGGCGCCGCTTGTTCGCAAGGTGATGCAGCCGCGACCACGTGTCCGAGTTGACGGCGGAGAAGGCGTCCATGTCCACGCACCTACCCTAGCCTGCGGAGAACTAGACTTTAGGCGACCGGTGGCCGGAACGACGTACGGGGCAGGAATTGAGTCCACTCATCACAGGCGAGGCAGTCGTCCTTGAACTCCGTCCGGCGTCGTTCGCTGCCCGCTCCCTCGGCCTTATTCTCGACGTCGTGGTGCATTCGGCGCTGCTGATAGCAATCCTGATGGCAATGGGCGCCGCCCGGGATGAACTGGACGAGGCGGCTGCCGGGGCGCTCACCCTGGTCAGCGTGGTGCTGTGCTTCGTCATTGTCCCGGCAACCGTGGAGACGCTGACCCGCGGGCTGTCGCTCGGGAAACTGGCCGCGGGGCTGAGGATAGTGCGTGACGACGGCGGGGCCATCCGTTTCCGCCACGCGGTCATCAGGGCGCTGATCGGCTTCCTGGAGATCTACCTGACCTTCGGCGGCGTTGCCATCGCCGTCGCGCTCTTCGACGGCCGGTCCCGCCGGCTTGGTGACATCGTGGCGGGCACCTATTCACTGCGGCGCCGGGTCCCGGTGGAACCCGCAATCGTCCCCATCACCCCGCGGCACCTTGCCGCCTGGGCGGCTGCCGCGGACATCGGCCGGATTCCGGACGCCCTGGGACGGCGTGCCGCGCAATTCATGCGCCAGGCGCCACGGATGTCGCCGCTGTCGCGCAGCGGCATGGCCGCAGCCCTCGCCACCGAGCTGTCCGCATATGTGGCACCGTCACCGCCGCCCGGAACCACACCCGATGACTACCTGGCTGCCGTGCTGGCCGAACGCCGCACACGCGAACTCCGTCGGCTGGGCGCGGCACGCACAGAAAGCAACCGGATCGGGGAACGGCTGCACCGGCTACCGTTCACGGCGGCCCGGGACAGCTAGTAGTGCCTCAGCGCTTCGCGTACTGCGTTTAACGTTTCGCGTACTGGGCCCAGGGGATGTTCCAGTCGCCGTAGCCCTCGAGCGCTTCGACGGGGGCGGCGCCCGTATTCAGGACCTGGACGACGTCACCGGACTTCATGTTGTTGAAGAACCAGGCAGCGTCCACGGGCAGCAGCCCGACACAGCCGTGGGAGACGTTGGATACGCCCACGTAGCCCCAGGCCGATTCGAGCGCCTGGTGGACATAGACACCGGAGGAGGTGAGCCTGTTGGCGTATTCCACGGTCAGCGGCGGGTAATAGCCCTTGTCGCCGGGCTTCAGGCCGATGCTCCCCGCGTTGAACTTGGAATGCCGTTCCTGCTCCATGATCACGGCGTAGCCGGACGGGGAAAGCCAGTCGGAGCCGCCCAGGGTAACCGGCGCGGTCCTGACCAGCTTGCCGTCGAAGTAGACCTTCATGGTCTTGGTGTTGTCGTCCACCACTGCCAGGCGCTGCTGGCCCACCTTGAACTGCACTTTCGCGTTGAAGTTGCCGATCATGCCCTTGCCGAAGTCCACCCCGAACAGCTTCATGTCCACGGTGACCTGGGTGCTGGATGCCCAGAACTTCTCGGGGCGGATGCGCACCTTCTGGTCCGAGTACCAGTGCCAGGCGACGGGCTGCTTGGAGGAGACAGTGATCTTGACGGCCTTTTCAACCGCTGCCTTGTTGCTGACGGGTTCACTGAAGACAATGTCGATGGGCTGTCCTGCGCCAACTGTGGAGCCGTTCTCCGGGTACACGGCGGCGTCCGCCTCATTGGCCGGCTCCACGGTGGTGAAGGTCTGGACCTTCTTGGTTTCCCGGCCCGCCCCATCCACGATGGTGTAGCTGTAGTTGTACGGCGTGTTGAAGAGCAACGGGTCCACGGCCGTCCATGTGCTGCCGTCGGCGCTCACAGTCCCCTTGACGGCCTCTCCCCCGGCGGCCGGCACCAGCACAACGTCCTGGATGCGGCCGTTGACCGCCTTGACGGAAGGCGCCACTGCGGGGTTTACGCCCTTGGCGCCGTCGAGCGGTGTCACACCCAGTTCCACGGCCTTGACCACGGGGGTGGCCAGGCCCGGTTCGTTGCGGACGGGGCTGGAGGCCTCGGATTGCGGCGCGGGATTGGCCCAGCCAGGGGCGGTGGCGACGCCGATACCGCCGGCGGCAACAGCAGCGCAAATGGCAACGACGGCGATAATTTTGCCGGTTTTCCGGTTGTTCTTTTCCGTCATGACTGGTTTCTCCGTGTCCCACCGGGCTGCCGATCGGCATCCGTCCGTGTGCCCAGCGGTAACGCTGACCAGCCAATTTTATCGCACGGCGGAGCTAACCCCGGCCGCCGTGGAGTAGCACGGCGCGCCGGGGTGCTGCGTTAGGGCCTGCGGCTAGTAGCGGTAGTGCTCCGGCTTGAACGGGCCGGCCACGTCCACGTCAAGGTAATCGGCCTGGTCCTTGGACAGTTCGGTCAGCTCAACACCCAGGGCATCGAGGTGCAGGCGTGCCACCTTCTCGTCCAGGATCTTGGGCAGCACATAGACTTGGTTTTCGTATTCGCGCTCACCTTCGGGCTGGTCCTTCTTGGTGAACAGCTCGATCTGCGCGATGGTCTGGTTGGCGAAGGAGTTGCTCATGACGAACGACGGGTGCCCGGTGGCGTTGCCCAGGTTCAGCAGGCGCCCTTCGGACAGGACGATGATGGACCGGGTGCTGTCCGCCGAGTCGCCGCCGAAGACCCATTCGTGGACCTGGGGCTTGATCTCGACCTTCCGGATGCCGGGGATCCGGCCGAGGCCCGCCATGTCGATTTCGTTGTCAAAGTGCCCGATGTTGCCCACGATGGCCTTGTTCTTCATGCCGGCCATGTGCTCGGCCATGATGACGTCCTTGTTGCCCGTGGTGGTGATAAAGATGTCGCCCTGGTCCAGCACGCTCTCCAGCTTGGCCACCTGGTAGCCGTCCATGGCTGCCTGAAGCGCACAGATGGGGTCGATCTCGGTGACGATCACGCGGGCGCCCTGGCCGCGGAGCGCCTCCGCGGCACCCTTGCCGACGTCGCCGTAGCCGCAGACGACGGCGACTTTGCCGCCAATGAGGACATCGGTGGCCCGGTTGAGGCCGTCCGGCAGCGAGTGGCGGATGCCGTACTTGTTGTCGAACTTGCTCTTGGTCACGGAGTCGTTGACGTTGATGGCCGGGAAGAGCAGCTTGCCCTGTTCGGCGAGCTGGTAGAGGCGGTGCACGCCCGTGGTGGTTTCCTCGCTGACGCCGTGGATGCAGGCGGCGAGCCGGGTCCACTTCTTAGGGTCCTCAGCCAGCGTCCGGCGCAGGACGTCAAGGACGATCCCGTATTCCTCGGGATCGTTGGCTGCGGCGGCCGGAACGGCGCCGGCTGCCTCAAACTCCACGCCGCGGTGCAGCAGCAGCGTGGCGTCGCCTCCGTCGTCGAGAATCATGTTCGGGCCCAGCTCGGGGTTCGTGTCAGCACCGGGCCAGGTGAGGATCTGCTCAGCGGTCCACCAGTATTCCTCCAGCGTTTCGCCCTTCCAGGCAAACATGGGAACGCCCTGCGGGTTCTGCACGGTGCCGGTGCCCACAACCACTGCGGCGGCGGCCTCATCCTGAGTGGAGAAGATGTTGCAGGACGCCCAGCGGACCTCGGCGCCGAGTGCGGTGAGCGTCTCGATGAGCACTGCGGTCTGCACCGTCATGTGCAGCGACCCGGCGATCCGGGCGCCCTTGAGGGGCTGGCTGGGTCCGAATTCCCGGCGCAACGACATCAGCCCCGGCATCTCGTGCTCGGCGAGGCGGATCTGGTGGCGCCCGGCCTCGGCCAGGGAGATGTCGGCAACCTTGTAATCGAACGTCATGGGAATCCTTTGCTGTGTCCGGCGTCTGGCCTTGTGCGGTGCTGGCTGGGTGTTAGGCGGTGGGGGCGGCCGCTGCGGGGCCGGCGTCGTGCTGGTCTGACCGGGCGGCCGAGGCTGCGGCGCGGAGTTCCGGGGGAAGCAGCAGCGGAATGCCGTCTTCGATGGCGTACCGCAGCCGTTCGCCGCCCTCCGCCGCCGACGTTGAAACGAGTTCCTCGCCCTCCTGGGTCAGAGCCGATCCGGTGACCGGGCACCGCAGAACGGACAACAGTTCAGGACTGATCTTTGGCATGGTGGATGCTCCCTGCTGGGCACAAGCGCTGTGGCTGACGGATTTCAGCTTCCAGCCTACCGCCAGTTCGGTATGAGGAAGGTTTGTGCAGAATTAGGACGGTTCGCGCAGGATGCGCAGGTGGCCGCGGCGTGTGCCTTCGGTTGCGGCAGGCGCTTCCAGTGCCGAGTGTGCGGCGCGGTGGCCCGGAGCCGGGGACGCCGGGCGGGATGCTGCCTCACGGACGGCGTCGGCCAGGGCGAGAAGGTCGTCGGGGCCGGGCTGGGGCGGCTGCGAGGGCATGGCGAGGCGGAGGACTTCCCAGCCGCGCGGGACTGTCAGCGAACCGGCGTGCTGCTCGCAAAGGTCGTAGCAGTGCGGTTCCGCGTAGGTTGCCAGCGGGCCGAGGACGGCCGTCGAGTCCGCGTAGACGTACGTCAGAGTTGCCACCGCAGACTGGCGGCAGGCTGACCTGGAACACTGACGTATTGCACCCACGAAAACACAGAATACTCTGCCTCCAGCAGATTTCCCGACATTGACGGACAGCCCGCGCCACGGCGGCGCGGCTCCGGTCCGGTTATGTCGCGCAAATCATTCGGCGGGTCTAAAGTCTGTATATGCAGTCATCGCACCATGCTTCGGGTTTTACGGTCCGGTTGGCTGACCCGGAAACGTCCCGGGACGCCGCCGGGGTCCCCACTGGCCGGAGCTTCACACAACGCCGGCGCAACCGGCACGGCCGCGGCCTCCGGGGCGAACTGCTGCTGCCCACGCTCCCCGGCTACCGAAGCCGCTCGGACCGCTTTGATGAACTCGTCATGGACTCCGCCCAGCGGCTCCATGACATCTGGGGCAAGCCGCTCGACGGCGTCCGGTTCGCGGTCGACGAGATCCCGCCGAACCTGGAACAGCTGGTGGCCGAAGGCTCGCCCGCTCCCCTGGGCTGCTACACGCCCGCCACCGAGGACGAGGGCCCCATCATCACGCTGTACCGCCGCGTGGTTGAACAGGCCTGCCCCGTCAAGGAAGAACTTCAGGACCTGGTGCATGACGTGGTCGTGGAACACACCGCCGAAATGCTGGGCGTCGCCCCGGAAACACTGGACCCGGTGTACCGCCGGCGCTACTAGGCCGGGTTTTACCGCCGCCTATTCCCAGGCCGGTTTTTACCGCCGGGGCACGTCCGCGGCTAGTAGCCGAGCGTGACCGGTACTTTTTCCTGGCCCTCTGCGCCCGGGGCGATGGCCACGGTGGAAACATCGTTCCGGCCTTCCCGTTCCAGCAGCACTGTGCCGTAGGCCGCTCCGCCGGAGGCGGACACCACGTATCCGACGACGGCCGCGTTGCCGATCTTGTCGGCTGCCTTGAGGGTTGTGGTGGTGCCGGCCGCGATGTCCGCGGTCGCCGCGGTGCGGAGTTTCCCGTCGGCCGTGATCGGGGTGTAGGAAATGGTGGCCCTGTCATCCAGGGCGCCGAAGACCAGCTGCCGCTCCCCGCCCTGGGGAAGCGGGACCACGTGCTGGCTGCCAAGCTGGGCGGTGGCCGGCGACCACGCGAAGTCCAGGCTCTGGCTGGCCTTCAGTCCACGGCTCACGCGCGCGGCCGCCACGATGCTGACGTCCGACGTGGCGGAAACGGTGTACTGGCCGGCGGGAACGCCAGCCAGAGGCACCTCGGTGACGGCGCCGGCCTTGGCCGTGACAACGCCTCCGCCGGGGATGGCCTGCTGCCCGGCGCGGCCAAACAGCTTGACCTCCACCACGGCATCCGACGGGCCGGGAACGGTGATCTGCAGCGACGGTCCGGCGTCGTCAAAACCTGATTCGCCAATCAGTGACTTCACGTCCCCGGCGTCCTGGATGTCGATGCCTGTCATCACTTGGGACGGAGCCGCGGAGATCCCCGGTGCGATGAAATCCACGCCGCCGGAGGTCAGCCCGCGCAGCACGCTCTGCTGGATGAAGGCGCTGACTGGCCCGCCGGAGCTTCGGACGTGCACGCTCAGCCGTTCTTCACCGGGCGCCAGACCGGCCAGGACGATCGAGCGCGTCGACTTCGGTCCCACCAGCAGGCCGCGGCTGCCAGAGGCCTTGACCTGGCCGGCCTTTCCGTAAAGCTCAAGGTTCACCGTTGCCGGGGTGGTGGAGGCGTTGGTGAGATGGATGACGCTGCTGCGGCCCACCGCGGTGTTGGCGCCGCTGAGCCAGAGGTCGTTGGAGGGCGCCTGGCAGGCGGCCGCCGCCGATCCCTGCAGGTCCCCGTCAGTTGCCGTGTAGGCCATGAGGGCTGCCGCTGCCGGCTGCCGGTTGGCGAGGGCCTCCGCGGACAGCACGCTGACGTCGTCCACGGTTTCCTCCTCGACCACACCGGCGATCACCCCGGAAGAGCCGGCGGGAGCCGTCGCCGTGGCGGGCGCCTTGGCGATCCGCTGCAGCTCTGACCCCTTCAGCGCGGAGAGCGCGCTGCCGGGAAGATTGCCGCCCGCCGAGCTGACCACCGCCGCGGACACGGCGCTCCTGGCTGTGGCGGATTCGGGGCTGAACTGGGGGTCGGTCCCTACCGGCGTTCCTTCGAGGAGCCGCGCCGGGGCAGGGCAGACGTCCTGGACGCTACCGGCCGGCACAGCCGCTTCGGCCGCATCAAGCGGTTTGGCTGCCGACGGCTGCGGCGCAAGGGTGGTGGCCGCTACAACGCCTCCGCCGGCGGCAAGGATGACCACACCGGAGAGCACCCCCGCCACAATGCCGCGGCGGCCGGCGACGCGGCTGGCACCACTGGACCGGGTCCCGGAAGCGCTGTTCCGGGAGGCGTTGCCTCCAGCAGCGTTGCCTCCAGCAGCCTGGGGCGCGGCACCGCTGCCCCGCTTCGCCGGAATCCCGCCGTCGTTCTCTTCCTCATGCATTCTGGTATTCCTTACGCAGGGAGCCTTCGTCCCTGGACAGGCCGGTGTTGGGGCGCCGGGCCGGCATCGGCAGCGCCAGCAGGACGGTCAGGCCAATGACGGCGGCCTGGAGGACGCCGGACCAGAGCGCCCACGGGCTTTCGTAGCGGACTGTCACCTGGCCCGCCTGCGGAGGCAGGGTGAAGGCCTGTGACCAGCCCGAGGTGGTGGAGGTCAGTTTGCGGCCGTCCAGCCAGGCGGTCCAGCCGGGATCTGCCCGCTCGGCGAGTACCAGCAGCCGCCCTTCAGGCCCTTTGGGCACCGTGGCCTCGGCGCCGGTCAGGTCCGAGGGAACCAGACCGATGGTGGCGCTTTTGCTGTCGACGATGCGCACCCGATGGGCGACGTCGGCAGGCTGCAGGACGGCGTCGTTAAGCGGTGTCACGCGCCAGAGCCAGCCCGAGTCGGTGGGCCCCACGGCCGTCAGCCCGGGAACCGCGTCCATCCGGCTGGCAGTCAGCTGGGCTGCTGTGTCCGCTGCGCGCAGGACGACGAATCCGACGCCGAGCCGCTCCAGTTCGGGCCGCGGGTCGACGCCGCGGGCAGCCACCAGGGTGGCCACGCTGGTGCGCAGGGCCGCAGTGACCTCGTCGTCCTCACGGACCGATTCCTGCCCGGGGTTGCCCATGATGTTCCGGGCGGCCGCGATGGTGGAGAGGCTGTCCAGGGTGGTGCCGCCTCCGCGCATGAGGGTGGCGCTGTACGTTCCGTCCTCGCCGGTGCTGATCAGCAGTGTTCGGGTCTGCTCCGGCCCGTCGCCGCGGTCCACGGCGGTGGCGGGCAGCATCCGCTGGCCCGTGGGGCCGACGAGCCGGGGCGTCCCGAGGTCTGCCGTGTCGCCGTGCACCGCGGCGTCGGCCGGCTGCATGACATTCTGCACCGTCCAGGCTGCCAGCCCGGCCAGCGGCCCGGCGAGCAGGAGCACCAGCGCCAGCGCCGCGGCACTGCGGGCCACGGCGCGGTGCCGCACTCCCCCGCCACGGGAGACTGTGCCCGGGCCGGAAGCGGCAAGCGTCAGCAGGCCGTCGCCGCCGATGATGGCGGCCCCCAGCAGCGCGAACACGGCAGCGGAAACGGCCGGACCGGTGAAAGGCACCACGAGTGCCTGGGTGCCGGCCGCGGTGGCGACGTGCGCCGCCAGCCATCCGCCGGCCAGCACGAGCAGCGCCGCGACCCAGAGGACCCTGGCGATTCGGCCGCGGCGGTCCGGGTGGAGCCGGAGCGGAACAAAGAGCGCGGCAACGGCCAGCGCCAGCAGCGGGGCTCCGACCAGGAGGGCCAGCAGCAGCGCCCAGGGGAAGGAGCCGCCGGAAAAGGACGCCAGCCCGGAAAGACCGCCGGCGGGGTCAAAACTGAGCGGCTGGCCCAGGATCTGCTGCCATACCGGAGCACCGTCGAAGGGCAGCGGCACACCGGGGTCGGCCAGCAGTGCCCTGGGCCGGTCGAGGGTGGACAGCGCAAACGGCACAAACAGTGCGGCGCTCGGCAGGAGCGCCCACCAAAGCGTGCGTCCGCGTTTCCCCAGCACCAGGCTGAGGAGGATGATGCCGACGGCGGCCGGCAGCAGGAGCGACGGGGCGGCAGCGGTTATGATGGCCAGCGCCAGCCCGGCGGCGGCCGCCGCCGTCCACGACGGCGTGCCATTGACGCCGGGCTTGGCTGGCGGCTGGTCCGCGAGGCTGCCGTCCGGAACGGGGGCGAAGCGGCCGCGGCCGAACGCGGATCCGGTGGCCCGCAGCAGTGCGAGGACCAGCAACGGCATCAAGAGGTGCGCCAGCAGGGCTCCGATGCGGCCCTGGTTGACAGCCACCTGCAGGGCGGGCGCCGCTGCCCAGACCAGGGCAGCCGCCAACCGGAAGCGGCGGTAGGAGGTCAGGGCACCGGAGGCGAACCAGGCGGTCAGGCCGGAGAGCGGCATGGCCAGCAGGAGCAGCCAGATGACGGCACCGTTAGCGTTGCCTCCGCCCAACAGGCCGAGGATCCAGAGGACGTAGCCGAAGGGGTCGCCGTGCCCCGGAAGTCCGGCGCCCAGTCCGATCCACCAGCTGGAGGCGCGGTGCCAGATGTCCTCCAGCCGGGCTGAGACCGGCAGGAGCGCCCCGCCGGCGGCGGCGTCGGCCTGGAAAAGCGCGGCGAGGCCGGCGAAGGACGCCACGGCGGCAAGGATCACCGCGGCGACGGCACCGTTGCCCACCCAGCCCCGCTCGTTCGTGGACAGGGCGGCGAAGTCGTCCGTCGAGTCGCCGCTGGGCTGCTCCTCCAGCGGATCGTTGCTGTCCTCCGAAGCCCGGGCGTCGTCCGCGCCAAGCGCCTCCATCAGGGAGCGCCGGTGGCCCCACACTTCGCGCCGTTCGGTCTGCAGGGCTTTGACCACGGACCGGCGGACACGGCGGGTTCGGGCAGCGTTGCGCCGCCCGCGGGCGAGGGCGGCGGGCCTGGCGAGGGCCGCCGCTGTGGCCAGGAGCTGCGAAAAGCCGTAGCCGGGATCCTTCACGGCGATGCTGAAGACCAGCCGGAGGAGGCTCCCGAAGAGGGCGCCGGCAGCGTGCAGCGGCAGCGCCCACAGCGGGGCGTGCTTAAGCCGCAGGTGAACCTGTGCCCGGCGTGCGGCCGAGGCGGTGCCAAGGGCGTGCGGCCGGTGGGAGACGTGGAACATCCTCGCGCTGGGAACCACCACCACCCGGTGCCCGGCCAGCCGGTTCCGCCAGCAGAAGTCGACGTCGTCGCCCGTGCCGGGAAGCGCGGGGTCAAACCCTTTAAGGTGCTCCCAGATGTCCCGCCGAATCAGCATGCCGGCGGAGTTGACGGCGAAGGTGTCCGAACGTCCGTCGTACTGCCCCTGGTCGAGTTCGTCCGCCTCGATCAGCGTGAGCCGCTCTGCCCAGCGGCTGGTGGAAAGCCCGACGTCGATGAGACGCCGATTGGCGTTCCAGTCCAGTTGCTTGCAGCCCGCGACCGTCACAGAAGGGGCACGCTCCACGGCGTGCAAGAGTTCGGCCAGCGCTTCGGGGGCGGGTGCCGCATCATCGTGCAGCAGCCAGATCCATTCGGACTGGTCTTGCGTGCCCCGCCGGTTCCACGGGGCCAGGGCGGCCAGGCCGGCCCGCACGGCTGCGCCCATACCAGCCTTCCCGCCATTGGCGGTAATGACATTGGCGTCGCCGATGGCGCGCTGCAGGAGCGCAGCCGAATTGTCCTGTGAGCCGGTATCCACCCCGATCACGGTGTCCGCCGGCCGGGTCTGTGCGGCCAGCGCTGAAAGTGTCCTGGGCAGATAATCACTGCCGTTGTGGGCTACCACAACGGCAGTGACGTGTACTTCCTGAAGAATTAGACTGCCCGCTTCCTCAGCCGTCGGCGCTCACGCTCGGAGAGGCCACCCCAAATCCCGAACCGTTCGTCATTCGCCAGTGCATACTCGAGGCACTGCGACCGCACGCTGCACGCTCCGCAAACTTTCTTGGCGTCCCGTGTGGAACCGCCCTTTTCCGGGAAAAAGGCCTCCGGATCTGTCTGGGCACACAGCGCATCGGTCTGCCACCCAAGCTCGCCTTCGTCGTCGAAATCCTGCCCCAGCGGCAAACCGATCCACACCGGCTGGGCCAGGGTGGAGGGTGCCGGGTTGCGGATCTCCATGGGTGGATCAAGATCGTCCTCGTCCTGCTCCGGCTGACCGGCCAGCAGGGACTCATTCTGGAGGGCGTCATGCTGGGCCAGGAAGGCCGTGGCCTGGTCCTGCAGCGAGGCAGACGTGTCCTTGTTGTACCGCTCTGCGGCGTCCGGATCAGCCGGATCTACGTACCAGTCGCTGGGTATCCCGCGAGACCTGTACTTTGCTGTGGCCTGGCCGGCCATAACAGCATCATCATGCATACGCTCCGCTTGCCCCATGGCGTCCCCTCCTGAGTAGTGCGGCCCCCGGCCGGACGTTCAGGACACTACGTGGTGTTCCTGAGAGTTCGCCGCGGCTTTTCGATATCTAATTACACGTGTGTAAGTAGTAGGGAGTCAAGCCGCGACGGAATAATAATCAATGCCGGGTCCGATCAGCAGGCGCGCCACGCCCGGGATTTATTTTCCCGCCCTGCGCGGCGGACGCCCGGAATTTGACAGCAACCTTAGTATCCCGCCCGGCGCGCGTGCAATTCCGGCAATTCTGCCGTTGGCCGGGAGGTTAAGGCCAACGACGTTACAAACTATTGTGCCGGAGATCACGCAAAAAGGCGTGGCAAGATGAAGCCATGAACATCCCGGCCACTGATTTGATGACGGCCCTGCGCTCGGGCCATTCCACCTCGCCGCGCCTGACCTGGTACGGCCCCGACGCGGAGCGCGTGGAACTCTCCGGCCGAGTGCTGGACAACTGGGTCGCAAAAACCAGCAACCTGCTCCAGGACGAACTCGACGCCGAGCCGGGAATGCGGCTGCGACTGGACCTGCCCGCGCACTGGAAATCCATTATCTGGGCCCTGGCCGCCTGGCAGCTGGGCATGGAAGTGGTGCTCGGATCCGGCGACGCCGACCTGCTCGCCACGTCCGAACCGGACGCCGCGGAGGATGGGTTCGACGCCGTCGTTGCAGTTCCGCTGCCGGCCCTGGCGATGCGGTGGCCAGGCGACCTGCCCGCCGGAGTCCTCGACTACGCCGCGGAGGTCCGCTCCCACGGTGACGTGTTCATGGCCCACAATGACCCCGATCCAGGAGCTCCTGCGGTCCGCGGCGCAGATGGTGCAGCCGTCCGGCATGAAGCCCTCCTGGCCGAGTTCGCGGCGGGTCACGAACCGAGCGCCAGGCTTCTGGTGCGCGCGGCGGACGGCCTCGAGGCGGCGCTGGCCAACGCCCTTGGCGCGTGGAAGAACGACGGTTCGGTGGTTCTGGTCCACGGCGACGTGGAGCTGACGGAGAAGCTTCTGACAGCCGAGCGCGTCCACGGCGAGTGAGCTGCTGGCCCGGGTTGGACGGAAACTAGCTCGGCTGGACGGAACTAGCTCGGCCGGACGGGCCGCTCGGGGTCATCCACGTCCGGTTCCAGGACGCGCTCCGCCGGCTGTGCGGCGTGGTGGTGCATCTCGATGATCTCGTGGTCGTGCGAGAACTCCGGCTCCTGGTCCAGTTCCTGGTTGAAGACGAGGAACCGGTAGGCAAAGAATCGGACCACCGTGGCCACCAGAATGCCCACGACGCCCGCCGCGAAGAGCATGTTCTTGTCCGTGACGCCCAGCGAATATTTCGCCAGGGCCGTAAAGCCGGTGGAGATGCCGATGCCGATGCCGTTGATGAGGATGAACATCAGGAATTCACGCAGCACGTTGGCCTGGCGGCGGTGCCGGAACGTCCAGAGACGGTTGGCGATCCAGGAAAAGACGGTAGCGACGGTGGCGCCCACAAAGCGGGCCTTGGCCTCGCTGTCCGTCATGGGTCCGTGCATCAGGTAATACGTCAGGCCGTTGTCAATGACAAACGCCACACCGCCCACGGCACCGAACTTCGCCACCTCGCGCCAGAAAAGCGAGGCGAGTCCCCGGATGCGCTCTGCAAGTGTGTTAATCATGACCCTCCGTGGCCGTCTGAATAGTGGGGGCCGTTGGGCCAAGCTCCCATTTTAGCGCCGTTTGCCGGGAGTAACCTCAGTGCGTCCTTGCTCCGGAGGGTCCATCTGCAGCCGCGCAGCCAAAAACGGGCGACTTGGGGAGCTTCACAGCCATGAAAGACGGCAACCGCGCTCCTTTTCTGTAGGCTGGAACATGTGACTTTTCCAGTAATCGGCGTGGTTGGCGGCGGCCAGCTTGCGCGCATGATGGCCCCGGCCGCCACCGCCCTGGGCTTTGAACTCCGTGTTTTGGCTGAAGGCGAAGACGTATCCGCAGTCTCCGCTGTCCCCAATGCTCCCGTGGGCGACTACAAGGATCTCGCGGCCCTGATGGAATTCTCCAAGGGCCTGGACGTGATGACCTTTGACCACGAGCACGTCCCGGGTGACCACCTCTACGCCCTGATCGAAGCCGGGGTGAACGTCCAGCCCGGCCCGGACGCGCTGGTCAACGCCCAGGACAAGCTGGTCATGCGCGCCGCCATCGACCGCCTCGAACTGCCCAACCCCGAGTGGGCCGCGGTGGAGGACGTCGCCGGGCTGGTCAGCTTCGGGGACCGGATCGGCTGGCCTGTGGTGCTCAAGACCCCCCGCGGAGGCTACGACGGAAAGGGCGTGCGGATCGTCGGTTCCCCCGAGGAAGCCGCAGAAACCGCCGACTGGTTCGAGGCCATGAGTCCGCTCCTCGCCGAGGCCAAGGTCGAGTTCAGCCGCGAGCTCTCGGCCCTCGTTGCCCGCACTCCGGACGGGGCGTCCCGCGCCTGGCCGGTGGTCCACACCATCCAGGTGGATGGCGTCTGCGACGAAGTGATCGCGCCGGCACAGAACATTTCCCTTGAAGTGGCTGCCGCTGCCGAGGAGGCCGCCCTCCGGATCGCAAATGAACTCGGCGTCACCGGCGTCATGGCCGTGGAGATGTTCGAGACCCCCGGCAGCGGCGCCGGCTTCCTGATCAATGAATTGGCAATGCGGCCCCACAACACAGGACACTGGACGCAGGACGGCTCCGTCACCAGCCAGTTCGAACAGCACCTGCGCGCGGTCCTGAACCTGCCCCTGGGTGCGACGGACGTCCTGGGCCAGGTCGCCGTGATGAAGAACTTCCTGGGCGGCGACAACCAGGACCTCTTCTCCGCCTTCCCGGCCGCGCTGGCCACAGAACCGGCCGCCAAGGTCCACTGCTACGGCAAGTCCGTCCGTCCCGGCCGAAAGATCGGGCACGTCAACCTAGTGGGCGCGTCCGCTGCGGACGTTGACTCCCTCCGCCAGCGCGCCACCACCGTGGCAAACATCATCCGTGACGGCAGACTGCCGGCCGCGGCATCAGGCACCACCGAGGAGACCCCATGAGCCCCGAATCCGCTGCAGCCCCGGAAACCGGTGCCCCGTCTCCCCTCGTCGGCCTCGTCATGGGCTCGGATTCGGACTGGCCCGTCATGGAGGCCGCGGCCGACGCCCTGGCCGAGTTCGGCATTCCATTCGAGGCGGATGTGGTCTCCGCCCACCGCATGCCCACCGAGATGATCCGCTACGGACAGACCGCGCACGAGCGCGGCCTCCGGGTGATCATTGCCGGCGCCGGAGGTGCAGCGCACCTGCCGGGCATGCTGGCGTCCGTCACTCCCCTGCCGGTGATCGGTGTTCCGGTCCCGCTCAAGACCCTGGACGGCATGGATTCCCTGCTCTCCATCGTGCAGATGCCCGCCGGGGTCCCGGTGGCCACGGTCTCCATCGCCGGGGCCAGGAACGCAGGCCTGCTCGCCGTCCGCATGCTGGCGTCCGGCACGGATGAGCTCTCCAACCGCCTCCGCACGGAGCTCCTGGACTTCGCCCAGGAACTCAACGACGTGGCGAGCCGGAAGGGCGCCAACCTGCGCCAGAAAGTCAACGAAGTCTTCTCCGACGCCAACGTGGCTCTTCGGAGCAGCCGGTAGGGATCTGCCATGTCCAACACCGAACTGCCGTCCCTGGGCCCGCTGACGGACCCCGTCCGCAACCCGTCGAGCGCTGCCGAACCCGTCCGGACCAAGCGCGCGTTCCTGCTGATCCTGCTCACGCTGCTGGTGCCCGGAAGCGCCCAGATCGTGGCCGGCGACCGCAAGCTTGGCCGGATCGCCCTGCGCGTGACGCTCAGCGCCTGGCTGCTCGTGGTCCTTGCCCTAGTACTGCTGTTCACCAACCGGACCCTGCTGATCAACATCATCACCAATCCGGTTGCCTCGCTGGTCATCGTCCTAATCCTTGCCGCGCTGGCAGTGGGCTGGCTCGTGCTGTTCGTCAACACCCTGCGGCTCATCCGGCCGGTCTTGCTGCCCACCAGGATGCGGCCCGCCGTCGTGATTGCACTTGTCCTCGCCATGGTGGTGAGTAGTGGATCGCTGGGGTACGCCGCCTACCTGCTGAATGTCAGCCGGAATGCCATCGGCAGCATCTTTGCCGGCGGGCCGGCGATCGACCCGGTGGACGGCCGCTACAACTTCCTCATGATGGGCGGCGACGCCGGTGCCGACCGGACCGGCCGGCGCCCGGACAGCCTGTCCGTACTCAGTGTCGACGCCAAATCCGGCCAGACGGCCATCATCTCGGTGCCGCGTAACCTGCAGAACGCCCAGTTCAGCGAGGGTTCGCCGATGCGGAAGATCTATCCGGACGGCTACAACTGCGGCGACGAGTGCCTCATCAACGCGATCAACACGGAGGTCACGAACGAGCACAAGGACCTCTACCCCGGTGTCGCCGATCCCGGAGCGCAGGCCACGCTGGAAGCGGTTTCGGGCACGCTCGGCATCACGGTGCAGGCGTATGTGCTGGTGGATATGGACGGCTTCGCGAAGCTGATTGACGCCATGGGCGGCATCCGGATCAAGGCCGGCGGCTGGGTGCCCATCAGTGGCGACATGATTGACGAGGCCAACGGCATCCACGGCATGCCCCTGGGCTGGATTCCGGCCGGAGACCAGAAGCTGGACGGCTACCACGCCCTCTGGTATGGCCGGTCCCGGGAATTTGTGGACGACTACGCCAGGATCGCGAGGCAGCAGTGCGTCCAGCAGGCCATGCTCAAACAGCTGGACCCGGCAACTCTGCTGGCGAAATTCGAGGACATCGCCAACGCCGGCACGAAGGTGGTGGACTCCAACATCTCCGCCAGCCAGCTCGGCAGCTTCGTGGACCTGGCCATGAAGGCCAAGGGCCAGGACATCAAGCGGCTCACCATCGGCCCGCCTGACTTCGACGCGTCCTTCTCCACAGTGCCCGACTTCAACCAGATCCATGACCGGGTCAAGAAGCTGCTCGCCTCCGCCAGCTCCGAGTCGTCGCCGGCCGCCGCGCCCGCGGGCCCCGCGATGGGGGACACACTGGTGCAGCCGGGTTCCGTGCCCGGCAGCGGGCTCTCCGCCGCAGGTCCCCTGGCGGGACTTCCGGCCACCACCCCCTCACCGTCACCATCGTCGTCGTCGGACTTCACCCCGGTGACAACCACGCCTGAGGGGGAGCCGATCACGGAAGCGATGCTGAACCAGTTCAAACGCGAGGGCAACGAGCAGGCCATCCGCGACCTCGTGGCCACCAACGGCCAGTGCGCACCGCTGTGAGCAATACCCGCAGCACGCTTTGAGCAACACGTACATCAAAAGAGGGGGAACACCAGGCGTGTACCAGATAGAGAATGTCCTGCGGCCGTATGCCTGGGGATCGACGACGGCGATCGCCGGCCTGCTCGGCCGGCCGGAGTCCGGCGGTCCGGAAGCCGAGCTGTGGATCGGTGCCCATCCTGACTCGCCGTCGGTGGCCGTCCGGCCGGACGGCACGAGAACGCCGCTGGACGCACTGATCGGTGAAGACCCGGAACATTTTCTGGGCGCGGCGTCGGTGGCCGAATTCGGTCCTCGGCTGCCGTTCCTGGCCAAGCTCCTCGCCGCAGCCAAGCCGCTGTCGTTGCAGGTGCACCCGAGCCTTGAACAGGCCAGGGCCGGTTACGCCCGCGAAAACGGCGCCGGCATACCGGCCGACGCGGTCAACCGCAATTACCACGACGACAACCACAAGCCGGAAATGATTTTCGCGCTGACCCCGTTCGAGTCGCTGTGCGGTTTCCGTGCAGCGGCGAAGTCCCGCGACATCTTCCTCCACCTGGCGGGCTGCCTTGAACTTCCCGGGAACGGCGTCCCGCAGGTTCTGAAGGACGTCATCGACGACCTCTCGCAGCCCGAGGAGGCCACGGCGCTGAGGTCTGCATTCGAACGGCTGATCGCCGGGGGCGAGGCAGTCAGCGAAGCCACGTCCCGGGTGGTCGACGTTCTGGCCTCGGGCGCACCGCTTGCTCCCTACCAGCCCGAGCTTTCCACGGTACTGAGCCTCAACAGCGAGTACCCCGGCGATCCCGGCGTGCTGATCTCCCTCCTGCTGAACCGGCTGTCCCTGAAACCCGGCGAGGCCGTATACCTCCCGGCAGGCAAAGTCCATGCCTACCTGCACGGCCTCGGCGTCGAGGTGATGGCGTCCTCGGACAACGTGCTCCGCGGCGGACTGACGCCCAAGTTCATCGACATTCCCGAGCTGCTGAACACCATCGCCTTCGAATCGGTGGACGTCCCCATGCTCCGGCCGGAGACCTCCGCGCTCGGACAGGAACTGTACTTCCCGCCCTTCCGCGAGTTCCAGCTCCAGCGGATCGAACTGCAGCCGGACGGCGAGCCTGTTCCGCTGGCGCAGTCGGGCGCCGCAGTGGTTATTGTCGTCGCCGGTTCCGTGATCCTTGACTCGCCGAAGGGCGACCTGCAGCTGGGCCACGGCGCAAGTGCCTTCCTGCCGGACGCCGACGCCCCCGTCAACGTCCATCCCGTCTCCGGGGCCACGGAAAACGCCGTGGCCTTCGCCGTGACCACCTCGACGAAGGCCTGACCCGCTGTGGAGTATTTCCTGCAGACCAAAGCCTGGGAGGACTTCCAGAAGTCGCTGGGACGCCACGTGCACCGGCAATCCGGTCCCGGCTGGAGTTTCCTGGCGATCGAGGAGAAGAACCCCGCGGGCAAGGTCCTGTACGCGCCCTACGGCCCTGTGGCGGAGTCGGTTGAGGCGTTCGACGCCGCACTGGCGGCCCTCCGGGCGCTGGCGAAGTCGTGCGGGGCCGTGTTCATCCGGATCGAGCCGGTGACTGCGGGTCTCGATCCTGCGGGTGCATCCTCGGCGCTGCGGAGCCGGGGCCTGCAGCCTGCCCCGGTCAACCAGCAGCCCGAACTCAGCTGGATCGTGGACCTGGACCGGGACTTCAAGGAAGTCCTGGCGGAGATGAAGCCGGTCAACCGCAACCTGTACCGGAACATCCACAAGAAGGGCGTCACGTTCCGCACCACGCAGGATCCCGAGGACATCCGCGTACTCCTGAACTTCCTCCACATGACGGCACGGCGGAACGGCTTCAAACCGCAGAGCGACGACTACCTGACGCAGGTGGCCCAGTCCCTTATGCCGGCGGGCGCGGCCACGCTATTCATCGCCGACCTGCACGGCGGCCCGGTGGCGGCGGCGCTGGCCTACGATTCCGCGGACACCCGGACCTACGCCCACGCGGCGATGGATGACACCCACCGCAAGCTCAGCGCGGGCATTCCCCTCCTGGTGACACTCATGGCCGATGCCCAGGAGAAGGGCCTGAAGCACGTGGACCTGTGGGGCGTGGCCCCGGCCGACCAGCCCGACCACAAGTGGGCAGGGTTCACCGCGTTCAAGAAGTCGTTCGGCGGGCGCGAGATCGCCTACCCCGGCACCTGGGACCTGCCCGTCAACCGGCCCCGCTACGCGGCCTACCAGGTGGCCCGCAAACTCCGCGACGGGATCAAGGGCTTCATCAAGCGCCCCACCCCCTGAGCGCGAATTGGCAGCTAATGCCCTAAAAACTTGGTTTTGAGGTCATCAGCTGCCAGTTCGCGCCTGATGTACCGCCTCTGAAGGCCCGCCAAGAGCAGCCCTTACCTTCTCAACTATGAACGGCTTGGCTCCCTCCAGGTCACTTTTCTGCACCCGGATCTCCCGCCAGCCCAAGCTCTCAGTGAGGCTCTGGCGCCTGATGTCGCGGAGGTACTGCTCGGAGTCGCCGTGATGGACGCCGTCGTACTGCAAGGCAATCCTGTGATCGGGGTAGGCCGCGTCCGGCCAAACCACAGGTTGTCCGAGACGGTTGCGCAGGACAACGTTCAGCACAGGTTCAGGGAGACCTGCACTCACAAGTGCCAACCGCATCATCGTTTCCGGCGCTGAATCTGCACCGACGCGAACGAGGTCCAGGGCAAGCCTGGCCTTCTTCACACCGCGCATGCCAGGGTGCTGGCCCACGATTTTCTGCAGCTCGGAGATGGTTGCCAACGGCCTTCGTGGGACCGGGAAGTCATCACCGTGCTCGACGACGATAGAGTCACCGGCGGCCACGAGCTCATCGATGCTCAGCAGGGATGCGAGATCCAGCCACGTCCGTGCCGGCGAGGTGAGGCGCACCCCGTCGAGCATCACCACTTCACCGGGTTTGAAGGACAATTGGTGACCCACCACGTTCCGGCGTCGCGGTTTCCAGCCGCCGGCCGGACGGGCGATATGAATACGCCAGTCCTGGTCCAGCCACGCCGGCAGGCAAATGCAGCAGATCCTGGCGGCAGTCGAATGGGTGAGGACCGATACCGGATCCAGCCGGCAGTAGGCACGCACGTTGTCGGCAATAGTTCCCGTGCTGTGCAACGGGAGCCTGATACCGCGGGACGGCGTGAATATGCCGTCCCGGCTAGCCTGCTTTCGGCTGAGGCCGAGCGCATGCGCGTCCTCAATTAGAAATGATCCGTGAGGTATCTGGGGCGGAATCGGCGTTCGCGACATGGATACATTCTGAGCCGAATCCGACGCACCACGGGCGTTATCCACAGGAGAAGGAACCGCTTAGGCGCGAACTGGCAGCTAACGCCCGCAAATGGTGAATTTGGGGTCATCAGCTGCCAGTTCGCGCCGGGAAGCGAGCGCGCCGGAGGGGTTAGCTCTTGCGGGCGTAGCCTTCCCACTTGCTGGCCTGGTGCTCGCCGTCCACGAAGCGGATGGTGCCGGACTTGGAGCGCATGACGATCGACTGCGTCAGCACCTTCTCCTTGTTGTAGCGGACGCCGCGGAGGAGGTCGCCGTCGGTGATGCCGGTGGCGGCGAAGTAGCAGTTGTCGCTGGTGACGAGGTCGTTGGTGGACAGGACCCGCTCAAGGTCGTGGCCGGCGTCGATCGCCTTCTGCTTCTCGTCGTCGCTCGTGGGCCACAGCCGGCCCTGGATAACGCCGCCCAGGGACTTGATGGCGCAGGCTGCCACGATGCCTTCCGGGGTGCCGCCGATGCCCATGAGGGCGTCCACGCCGGTGCCGGAGCGGGCAGCCGCGATGGCACCTGCGACGTCGCCGTCCATGATGAACTTGGTGCGCGCGCCGGCTTCACGGATTTCCTCGACCAGCGGGCGGTGGCGGTCACGGTCCAGGATCATGACGTTGAGCTGGTTGACCTTCACGCCCTTGGCCTTGGCGATCAGGTGCAGGTTCTGCTTGACCGGCAAACGCAGGTCAACCATGTCGGCGGCTTCCGGACCTGTGACCAGCTTCTCCATATAGAACACGGCAGAGGGGTCGAACATGGAGCCACGCTCGGCGACGGCCAGGACAGCCAGGGCGTTGTTGATGCCCAGTGCGGTCAGGCGGGTTCCGTCGATGGGGTCGACGGCGACGTCGCACTCGGGTCCGGTGCCGTCACCAACCTGTTCGCCGTTGAACAGCATCGGGGCTTCGTCTTTTTCTCCTTCACCGATGACCACGACGCCGTTGAAGTGGACGGTCTGAAGGAAGGAACGCATCGCGTCGACGGCCGCGCCGTCCGCCTTGTTCTTGTCGCCGAAGCCCACCCAGTGGCCACCGGCGATTGCCGCGGCTTCAGTGACGCGGACAAGTTCAAGGGCGAGGTTGCGGTCCGGCTCGTCAATTCCGACGGCGAGCGACGGGGAAAGCGTTGAGTACTTCTGGGTGATGGACGCTGGTGACACGTGAACCTCTTCTTCGAGTGGCGATCATTGGACCCGCAAGGCCTGAGTCGACCATCGCGGTGATTCCTCTGTAACTGATCATAGTCGCCGCCGCGGGACCCTGGGCGGCGAATGACCCCGCCCCGTAACGCACGGCCGGCCTCACCGCTGCCGCCTTCGAATGTGAGTTCGGACCCCGCATGGGCGACTATAGAAGGGTGAGTGATATGCAGGACCAGTCCGCCCCCTCGAGCCGCGCGCAGGCTCCCACCCCCTCCCCAGCTACGGCCAGCCAGCCCGTCAAGCCGGTAATCCCCGCGGCTGCCGCGAAACGGGCGAATGCCTCGGTCATCGGAATGATCATCGCCCTGCTGGTGAGCGTCGCTGCGTTCCTGCCCATCGTCCTGATGAATCCGTCGCCGAAGTCGGACGGCTTCCGGCCCAACATCGACGTCAGCGCCGTCGCCAGCAACGCCAAGGGTGTGGCAGGATTCACACCGGTTGCCCCCGCGGCGGGTGACACATTCCACCCGAACTACGCCCGCTGGGCGGCGGCTTCGGGCACGGGCGTCGCCGCCTGGGAGGTCGGGTACGTGACCCCGAAGGAAAAATTCATCGGCCTGACACAGACCAGCAAGGCCAACCCCACCTGGCTCGTACAGCAGACCAAGAGCGCCCCGGTCACCGGCACCCGCAACGCCGGCGGCAAGGAATGGGAACTCCATGACACCGGCAAGGGCGAGAAGAGCATGGTGCTCGCCTACCGCGGTTCCACCGTGGTCCTGGCGGGAGACGCCAACCTGGAGGAGTTCGCGGTCCTGGCTGCCGCCGTCGTCCAGTCCCTGGAAAGTAACCCTGCTGTCATTGTTTCCCCCTCGGCGGGTCCCACACCGTAAGGTGGGGCCGTGACGACATACCTGACTCCTGCCCTGGCCTGGCGCCGTCTGCGCGAAGGCAACGAACGCTTCGTAACCGGTGAATCCTCGCACCCGAACCAGGATGCCTCGCGGCGGTCCTCGCTCGTGGAGAACCAGCACCCTTTCGCGGTGATCTTCGGATGCTCGGACTCGCGGCTCGCCGCTGAAATCATTTTCGACGTCGGGCTCGGTGACGTTTTCGTCGTCCGGACCGCCGGCCAGGTCATCGACGACGCCGTCCTCGGCTCGCTCGAGTACAGCATCGGTGTGCTGGGCGTGCCGCTGATCGTGGTCCTCGGCCACGACAGCTGCGGGGCGGTCAGTGCCACGAAGTCCGCCGTCGAAACCGGCCAGATGCCGGCGGGTTTCATCCGCGACCTCGTGGAGCGCATCACGCCGTCGGTCCTCACCTCCCTGCGGAACGAGCAGACGGAGGTCAACGACATGGTGGTGGAGCACGTCAAGCAGACCTCCCAGCGCCTCGTGGACAGCTCTCGTGTGATTTCGGACGCAATCGAGTCCGGCCGCGCAGCGGTCGTCGGCCTCTCGTACAGCCTCGCCGAAGGCCACGCGGAGCTTGTTTCCGGAATCGGCGACCTCTAAAAGAAGCCCGAAAGCGCCCGGGCGGGCCGCCTGTAGCAAGCCGTTCACGGTTTTCGATGCGGCGCCCGGGCGTCCTAAGCTAGCCCCATGACTTCCACTGAAGAGTTCCGCATTGAACATGACACGATGGGCGAAGTCCGCGTCCCCGTGAACGCCCTGTACCGCGCGCAGACGCAACGTGCAGTCGAGAACTTCCCGATCTCCGGAAAAACCCTGGAACGTGCCCACATTGAGGCGTTGGCCCGGGTCAAGAAGGCCGCTGCCCAGGCCAACGCTGAACTGGGTGTGCTCGACGGCGAGCTGGCCAAGGCGATCGCAGACGCTGCCGACGAGGTAGCCACGGGCAAGTACGACGGCGACTTCCCGATCGACGTTTTCCAGACCGGTTCCGGCACGTCCTCGAACATGAACACCAACGAGGTCCTCGCCGAACTGGCGTCCCGCGCCCTGAAGGCTGCCGGCAGCGACAAGGTGGTCCACCCGAATGACCACGTCAACGCCTCGCAGTCCTCCAACGACGTGTTCCCCACCTCCGTCCACGTTGCAGCCACCTCGGCCCTGATCAACGACCTCATCCCGGCCCTCGGCTACCTCGCCGAATCGCTGGAGCGCAAGGCCGTCGAGTTCAAGGACGTCGTCAAGTCGGGCCGCACCCACCTGATGGACGCCACCCCGGTCACCCTCGGCCAGGAATTCGGCGGCTACGCCGCGCAGGTCCGCTACGGCATCGAGCGCATCAACGCCGCACTCCCCCGCGTGGCCGAAGTTCCCCTCGGCGGCACCGCCGTGGGAACCGGCATCAACACCCCGGCCGGCTTCCCGGAGCGCGTCATCGAACTGCTCGCCACCGACACTGGCCTGCCGCTGACCGAGGCCCGCGACCACTTCGAGGCTCAGGCCAACCGCGACGGCCTCATCGAGGCCTCCAGCCAGCTGCGCAACATCGCGATCTCCTTCATGAAGATCAACAATGACCTGCGCTGGATGGGTTCCGGCCCCAACACCGGCCTCGGCGAAATCGCCATCCCGGACCTGCAGCCGGGCTCCTCGATCATGCCGGGCAAGGTCAACCCTGTCATCTGCGAAGCCTCCATCATGGTCTGCGCCCAGGTCATCGGCAACGACACCGCCATCGCCTGGTCCGGCACCAACGGCGCCTTCGAACTGAACGTCGGCATCCCGGTCATGGCCGCGAACCTGCTCGAGTCCGTCCGCCTGCTGGCCAACACCAGCCGCGTCATGGCAGACAAGATGATCGACGGCATCACCGCCAACGTCGAGCGCGCCCGCTTCCTCGCGGAGGCCTCGCCGTCCATCGTTACCCCGCTGAACAAGTTCATCGGTTACGAAAACGCCGCCAAGATCGCCAAGACCGCCGTCAAGGAGGGCCTGACCGTCCGCCAGGCCACCGAGAAGCTGGGCTTTGTCGGTGAAGGCGAAGGCAAGGTTTCCGAGGCCGATCTCGACAAGGCATTGGATGTCACCACCATGACGGCTCCGGCCCACAAGGCCTAGGTCCCCACTTAACTACGACGGCGGCCGCCCACCTTCTGTTGCGAAGGCGGGCGGCCGCTGGCGTTCTCTTGAAGTTTTTGTCCAGATATCGCGACTTCGAGGGCTCGAAGTCGCGATATCTGGACAAAAACTCAACCGCCGTACGGCCGCCCCTCGACCGCCCCCCGGCCAAGAAGTTGCACTAAAATCAGCAAAGTGTAAAACTTTACTTTGTGAATGAGAGTGCAACTATTGCCGGCGGGCTCCGCGAGCGCAAACGCGCGGCCACGCGGGCGGCGATTACCGCCGTCGCCCGTTCCCTGACGTCCGAGCGCGGCCTCAACGGCTACACCGTGGAGGATGTGTGCGAACAGGCGGGCATCTCCCGCCGGACCTTCTTCAACTACTTCCCCAGCAAGGAAGACGCCATCCTCGGGCACGTCGACGACGAGCTGCCCCATGACCTTTTCGAGGAGTTCCTCCACGGAGGCGCCGGATCCCCGCGGGGCGAACTCTCCGCCAGCCTGCTGCAGGACCTCGTTCAGCTGTCCCTGAGCCTGTCCGAGCGGATGAGCAGCTCCGAGGAGGAAACCCGGCAGCTGATCGGCGTCATCAAGAAGGAACCGCAGCTGATGCTCAAGATCATCGGCGCCACGGAGGAGCGGGAAGCCCACTTCGCCCGGCTCGTCGCCGAGCGCGAAGGTGTGGCGGCGGACCACCCGGTGGTGCGGATGGCCGTGGTGGTGATGGGCAACATCGCCCGGCACACCAGCAGCGCCTACTTTTCCGAAGGCAACACCCGCACATACCGCGAGCTTCTCCTGGAAAACTTCGACGCCGCGAGGCTTCTGCTTTCCCAGCCCTATTCCCGCCCCGTCAACCCCTCCGCAGAAGGACAGCCATGAGCACCGCCGTCAGTTCCAAAGCCGCAGCCGGACCGCTGCTGCTGACCCAGAAACGCATCTGGATCATCTTCTCCGCGCTGATCGCTGGCATGCTGCTCTCCAGCCTCGACCAGACCATCGTCTCCACGGCCATGCCCACCATCGTCGGCAAACTCGGTGGCGTCGAGCACCAGGCCTGGATCACCACGGCCTACCTGCTGGCCACCACCATCGTGATGCCCATCTACGGCAAGTTCGGAGATGTCCTGGGCCGCCGCAACCTCTTCCTCGTGGCCATCGCGCTGTTCACGCTTGCCTCGGTGGGCTGCGCCTTCGCCACGGACTTCTGGGGCTTCGTCATCTTCCGTGCCGTCCAGGGCCTCGGTGGCGGCGGCCTGATGATCCTCTCGCAGGCCATCATCGCGGACATCGTTCCCGCCAAGGAGCGCGGCAAGTACATGGGACCCCTGGGCGCCATCTTCGGCCTCTCGGCGGTGGCCGGCCCGCTGCTGGGCGGTTTCTTCGTTGACCACCTCACCTGGGAGTGGGCCTTCTACATCAACATTCCCATCGGCATTGCCGCCTTCACCATCGCCTGGTTCACCCTCACGCTTCCCAACAAGAAGCCCGAAAAGCGGATCGACATCCTGGGCGTCGTTTTCCTCTCCATCGCCACCACCTGCCTGATCTTCTTCACGGACCTCGGCGGCAAGAAGGACGAGGGCTGGGATTCGCCCCTGACCTGGGCCTTCGGAGCCGGCCTCGTCCTCGCCGCCGCGGCCTTCGTCGCCGTCGAACGCCGCGCGGAAGACCCCATCATTCCGCTGAGCCTCTTCCGGAACCGGATCTTCGTGAACTCCACCGCCATCGGCTTCACCCTGGGCCTGGGCATGTTCGCCGCCATCGCCTTCGTACCCACGTTCCTGCAGATGTCGTCAGGCACCTCCGCCGCCGAGTCCGGGCTCCTCATGCTGCCGATGATGGCCGGCCTGATGGGAACGTCAATCTACTCCGGCATCCGCATTTCCAAGACCGGCAAGTACAAGATGTTCCCGATTCTCGGCGCCGGCCTGACCATCGCCGCCATGCTGTGGTTCACCACGCTCTCGGCCGGGACGCCCATCTGGGTTATCTGCGTCCAGCTGTTCCTGTTCGGCTCCGGCCTCGGCCTGATAATGCAGGTCATCGTCCTGGTGGTGCAGAATTCCGTTCCGGCGGACCAGATCGGCACGGCCACCAGCACCAACAACTACTTCCGCGAGGTGGGGGCTGCGCTGGGCGTCGCGGTGTTCGGCTCCATCTTCACCAACCGGCTGGCGGAGTCCCTGGCAAACGCCTTCACCGGCGCCGGAGCATCGGCTGACCAGGCCTCACAGTCCACCAAGACGCTGGATCCGCAGACACTCGCCCAGCTTCCGGGGCAGCTCCGCGACGCGATCGTCAACGCCTACGCCGACTCCCTTGCACCGGTGTTCTGGTACCTCGTCCCGTTCATCGCCCTCGCACTCATCCTGGCCATCACGCTGAAGCAGATCCCGCTCTCGGACACCGCAGGCATGGTGGCCCGCGGCGAGGCGGTGGGCGGCGAGGAGGCCGAGCTTCTCGAAGCCGCCCTGCGTGGGGCCGCTGACGGTGTGAAGGACGACGACGGCGAACTGGCCGGCCAGCGCCGCTGACCTGCCGCCTGACCACAGACCGCGAGCTGGCAGCTAATGTCCTCGAACCAGGGATTTGAGGGCATTAGCTGCCAGTTCGCGCTGAGCGTGGGTGGAACTCAGGCGGGCAGCAGGACCATCGCCGCGGCCGCTCCGGCCAGCATGAACGGCCCGAACGGAATGGCCGACTTGAGCGTCCCGCGCCGCAGTGCCAGCAGGCCTATGCTCCAGAGGCCGCCGAGCAGGAACGCGGCGAACGTCCCTGCGAAAACGTGCGGCCAGCCGAGGTAGCCCAGATACAGCCCCAGGACGCCGGCGAGTTTCACGTCCCCAAACCCCATGCCGGGCGGGTATACCAGCCGCAGCACGAAGTAGAAGAGCCACAGCACCGCTCCCCCGGCCACAATCCTCAGCGCGGGCACGCCGAAAAGGCGGGCCGCGCCGTCGGGCAGCCCTGCCGGGTCCGCCGCCGCGAGTGTCAGCACCGCCCCCAGCAGCAGCACCCCGGCCACGCCGTAGGAGGGAAAGACAATCCGGTTCGGCAGCAGGTGGTGGCGGACGTCGATGACCGTGAGCCGTACCGCCATCACGGTGAAGTAGGCGCACGCCGCCAGCAGCAGCCAGAATGCCGGCGGTGCCGCTTCCCACAGTTCGCCAAGTCGTTGGATCACTCTCGGATGCTACTGGATTTGCCCGGCCTGCCGCTGGGGGCCGCGCGTAAACTGTGGATATGGGGACCTGGGACGCCAAACACCGGCAGGAACACGGCGGCGGTGCGACGCCCACGTCGGCCGCTTCCTTTCGCAACCTGTGCCGCTCGTCCCCGTGGAAATGGCAGTCCCTGCGCTTCGAATACACCGAATTTCCAGTCAGCGGCCTTCCCGGCAGCGGCACCGTCCGCGCCTGGCTGCGCCGCCCCGGCGCCCTCCGCCTGGAGTCCGGCGACGGTACCCTGCTCGGCAGCACCACCGGCATCAACGACTCCCGCGACGGCCTGTACATCAGCGCCACCCGGAAGTCGTGGCTTCTTCCCGCACATCTGGTGACGCCGGTCTACGACGACGGCGGCCTGGTGCGGCGCCGTCCGGAAGCCGCGTACGGCGAACCCTCGTTCGGAAACGGCCGGTTCGCTGCTGCACTGGATCCGGTGGAACTGGCGGGCAAAGCCCCGGTGCCGCTGGAGTTCCCCAACGCGAACGCCGTCGAGGTGCTGGAGCCGGTCCGGCAGGTGACGCACGAAGGCCGTCCCGCGCTGGAAACTGTGGTCTCGCCGAACCCCGGGTACCGGCCGCTGGATCCGGCGGCGCCCCTCTGCGGCCCCGGCCGGACCAGGATCCGCGTCGATGCTGGAACCGGCGTCTGCGTTGCCGCCGAACCGGCCGGCGGCGAAGGGCAGCTTCCCGGGCACCGCATCCGGATCCTGGCCGTGGACGAGTACATGCTGGACGATCTTTTCGTGGCCGAGCCGATGAACCTCACCGACGTGCGCGAGCACGTCCAGTGGCCGCTGCGGCCTAACCCGGCCTGACGGGCCACCCGGAATGGGGGTCCATGCAGGCTTTTTCCAACCTGCCGGCCGCAAACTCGTGCCATGTCAACCATGGCTCCAGGCGTATCGACACCACCTGACGCCGCCGTCACCGGCAGGTCCGGTACCCGGCGCCGCAGGAAGTTGCTGCTGATCCCACTCTCCCTGCTCTGTGCCCTGGGAATCGTGCTGGGATATCTCTTCCTCACCGCCAAGCCGGAGGCCAGCACCCCCTTGGGCGCCAGTGCGGTGATCCCCGGCGGAACGGCCCGGGTGAACGGCATCATCCCGCTGGAAAAGGACGGCTGGCTTCCGCCGGAACGTGTCCAGGTGCTGGACGAGGGCCCGTCCGCGGGGACCCACCGGGTGCGCATACTGGTGCAGTTCACGGCTCTGGAAGGTGAAGGCGTCGCCGTGGATACGTCGCAGTTCACCGTGACGGGGCTGGGCGCCAACAGCATTCATCCGCTGTGGACGTCACCGGCGAAGGACCAGCTCCGGCCAGGTGATTCGCTCGACGCCGCCATGGTCTTCGAGCTTCCCAACCAGGCGATTGCCCTGGTGCTGGAGGGGCCCGGCAACACCCGGCTGTCCCTCGGCCTGTCGCACCACACCAGCTGACAGCGGCGGACCAGCTGACAGCCGCTGACCCGGGATAGGCGGGTGCCGCGGGCTGCGGACGCCTGTGGCGCGTGCATCGGCTAGGCTTCCGGCATGACCGAGCTGATCTCCGTGTGGCCTCCGTTCGCGCTCACCCTGACCACTCCCCGGCTCGCGCTGCGGCCGCTGCGCGACGACCACATCCCCGCGGCTGTTGAAGCAGCTGCCAGCGGCATCCACGACCAGGGCCGCAATCCGTTCAGCAACCCCTGGACCGCGGTCCCCGCCGACAAGCTGGGACCGAACATGGCGCGCTGGTACTGGCAGTGCCGCGCCGCCTCCACACCGGACTCCTGGACCCTGACACTGGGCATCTGGCACGACGGCGCCTTCCTCGGCTGCCAGGACATCGCCGCACGGGACTTCTCGGTTCTCCGCACCGTCACCACCGGATCATGGTTGCGAAGGAGCGCGCAGGGCCGCGGCTTCGGCCGGGAGATGCGGGCCGCCGTCGCGCTTTACGCCTTTGACTGGCTTGGCGCCGAAGCCTGCGAATCCGAAGCAGCCGACTGGAACGCAGCCTCCCTGGGCGTCTCCCGCTCGCTCGGCTACGAACTGAACGGCACGACCCGCATGTCCTGGGGCGGCAAGCCGGAAACAGTCCAGCGGGTCCGCCTCACGCCGGAAACCTTCAACCGGCCCGACTGGCGCCTATTGGTGGAAGGCCACGAACCCACAGCCAAGTTCCTCCTGGGGGTCGCCGCTGGTTGAGCCTGGTTTTCGACAAACTCACCCAGCGACGTCCCCAGGGACCCGAAGCGAGCTTGCGAGCTTTGGGAAGGGACCTACGCGCTAAGCGACGGCGGGGCGCCGTTGCCGCGGAATGCAGCCCCGGCGCCCCGTGTAAATTACGCCCCTTCGAGCAGGTCCGTGACGAGCGCCGCAATAGGCGAACGTTCGGACCGGGTGAGGGTGATGTGGCCGAAGAGCGGGTGGCCCTTCAGGGTTTCGACGACGGCTGCGATGCCGTCATGCCGTCCTACCCGGAGGTTGTCGCGCTGGGCAACGTCGTGGGTGAGGACGATCTTCGAGTTCTGCCCGATCCGGCTCATGACGGTGAGCAGAACGTTCTTTTCGAGCGACTGGGCCTCGTCCACGATCACGAAGGCGTCGTGCAGGGAGCGTCCGCGGATGTGGGTCAGCGGCATGACCTCCAGCATGCCGCGGTCCATGACTTCCTCCACGACTTCCTGGCTCACGAGAGCGCCCAGGGTGTCGAAGACCGCCTGCGCCCAGGGGTTCATCTTTTCCTGCTCGGAACCCGGCAGGTAGCCGAGCTCCTGCCCGCCCACGGCGAAGAGCGGGCGGAACACGATCACCTTGCGGTGCTCGCGGCGTTCCAGTACCGCTTCCAGGCCGGCGCACAGGGCCAGCGCCGACTTGCCGGTGCCCGCACGGCCGCCCATGGACACGATGCCCACCGCGGGGTCCATCAGCAGGTCGATGGCGAGCCGCTGCTCCGCGGAGCGCCCGTGGAGGCCGAAAATATCGCGGTCCCCCTTGACCAGGCGGACCTGCTTATCGGCACCGACGCGGCCCAGGGCCGACCCCCGGCTGCTGAGCACCACAAGGCCGGTGTTGACCGGCATTTCGGCAGCCGCCGGGATGAAGACCGGCTCGTGGCCATACAGCGTGGAGATCTCCTCGTCGCTCGCATCGATCTCGGCGACGCCGGTCCACCCGGAATCCTTGACGAGCTCGTTGCGGTATTCATCGGCCAGCAGGCCCATGGCCGACGCCTTGACCCGCATGGGGAGGTCCTTGGACACCACGGTGACGTTGCGCCCCTCGTTGGAAAGGTTCTTGGCGACGGCGAGGATGCGGCTGTCGTTGTCCCCGGCGCGGAATCCGGCCGGCAGGACTTCGGCCGAGATATGGTTCATCTCGATCATGAGCGTACCGCCGGCGTCGCCCAGCGGGATGGGCCGGTTCAGCCCGCCGTGCTGGATGCGAAGGTCATCAAGGAGCCGGAGCGCCTTCCGTGCGAAGTAGCCGAGTTCGGGGTCATGCCGCTTCCCTTCAAGTTCGGTGATCACCACGATCGGCACAATGACTTCGTGCTCCGCAAACCGCAGCAGGGCGCGGGGGTCGGAGAGCAGCACGGAGGTATCGATGACGAAAGTGGAGACTGCTGGCTGGGATTCAGTCCGTGGGCCGGAAACAGCAAGACCGGCTGCGGCGTCTTTCGTGTCCGCACCGGTCTTTGAATTGGCTCGCTTGGCGCGAGAGGTAGCCTTCTCACCCTTGTCCGTGATGACGTCGGGCAGTTGTTCAGAAATAGCCACATCGACTCCAGCCCCAGGCACATGCCCGGAATTGTTATTGGTGAGGCGGCTCGGCCACGAGGCCGGATCCGGCCTCCCATACAACCGGTGCGAAGAATCGCTCCATGTACTGGCCTCCCCGATCAGCCGGCGGTTTGCCTGCTGATGGGTTTAACGTAAATCGCCCCGAACTAATTTCCAAAGGCTTCTTCCGGCGATTCCTGTTGCCGCTGTGTGAATTCGGCGTGAACGGCGGCGGCCCAGGGGCGGCCAACAGACGCCGAGAAGGCTAGGAGCCGAAGCGGCGCTGCCTGCCTGCGTAGTCGCGCAGGGCGCGAAGGAAGTCCACCTTCCGGAAGGCCGGCCAGAGGGCCTCGCAGAAGTAAAACTCGCTGTAGGCGCTCTGCCACATCAGGAAGCCTGAGAGCCGCTGCTCGCCGGAGGTCCTGATCACAAGGTCCGGATCGGGCTGGCCGCGGGTGTAGAGAAAGCGGGAGATATCCTCCACACTCAGGGAGTCGGCGAGTTCGCTGATGTCCGCCTTGTGCGCCACGGCGTCGTGCAGCAGCTCGCGTACCGCGTCCACGATCTCGCGCCGGCCGCCATAGCCGACGGCCACGTTCACGTGGAGTTTCTCGCGCACCGGCGTCCTGGCCGTGAGCTTGGTCAGCCGGTCCGCCAGGTAGTCCGGGAGCAGTTCCGGGGCCCCCATGGCGTGGACCGAAATGTCGGCGTCCTCGTCGAGCCGGTCCAGCGTGTTGGCGATGATGCCCATGAGCAGGTCAAGTTCCTCGCCGGAACGGCTCATGTTGTCCGTGGAGAGCATGTAGAGGGTGACCACCCGGACGCCCAGCTCCTGGCACCATCCGAGGAACTCATGGATCTTGTCCGCGCCGGCCTGGTGGCCCTGGCTGGTCGGGGCATTGAACTGCCGGGCCCAGCGCCGGTTCCCGTCCACCATGACGCCGATGTGCCGGGGGATCCGTTCCGGCTCCAGGGAGCGCAGAAGCTTCCGCTCATAGAAGCCATAGAGGAACCCGGGCCATTCCATCCGGAGACTCACCTGACTTCCTGCTGTACGACTTTTGTGCAAGTCCTAGGCTACCGCCCGGAGGCGGCGGCCGCGTGCAGGCGGCGGGCCGGACCCCCGGCGGCGGAGCTGCCCTCCATGCCGCGGACGCACTGTTACCGGCAGGTAACTTACCGAACCGTAGATTATTCTGGAAGGCATGAAAAGCAACGCCCCGGACGGCGGACCGGGCGCCCCCGACCCCAAATCAACGGAGCCGAAAGCACCGGAACCGAAAGCCTCCGAGCCCAATTCAACGGAGCCGAAGGCCCCGGAGACAGAGCCCACGGTCATGGACGACGCCGCCGCCCGCATTGCGGAACTGCTGACCATCAAGCCCAGGTGGCGGGGATGGATCCACACAGCCACCGCGCCGCTGGCACTGGCGGCCGGGATCGTCCTGGTTGCGGTGGCTCCCACTCCGGACCGCAAAATCACGTCGGCCATCTACGCCCTCACCGGCGTGCTGCTGTTCGGCGTCAGCGCCGTGTACCACCGCGGCAACTGGTCCCCCGGCGTCAAACGCGTCCTCAAACGGCTGGACCACACCAACATCATGCTGGTGATCGCCGGCAGTTACACGCCTCTCGCATGGAGCCTGCTGGACAGGCCCACAGCGGTAATCCTGCTCTGGCTGATCTGGTCCGCCGCGATCCTGGGTGTCCTGTTCCGGCTGCTCTGGACCGACGCACCGCGCTGGCTGTACGTGCCCATCTACATCGGTCTCGGCTGCGGGTCCCTGTTCTACTTGCCCGAATTCTTCGCGGCGAGCGTGCCGGCGGCCCTGCTCATCTGCGTGGGCGGGGCGCTCTACATCGCCGGGGCCGTGTTCTACGCCCTTAAGAAGCCCAACTTCAGCTACCGGCATTTCGGCTTCCACGAACTGTTCCACGCCTTCACGGTGCTGGCCTTCGCCGCGCACTTCGCGGCCATCCTCATTGCAGTGCTGAGCTGACGCGTTCCAGCGCCTCCTCAACAGTCGCCACCGGCCGGTCGCAGACCATGCTGCGGCAAACGTAGACGAGCGGCGCACCGCCGGGCCCGGCCGGCCTCTGCCGCAGCAGCGGTACTCCGGCCGGCGTCCCGCCGTCGTCCGACTCAGCTTCCCCTACTGCCACCACCAGCCCCGGGCTCGGGGACAGCAGCAGCGCGCGGTGGAGGGCGTCCCGTTCGGGACCGGCAGGTCCGACGACGGCGGCCTCCAGCGGCCCCGCCAGCGCGGCCTGCGCCGTGGCCAGCAGCCAGCCCGCCACGCGCGGTGCCCGCGTTGCGAGCGGGGGCACCAGTGCCAGGATGTTTCCGGCCATGATCCGGTGTTCCGCCGAGCCGGACAGGGCGGCATGGCTCAGCAGGACGCCGGCAAAGGCAGCCGCGCCGCTGGGCGTGGCGTCGTCAAAGGGCTCCAGGCCCGGCTTTCCGCCCTGGGCGCTGACTACCTGCTCCGATTCCCCGGCCGAGTCGGCGAGCCTCCCGGAGTCCACGAAGCGGGTGCGCGCCGCCTGGATCAGCGCCTCGGCCAGCGCGTACCAGCGCGGATCGCCCGTGGCCGAGTACAGCGACAGGAAGCCGTCCGCGCAGAACGCATAGTCCTCAAGCAGGCCGCCGATCCCCCGGGCAGCGCCGCCATGCGACACGCGGACCAGCTCCCCTGTCTCCAGCTCCCCTGTCTCCGGCTGCCCCGTCTCCGGCTGCCCCGTGTCCGCCCGCCAGTGGACCCGTTCCAAGTGGCCGGCGATCCGGCCGGCTGCCGCCACGAGGTCCGGCCGGCCCAATACTGCCCCGGCCTCCGCGAGTGCGGCCACGGCGAGTCCGTTCCAGCCCGCCACCACCTTCTCGTCGCGCTCGGGCTGCGGCCGGCGCGCCCTGGTTTCCTGAAGGCGGGGCCTCACCTGCGACCACAGCTGCGCCTCGTCACCGTCCAGCGCCCGGCCCGGGTGCAGCGGCGAGCCGAGCTCCGAGACGGTTCCCCGGGTGCCGACGTTCATCATCCAGGCGACGGCGGCGGCGTCCTCGGCGCCGAGCACCTGCTCCAGTTCATCGGGGGTCCAGAGATAGCTCGCCCCTTCGTGGTGCTCGCCGTCCACCACGGAGTCGGCGTCCAGCGAGGACGCCAGTCCGCCGTCGGGCAGCCCGAGCGCGGAGAGCAGCCAGTCGGCGGTCCGCGACGCGATGTCCGCGGCCTCGGCTGCCGGGAACCCGGCCGTTCCGCCCAGCCTGAGCCAGTGCACGTAGACGCGCAGCAGCTGGGCGTTGTCGTAGAGCATCTTCTCGAAGTGCGGAACGGACCAGTCGCGCGTCACCGAGTATCTGGCGAAGCCGCCGTCGAGCTGGTCGAACAGCGCCGAGCGGGCCATCGCCGCGAGGGTGCGCCCGGCCATCTCCCGGGCCTCTGCGGCAGTTTCCGAGGGCACCGCGGCGTGCCGGATAAGGAACTCCAGAACGGCCGACGGCGGGAACTTGGGGGCGGTGCCGAACCCGCCGTCGTCTGGGTCTTCGGACCCGGCCAGGGAGCGTACGGCGGCCGGCAGCAGTCCGGCGTCGAGCAGTTCCGGCGGGCGGGACACGTCCACGGCCGCCGCGAGCTGCACCTGGCCCATGTTCTGCGCCAGGGAGCGGGCATTCTCCTCCACGGCGTCACGGCGTTCCGTCCAGGCCTCATGCACGGCCTCGAGGACCTGGCGGAAGGAGGGACGGCCAGGCATGGGCCATGGCGGGAAGTAGGTGCCGGCGTGGAAGGCCAGGCCCCCTGGGGTCAGGAAGACGGACATGGGCCAGCCGCCCTCGCCGCTGATGGCCTGCGTGGCGGCCATGTAGACGGAATCGACGTCGGGACGTTCCTCACGGTCCACCTTGACTGCAACGAAATGGCCGTTCAGGTAGTCAGCGGTGGCCTGGTCCTCGAAGGATTCGCGGGCCATGACGTGGCACCAGTGGCAGGCGGCGTAGCCGATGGACAGGAACACGGGGACGTCCCGGGACGCAGCCTGTGCAAAGGCGGCGTCCCCGAACGGCTGCCAGTGCACCGGGTTGCCGGCGTGCTGGCGCAGGTAGGCAGAGGGTTCCGCGCCGAGGGCATTGCGCTCTGCCCTGGTTCGGGCTGCCCCGTTCCGGGGTCAGGTGTCGGCGCGGCCTGCATTGCCGTTGGCGGCATCGTCGCGGGCAATGTCAGCCGCCTCGGCGGCAGCCTGGCGTTCCTCCTCCACCTGGGCGCGGTACCGCACGCGGCGGATGCGGCGCACCATGTCCACGATGAGCAGGGCGGTGAGCACCACGATGAAGGCGGTCAGCAGGAATCCCAGCAGGCCGGGGGTGACCTGGTCCTGGGACAGGCCGGGGCGCAGCGACGGCGAGGGTGCCGGGGATGATGCCAGGGCGATGAGCAAATGGTGCACTGTTCAAACCTTCTCAAGGCTGGGGCCGCCGTGCGCCGCATGGGCTGACGTCCGGCCCGTTGGTACGCGCCCGGCCGGGGCCGTTCCGGCCGCCGCACGGTCTTCTGCGCGGGGTCTTCTACGCGGGATAGAAAATGTCTCTTGTCTCTATCTTAGCCCCGCGAAGAGGTCCTTTTCCGGCAGCTCAGAGGCCACCTTGGATTGGACCAGCGTGTAGTCTTCCCAGGGCCAGACGCGCGCCTGCATCTCCGCCGACACGGCGAAGAAGAAGCCCAGCGGGTCCACCTGGGTCCGGTGGGCGCGGAGGGCGTCGTCACGGGCCTCGAAGAAATCGCCACAGTCCACCTGGGTGGTGGTTTCGTGCGTGGGCGGCGGCGGGGTGTGCCCTTCGGCGTCGGCCTCAAGCCAGGCGGCAAGGCGCTGGGCATAGGGCGACTGGAGCCCGGCTTCCTCCAGCGCAAAGTGCAGGGCACGGAAGCGTTCCGGGCTGAAGGCGCGGTCGTAGTAGAGCTTGCTCGGCTCCCAGGCCTCGCCGGTGCCCGGATACCGCTCAGGGTCGCCTGCGGCGTCGAATGCCTCCACCGCAACCCGGTGCGCCATGATGTGGTCCGGATGCGGGTAGCCGCCGTTTTCGTCATAGCTGACGATGACGTGCGGCTTGAAGTCCCGGACCAGCCGGACGAGTGGGGCCGCCGCCCGCTCCAGGGGCTGCAGCGCGAAGCACCCGGCCGGCAGTGGCGGGAGCGGATCGCCCTCGGGCAACCCGGAGTCCACGAAGCCCAGCCAGCGGTGCCGGATGCCCAGCAGCCGGGCGGCCTCGTTCATTTCGAGCCGGCGGGCGCCTGCCATGTCGCGCTTCGGATGGGGTTCGGCCTCCATGGCCGGGTTCTGGATGTCACCGCGCGAGCCGTCCGTGCAGGTCGCGACCATAACGTCCACACCGGCCGCGGCATACATGGCCATGGTGGCTGCGCCCTTGCTGGACTCGTCATCCGGGTGGGCGTGGACTGTCAGCAGGCGAAGCGTGGACGACTGGCTGGTGGACGCTGTCATCTGGGACTGCTCCTCTTTCTCCTGGGACTGGTTCTCCTGGGACTGGCTGCAATGCTGAGCCGGATATTTCCCCCGGGGGATCGCCACTAAACTGGAAGGGTGACTACCGAGGACAAGTCGGGCATTGCCCAGCCTGCAGACATTAGCCTAGCCAATCGCTATGGCCGTCCAAAGCGCAGGCTGTCCCGAACGGCCAGGCGCTGGGCGGTTATCGTTGCCCTGGCAATCGGGATGGGCTTTCTGGCCTGGGTCTCCACGTCCAATGCCACGGCGTCGGTGACGTTCAAAGACATCGGCTACCGGACCACGGACGCCACGCAGGCTGAGGTGGACTTCCAGGTGACGAGGGAACCCGGCACGGCGGTCAAGTGCGCCATCAAGGCCCTCGATTCCAAGTTCGCAGTTGTCGGCTGGAAGGTGGTCGACATTCCGCCGGTGGAGCAGGCGGCGCAGGGCCAGAGCGCCGACGGCGGGCGCACCCTGGCCCAGCGTGTTGTCCTTCGCACCGAATCCCAGGCCGTCTCGGGCGTCGTGGACAACTGCTGGATTCCGAAACCCGCGGCTTCCTAGGTCCTACAGGAAACCGGGCAGCGGAAGAAGCCATGTGACCCACGCCGCTTGGTTGTTGGGTTTACTCCACAGGATTGACTACAATGGATCAATACCTTTACCCCGCTGAGATGGTTACTGAGTTCCACAGGTGGCCACCGTGGCGGGGTCTTTGTTTGTAAGACCGCTTGTACACCCACTAGAGGAGAAGTCCGTGTCTACCACTAACAGCGCGCCTGCAGCTTGGCTTACCCAGGAAGCTTTTGACCGCCTGAAGGCAGAGCTGGACCACCTTTCCGGCCCCGGCCGTGCGGAAATCGTCCAGAAAATCGACGCTGCCCGTCAGGAGGGAGACCTCAAGGAGAACGGCGGTTACCACGCTGCGAAGGAAGAGCAGGGCAAGATCGAGGCGCGCATCCGCCAGCTGACCGTCCTGCTCCGCGACGCGCACGTAGGCGAGGCACCGGCTGACGACGGAATCGTTGAGCCGGGCATGATCGTCGTCGCCCGCATCGCCGGTGACGAGGAGACCTTCCTGCTCGGTTCCCGCGAAATCGCCGGCGACTCCGATCTGGATGTCTTCAGCGAGAAGTCCCCGCTGGGTGCCACGATCATGGGCCACAAGGAGGGCGACAAGCTTAGCTACACCGCCCCCAACGGCAAGGACATCCCCGTGGAGATCATTTCCGCCAAACCCTACTCGGGCTAACACCGCATCCGTCCGCGGTCGCAGCAAACGCACGACGCCGGTCTCCCCCACTCCGGGGACGGCCGGCGTCGTGCTTTAAATCGCCTTAGTCTTAAACTGCCTTGGTGGCCGTTCGCCGCCAACGCCGCTGACGCCGCCTACGGCTTAGCGGCGGGACGCCCGTGCCCGCAGCACGACGGCGGCAAGGACGCCGCCTGCGGCGCCGCCGAGGTGGGCCTGCCAGGACACATACCCTGCCACATTCGGAATGATTCCGAAAAGGATGCTGCCGTAGGCCAGGAACAGCACTACCGACAGCAGGATCTGCCACCAGCTGCGGTTGAAAAACCCGCGCACCAGGAGAAACGCGAAAAGACCGAAGACCAGGCCGGACGAACCCACGGTGACCCCGCCGGCACCAAACAGCCAGACGGCCAGCCCGGAGCCCAGCCAGCTGCAGGCAACGGCCGTGAGGAACACCCGGATCCCGGACAGGAACACCAGGAACCCGAAGATGATCAGCGGCAGCGCATTGGACAGCACGTGGTTGAGGTTGGCGTGCAGCAGCGGGAACGTGAAGACGTCAAGGATGCCGTCGGCGCTTCTGGGCCGGAGACCGAAGACGCCGTTCAGCGAGTGCAGCAGCACCGTGTTGAGCATCTCGATGGCGAAGAGCAGCATCACGAAGGATCCCACCACCAGCAGTCCGCCCTTGGCACGGGCGGCGGCCGTTTCCCTGGTGGCCGGCGCCTCTCCCTGGCTGTCCAGCATGGCCGCTCCTAGTGCACCACGATTGGCTGGAAGCCCTCCGCGCGCAGGGCGCCGAGGACCTGCTCGCCGTGCTCGTGGCCCTTGGTTTCAAGATTCACCGTGATGGAGACGTCGCCCATGCTGATGGAGCCGCCCACGCGCGTGTGGTCCAGGCCTGTCACGTTGGCGTCGTTCTCGGCGATGATGCGGGCGATGGTGGCCAGCGAGCCGGGGCGGTCATCGAGCATCATCCGCACGGTCATGTAGCGGCCGGCCGCGGAAAGGCCGCGCTGGATCACCTTCAGCATCAGCATGGGGTCGATGTTGCCGCCGGACAGGACGACGGCGGTGGTTCCCGGGTTCTCGATCTTGCCGTCCATGAGGGCAGCCACGCCCACGGCACCGGCGGGCTCCACCACCATCTTGGCGCGTTCCAGCAGGAAGATCAGGGCCCGCGCCAGCGAGTCTTCGCTGACGGTAACCACATCGTCCACGAGTTCGCGGATGATGCTGAAGGGCAGTTGCCCGGGCCGGCCCACGGCGATGCCGTCGGCCATGGTGGACACCTTCTTGAGCGGCACCAGGGCGTCCGCTGCCAATGACGGCGGGTAGGCGGCCGCGTTTTCTGCCTGGACACCAATGATGCGGATTTCGCGGCCGAGTTCCTTCGCGCGGGCCTTGACGGCCACCGCGACTCCGGCGAGCAGGCCTCCGCCGCCGACCCCCATCAGGATGGTGTCGACGTTGGGTACCTGTTCGAGGATCTCCAGGCCCAGCGTGCCCTGGCCGGCCACAACGTCCACGTTGTCGAAGGGGTGGACGAAGACGGCTCCGGTGTCGTCGGCATACCGCTGGGCCTCGGCAAGGGCCTCATCCACGTTGTGACCGTGCAGGACCACCTCGGCGCCGTGGCTGCGCGTGGCTGCGAGCTTGGGCAGTGCCACGCCGAGCGGCATGTAGATCCGGGCCTTGATGCCCAGGCTCTTGGCGGCGACGGCCACGCCCTGCGCGTGGTTGCCGGCGGAGGCCGCCACCACGCCGCGCTTCTTGTCCGATTCGGAGAGGCGCGCCATCCGCACGTAGGCTCCGCGGACCTTGAAGGAGCCGGCGCGCTGCAGGTTCTCGCACTTGAAGTAGACCTCGCCGCCCACCATGGCGCCCAGTGCCCGGGAGGACTCCACCGGGGTCCGCGCAATAATCCCGTCCAGCAGCTTCTGCGCCTCAAGGACATCGTCCAGCGTGACGGGAAGGCTTTCGGGGGTGTTCACGAACTATTCTCCTTTGGGTGATTCGACGTCGGCACCGGGGGCAGCGTTGCCGCCCGGGGCGCCGTGTGCAGTGCCGGCGGGGTTGCCGTGGCCGGACTGCGAGCCCGGCAGCCGGACTTCCCTGAAGGTGTTGTCCTCATCAGCAGAGGCCAGGTCTGCGGTACCCGCGGCAGCCGGCACAAGTTCATGTTCCCACGTTCTGGCAGCAATATACCGAATCGCCGAGTTTGCTACGGCCAGGATGGGGACCGAGAACAGCGCCCCGGGGATGCCGGCGAGGTAAGATCCCGCGGCAACGGACAGGATCACGGCCACCGGATGCAGGGCAACGGCCTTGCCCATGACCAGGGGCTGAAGGATGTGGCTTTCCAGCTGCTGCACCAGCAGCACGATGCCCAGCATGATCAGGGCATTGACCGGACCGTTGGCCACCAGGGCGAGCAGCACCGCGATGACGCCCGTCACCAGCGCACCGACCACGGGGATGAAGGAACCGATGAATACCAGCACGCCCAGCGGCAGGGCCAGCGGGACACTGATGATCGCCGCGCCGGCGCCGATGCCCACGGCGTCCACGAAGGCCACGAACAGCTGGATCCGCGCATAGCTCACCATGGAGGTCCACCCGCGCCGGCCGGCGCCGTCGGCGGGGATCCGCGCCTGCCGCGGCAGGAGCCGGACCAGGAAGGACCAGATGCGGCTGCCTTCCAGGAGGAAGAAGATCAGGATGAACAGAGCCAGGACCAGTCCCGCCGCGAAGTGACCGGCAGTGCTCCCGAAGGACAGGGCGCCGCTGAGGATGCTGCTGCTGTTGTTCTGCAGCGCGGCCGTGGCCTCCTGGATGTACTGGTCGATCTGGGCCGCGGTCAGGTGCAGCGGCCCCTCGGCCAGCCAGTCCTGGACCTGCTGGACGCCGGTCAGCGCCTCGCTCCACAACTCCTGGAAACCGAGGGCCAGCTGCCGGCCCACGAGGGCCAGGGAACCGGCGATGAGTCCGATGAAGCCCAGGACCGTGATCGCGACGGCGGCCCCGTTGGGGACGCGCGACTCCCGCAGCCACCGCACCACTGGGCTCAGCAGGCCGGCCAGCAGCGCAGCCACCATGACGGGAATGATCAGGAAGCTGACCTTGGCCAGCAGCCAGACCAGGGCGCCGGTGATCAACAGGATCAAGCCCAGCCGCCAGGCCCATGCCGCCGCAATGCGCACCCCGTAGGGAATGTCCTGTTCGATGTCACGGTCGGTCCGGATACGCCGAGGTTCCAGGCGCCCGAAGGGCCGTGCGGGGCTTGTTGTGCTGGGCCTGCCTGTGGCGCTGGCGCTGCCTGTCGCGCTGGCGCCCGTGCTGGCTGCGTCCTCTGGTGTGGCGTCCTTTGCTGGCGTCATAGCCCAATACTTCCCTAGCCGCCGTGCTATGGGAAACGCGCCACGGCCCGGCTGTGCACTACCAGGGCCGGATACTGCCTGGTCAGGCCCCGGCCAGGTCAGCGCGGATGCCCCAGGTGATGGTGAACGAGTCCCCGGGCGCAAGCCAGCGGAGGCTGTCCCCCGAGTTAAAGGCATTCGCAGGCCCTGTCATCGGTTCCAGTGCCACAGCCGCGGTCCGGCCCGGGTAGATGCGGCTGACAAACACGTGGACGAAGGGGCAGGTCTCGTCCTGCCACAGGCTGACGCTGCGGCCGTCCGGCGCGGTCAGCGTGTGGCGGGCGATCCCGCCGTCGAACGCCAGATCCGTCAAGGCGGCGTCGAGATCCAGGTCCCCCACCGTCCTCCCCCGCCGCAGGTCGCTGTCCGCCGACACGGGTTCGGAGCTGCGCGGGATGAGCCGCGCGTCGGCCACCAGCCGCGTTGCGGCATCCACCGTCAGCGTGAGTTCCTCGGAGGGAACGTCGCCGATCCGGAGGTACGGGTGCGCCCCCAGCACGAACGGCGCCTCGGCCCCGGAATCGTTGACCAGTGTTTGCCGCACCTCCAGGCCCAGATCCTCGGCCAGGGAGTACTCAACGCGGTGCCGCACCAGGAAGGGATAGCCGTGCTGGGGGAACACCGGCGCCTCGAGCGTCACGGCAAACTCGGATTCAGCGACGAGGGAGTACGCCGTATTGCGCAGGAGCCCGTGGCTTGCGTTGTTTTTGGAAACCTCGGTGATGTCCAGCTGCTGCTTCTTGCCGTTCAGGTGCCAGACGCCGTCCTCCACCCTGTTCGCCCAGGGCGCCAGGGTGATGCCCGTGGCGCCGGGCGGAATGTCGGAATCCCCATAGGACTCCGTCAGCTGGACGTCCCCGCGGCTGTACCACCGAAGCCCGGCAGCGAGCTCAGTGACCACGGCGAGCGCGTCGCCCCGCCTGAGCTCGTACTGCCTGCCCGTGGCGTAGCGCCTCGGCACCGTGCGGGAATCACTGGCCATCGGGGCATGGCCGGCCGTGGAGGAATGGCTGGTTTCGGAAGTCGCGCCGGAAGTCATGGACCTACCGTACAACGCACTCACTACTCCGCATGTGATCCGCATGTACCGCCCGCGAGGACCAATAGTTGTTATCTTTTGTTAGAAAGTATTTGTTTTTGATCGCTTTGTGCCACAATGGGAACAGCCACAAATGGTGACCGGGCCCACAGGCGCTCGAACCCGCACCGAGCCCGCAAGGAAAGGAGGAGCAACGTGCTCGCAAGCCAGCGGCAGCACCTCATCCTCCAGGAACTCGACGCCGAGGGCACGGTCCGCGTCGCGGCGCTCGCGGACCTGCTCCGTGTCTCCGAGATGACCGTCCGGCGCGACATCGACGCGCTCGATGCCGAAGGCCTGCTGCTGCGGGTTCACGGCGGTGCCACACGCGCTGCCGCGTTCAGCGCCCTCGAACCGGGCTTCGGTGCAAAGTCGGCCCGGGAAGCTGACGCGAAACGGTCCATCGCCACGGAGGCGCTCACGCTGCTCCGCCCCGGCATGACCCTGCTGGTTTCCGGCGGCACCACCACCCATGAGCTGGCGCGGCTGCTTCCCCGGGATCTCGGCCTCACGGTGGCCACCAACTCCCTCATGGTGGCCGGCGCGCTGGCGGCGGCCGGAGATGGCGGCATCCGCACCGTGGTCCTGGGCGGTCAGCGCACACCGTCCGAGGCCCTTGTTGGCCCGGTGACGGTGCACGCCCTGGACAACCTGCACGCCGACCTGTGCTTCATGGGCGTGCACGGGTTCGACCCGAAGGCCGGCATCACCTCGCCGAACCTGCTCGAGTCCGAGGTCAACGCAGCCATGATCGCGGTATCGGACCAGCTGGCAGTGCTCGCGGACGCCACCAAGTACGGAACCGTGGGGCTCGCCGGGATCGCCCCGCTGTCCGCCGTCGGCACCCTCATCACCGACGACCGGATCGGCACAGGCGCCGCAGGCCCTGCCGCCGAGGAGCTGCTCCGGCAGTCCGTCGGCGAACTGCGGCTCGCACACATACCCCCGCCCTCCCAACTGGGTAGCAGCTCAGGGCCTTCCCACGGCCGGGAACGCCCTGAGCTGCTACCTACTTCTCACAACGACACTCTTCCCGCCCGCCCCACCAGCCTCCCGGACGGCCAGACGCCGGCTACCGCGTTCAAAGGACATGACGCATGACTCATATCACCAGCACCCACCTCGCCGACGGCCGCGAACTGCTCTACTTCGACGACGCCGGCTCACCCCGACCGCGGACCGTCGAACAGGCGCAGGACCGCCGCGATCTCCCGCCCCGCGGAGAGCCTGGCGAAGTCCGGTATGACGCACTGACCGGCGAATGGGTGGCAGTGGCCGCACACCGGCAGACGCGCACCCACCTGCCGCCGGCGGACCAGTGCCCCATCTGCCCCACCACGGACGCCAACCCGTCGGAGATCCCCGCACCGGACTACGACGTCGTGGTGTTCGAGAACCGCTTCCCCTCCCTGGGCCCGGCCCTGGGCCCGGTCCCAGCCAACCCGGGCTGGGGCACCACGGGCCCCGCTTTCGGGCGCTGCGAGGTGGTCACCTTCACCCCGGAGCACACGGGATCGTTCAGCGGCCTGAGCGAAACCCGTGCCCGCACGGTGGTGGAGGCCTGGGCGCACCGGACGGGAGCCCTCAGCGCGCTGCCCGGCATCAAGCAGGTCTTCCCGTTTGAGAACCGCGGCGCGGACATCGGCGTCACCCTGCACCACCCGCACGGCCAGATCTACGCCTACCCCTACGTCACGCCGCGCGCCGCCGTCATGGGCGCCGCCGCGCGCAGGTTTTATGACGACGCCGGGGGGCGGCAAACGCTGACCGGCTCGCTGCTGCGCTCCGAACGGGAAGACGGCAGCCGGATGGTGCTGGAAAGCGACAGCTTCAGTGCTTACGTTCCGTTTGCGGCCCGGTGGCCCCTGGAGATCCACCTCGTGCCGCACCGCCAGGTCCCGGATCTGGCCGGGCTGACCGGGGAGGAGAAGGACGAACTGGCCCACGTCTACCTCGACCTGCTCAAGCGGCTCGACGCCCTCTACCCCACCCCGACGCCCTACATCTCCGCCTGGCACCAGGCCCCGGTGGATGACCTGCTGCGCCCGGCAAGCTACCTGCACCTGCAGCTGACCTCCCCGCGCCGCGCGGCGGACAAGCTCAAGTTCCTGGCTGGCTCCGAGGCGGCCATGGGTGCCTTCATCAACGACACCACCCCCGAACAGGTGGCGGAGCGGCTCCGCTCGGTCACCGTTCCGGCATCCCCGGCCGAGACGCTCGCTTCGGCCGCCCCCGGTCTTATCGAACCGGGCCTTACCGAACCGGACCTCATCGAAGGAGCCCACGCATGACCGCCCCCGCCACCGCCACCGACCTCGAGGCCCGGTTCCACGCCGCCTTCGGCCGCCAGCCCGACGGCGTGTGGCAGGCTCCCGGCCGGGTCAACCTGATCGGCGAGCACACGGACTACAACGAGGGCTTCGTGCTGCCGTTCGCCATCGACCGGACCGCCCGCGTGGCCGTGGGGGTCCGTACCGATTCCGCCATCCGGCTGCTCTCGACCTACGGCGACCAGGGAGTCACGACGGCGGACACAGCTTCGCTGCAGGCCGGGACGGCCAAGGGCTGGACCAAGTACCCGCTGGGCGTCATCTGGTCCCTGCAGCAGCGCGGCATCGACGTCCCGGGCCTGGACCTGCTGCTGGACTCCGACGTGCCCCTCGGCGCCGGGCTGTCCTCCTCGCACGCGATTGAATGCGCAGTGATCTCGGCACTCAACGACCTCACCGGAGCCGGCATGGGCCCGGAAGACATGGTGCTGGCCACCCAGCGTGCGGAGAACGACTTCGTCGGCGCACCCACGGGCATCATGGACCAGTCCGCCTCGCTGCGCGGCTCGAAGGGCCACGCCGTGTTCCTGGACTGCCGGGACCAGAGTGTCCAACTCGTCCCCTTCGAGGCCGAGGCGGCCGGCCTTGTCCTGCTGGTCATCGACACCAAGGTGTCCCATTCCCATGCCGACGGCGGCTACGCCTCCCGCCGCGCGTCCTGCGAACTGGGCGCCGAAGTGCTGGCCGTCAAGGCGCTCCGGGACATCACGCCAGGCGATCTGGAGGAGGCCAGCGGGCTGCTGGACGAGGTCACGTTCCGCCGCGTCCGGCACGTGGTCACCGAGAACGACCGCGTGCTGCAGACCGTGGAACTCCTGGGGCAACAGGGCCCGTCGGCGATCGGCGCCCTGCTCGACGCCAGCCATGCCTCCATGCGCGACGACTTTGAGATCTCCTGCGCCGAACTGGATCTCGCCGTCGATACCTCCCGGGCCAACGGCGCCATCGGCGCCCGGATGACCGGCGGCGGTTTTGGCGGCGCCGCCATCGCCCTGACTCCGGTGAGCGGGGAGCAGCAGGTGCGTACCGCCGTCGTACGGGCCTTCGCGGAGGCGGGTTACACCGCGCCGGACATCTTCACGGTCACTCCGGCGGCCGGGGCAATGCGGCTGGCGTAGCTGTTAATGCACCCTGCTCCGGGCGTAGGCTGGTCGCATGCCTGAAGCAGTCATTGTTTCAACCGCCAGGAGCCCGATCGGCCGCGCGTTCAAGGGGTCGCTGAAGGACGAGCGGCCGGACGATCTGGCGGCGGCCATGGTCAGCGCGGCGCTGGCCAAACTGCCGGCGTTCGACCCCTCCGGAGACAGCGGGCAGGGCCTGGACGACCTCTACCTCGGCTGCGCCGAACCGAGCGGCGAAGCGGGCTCCAACATGGCCCGCGTCGTCACCATCCTCACGGGGCTGGACAACGTGCCGGCCGCCACCGTCAACAGGTTCTGCGCCTCCAGCCTGCAGACCCTGCGGATGGCCTTCCACGCCATCCGCGCGGGCGAGGGCCAGGCATTCGTGGCAGCCGGCGTCGAAGCCGTGTCGCGCTACCAGGACTGGGCCGGGGCGGGCGAAACCGGGGCCCAGAACCACAACCCGCTGTTCGAACCGGCCCGCCACCGCACGGCTGCGCGCGCCGAGTCGAACACGCCCTGGACGGATCCGCGGCTGGGCGGCCGCATGCCGGACATCTATATCGCCATGGGCCAGACGGCCGAGAACGTGGCCACTTCCTACGGAGTCAGCCGCGCTGACCAGGACGAATGGGCCGTGCTTAGCCAGAACCGGGCCGAGGCCGCGATCGCCTCCGGGTTCTACGCCCGTGAAATCACCCCGTACGAACGGCGCGACGGCACGGTGGTGGACCGGGACGATTCGCCGCGGCCGGGCGTGACCCTCGACGCGGTCAGCGCCCTGCAGCCGGCCTTCCGCCGGGAGGGAACCGTCACGGCAGGCAATGCGTGCCCGCTGAACGACGGCGCCGCCGCCCTGGTGGTCATGAGCTACGACCTGGCCAGGGACCTGGGGCTGGAGCCGCTGGCCAGAATCGTCTCCACCGCGGCCACCGCCCTGTCCCCCGAGCTGATGGGGATGGGGCCGGTGGAAGCCTCCCGGCAGGCGCTGGCCCGTGCCCGCCTGGACATGCGGGACATCGACCTCGTGGAGCTCAACGAGGCCTTCGCCGTACAGGTGGTGGCCAGCGCCCGCGAACTGAAAATCGACCCCGCGAGGCTCAACGTCCACGGCGGTGCCATCGCCCTGGGGCATCCGTTCGGCATGACCGGAGCCCGCATGACCACCACGCTGATTAACGGCCTGCGCGAGACGGACGGAACCATGGGCCTCGCCACGCTCTGCGTCGGCGGCGGGCAGGGCATGGCCGTGGTGCTGGAGCGCCTCACCTAACGTTCGCCCTTGGAGTTTTTGTAGAGATAATGGCTCTAAATGGCCCCCGAAGTCCCAATAAGTGGACAAAAACTCCAGCCTTAACGCCGGAATGGGCCCCGCCGGTTGGCGGAGCCCACTCCCTTGCTGGTGCTATTGAATTACGACGGCGGTCTGCCGGCTTAGTTTGCCGTCACCGGGTTAGTCGTCGCCGCGGAGGATGGCCAGCAGGCGGATGATTTCCACATACAGCCAGACGAGCGTGACGGTCAGGCCGAAGGCGGCGGTCCAGGAGAAGCGCTCCGGCGCTCCGGCGCGGACGCCGGCCTCGATGCTGGTGAAGTCCATGATCAGCGAGAAGGCTGCGAGGCCGATCGCGAGCAGGCCGATGAAGACGCCCAGCGGAATGCCGGCGATCTCCATGCTCGTGCGCAGGCCGAACGGGGAGTCCACCGCGCCGGTCCACATCATGACCATGTTGATCAGGGCGAAGACCGCGTAGCCAATGGTGGCGATCATGAAGAAGCGCATCGCCTTGGGGGTGGCGCGGACCTTGCCGCTCTTGAAGAGCAGCAGCGTGACGGCGAAGACGGACAGCGTGCCGATGACCGCCTGCAGGCCGACGCCCGGGTACAGACCGTCGAGGATGCGGGTCAGGCCGCCGAGGAACAGTCCCTCAAGGGCTGCGTAGGCCAGGATGAGGGCCGGCGAGGGCTGCTTCTTGAAGGTGTTGACGAGGGCCAGCACAAAGCCGCCCAGCGCGCCGACGATCATGAGCATGCTGGCGAGGGGCAGGGCCACGGCCAGCGTGACGGCGGCGCCGGCCACCACGGCCGCGAGGCAGATGGCGGTCTTGACGATGACGTCGTCGAAGGTCATCCGCCCGGTCTCGGCAGGGCCGGCGGCAGGCCGGTTGTACATCTGCTGCAGCTGGTCGTTGGACATGTTCTGCTGCTGTGACATCCAGCCGGACTGTGCGTCCATGACCTGGCCGGGGGTGCGGCCCTGGCCGTACGCCGGCTGGCCGAACTGGTTCTGACCGTAGTTGTTGTGGCCGTACGCCTGCGGGACAGGCGGTGCCTGGGTGGCTCCACGGAAATTCTTTCCGTTAAAGATCGGGTTTCCGCCAAGTGCCATTGCGGGTGTCCTCCATGTATGGGGTCGAGTGATGAATCTACTGGTCACGCTATCAATTTCCACGGACCAGCGGCACGGAAAGTTCCTGCTGGTAACGGGGCATTTCAGTTGTTACCGGATCGCTATCTGATGGTCAGCTCCGCCCACGCGGTTTGTACTGCCCGCGCTGTACGATAAGCGGGTCAGGGTGACGAATATCACAGCCAGTCAAGACCCGCTCCACCAGCACGGATATCCGGCACCCTCCGTTCGCAGCGACTGCAATGAGGCAGCCGCAACCACCCCCACGTGGAGGTTTTCAATTTGAGACGCACACCGAGAGGGCTGCCTATCAGGCGGCCGGCCGGGCTGCTGAAGGTATGGGGGGCCATTGCCTCCGCCGTCGTGGCACTTCTGCTGGTCGCAGCACCGGCATCACAGGCAGGCACTCCAGCTCCGACACCACCCCCGTCGAACCAGCAGTTCCAGGACACCATCAGCGGCTTCCTCCGCGACGATACGCGGCGCCCCATCGAAGGCGTCAAGATCACCGCCAAGAGCGGGACCTTCACCGGGGAGGCAACCTCGGGCGCCAACGGGTCCTGGCGGATCGGTGTTCCCAGCCAGGGGACCTACGAGATCCAGCTGGACGAATCCACGCTTCCGGAAGGCATCAAGCTCGCCGAAGGCCAGTCGAACCCCCGGACTGTCACCTTCAGCCAGACATCAAACCTCTCCGTCATCTTCGCCTTCGGCAAGGGCATCGTGGTGCAGCAGCAGGACTTCGGCCAGAACCTGCTCAACAGGCTCGTGGCGGGCCTTAGCTTCGGCCTCCTGCTGGCCCTCGCCTCCGTAGGCCTGTCCCTGATCTTTGGTACCACCGGCCTCACCAACTTCGCGCACGGCGAGATGGTGACCCTCGGCGCCGTGCTGGTGTTTGCATTCAGCGCCATGAACCTGCCCTTCTGGCTGGCCATCATCCTGGCCCTGCTTGGCGGCGGACTCTTTGGCTATGCGCAGGACGCCGGGCTCTGGCGGCCGCTGCGCCGCCGCGGCACCGGCCTGGTGCCGATGATGATCGTGAGCATCGGCCTGGCCCTGGCCGTCCGCTACATCATCCAGTTCTACTTCGGCGGGGCCACGCAACAGCTGCCGTTTGCGCAGAGCTCGGAAATCCAGATTGGCCCGGTTTCCATCTCCCCCAACAACCTGTGGTCCCTGGTCATCAGTGCCGTCGTCATAGCCCTCATCGGCATAGTGCTCCTGAAGACGCGGCTGGGCAAGGCAACCCGCGCGGTGGCGGACAACCCCGCCCTCGCCGCCGCCTCCGGAATCGACGTCGACGGCGTCATCCGCCTGGTCTGGATCGTTGGCGGGGTGCTGGCCTCCCTGGGAGGCATCCTCTGGGCCTACTACCGGCCGGGCGTCACCTTCGACATGGGCTCGCAGATCCTGCTGCTCATCTTCGCCGGTGTGACCCTCGGTGGCCTGGGCACCGTTTTCGGCGCTCTCATCGGATCCGTCATCGTCGGCATCTTCGTCGAACTGACCACCGTGTTCGGCCTCGCGGCCGACCTCAAGTACGTGGGAGCACTCTTCATCATGATCGTTGTCCTCTTGTTCCGGCCCCAGGGCATCCTGGGCCGTCGCGAGCGCGTGGGTTAGGAGACAGGCATGGACTTCGGATTTATTCTTTCCAGCGCGGCTGGCGAACTTTTCAGCCCGACGACGGCGGCCTACGCCCTCGCCGCGCTCGGCCTCGCCGTGCACTTCGGCTACTCGGGCCTGCTGAACTTCGGCCAGGCCGGCTTCATGGCGGTGGGCGCGTACGGCTTCGCCATCTCGACGCTCACCTTCCAGGTGCCCTTCTTCGTGGGCCTGCTCATCGCCGTCATCTCTTCCGTGCTCTTTGCACTGGTGCTGGGCATTCCCACCCTCCGCCTGCGGGCGGATTACCTGGCCATTGTCACCATTGCCGCAGCGGAAATCGTCCGCTACGTCGTCACCACCAACCAGCTCACGTCCGTGACCGGTTCAGCCAATGGCCTGGCCGCCTTCGAGAGCGGTTTCTATTCGATGAACCCCTTCCCGGAGGGCTCCTACTTCGGAATGAACAACCGTGACTTCTTCATCCGGGTGGCGGGCTGGGGGCTCGTGGCCGTGGGCTGCGTTCTCGTCTGGCTCCTGATGCGCAGCCCCTGGGGCCGCGTCCTCAAGGGCATCCGCGAGGACGAGAACGCGGTCCGCTCGCTCGGCAAGAACGTCTACGCCCACAAGATGCAGTCGCTGGTGATCGGCGGAATCTTCGGCGCGCTGGCCGGGATGATCTTCACGCTCCCCCGCGGCGCCGTGCAGCCCGCCAACTACGGCACGGAGCTGACGTTCTTCCTGTGGACCTGCCTCCTGCTGGGCGGCATGGCCACGGTCCTGGGGCCGGTGATCGGCGCGATGATCTTCTGGGTGGTCCTGTCCCTCACCCAGGGCGTCCTGTACGGGCTGATCGAATCCGGCGCAGTGTCCTGGCTGACCACTGTCCAGGCCGGCCAGCTGCGCTACATCCTGGTGGGCATCGCCCTGATGCTGCTGATGATTTTCAGGCCGCAGGGTGTCTTTGGCAATAAGAAGGAGCTGGCGTTCGCATGAGCAAGCACAGCGAAGAATCAATGGAAGCGGGCATCGACTACATGACGGACGCCCGCCCGATCTCCGCCGGGGACAATACCCCCGGCTGCAAGAAGCGGGACCCGATCGTCGTCGCTGAAAACGTGACGCGCAGCTTCGGCGGCATCAACGCCGTCGACGTCGATTACCTGGAAATCCCGCGGCACAAGATCACCGCTCTGATCGGCCCCAACGGGGCCGGCAAGACCACCCTGTTCAACCTGCTCACAGGCTTTGACACACCGAACTCGGGCAAATGGCAGTTCGAGGGCCAGAGCATCGCCGGCGTGTCCTCCTACAAGGTGGCGCGGATGGGCATGGTCCGCACGTTCCAGCTCACCAAGGTCATGGGCAAGCTGACCGTCATGGAAAACATGCGGCTCGGCGCGTCCAACCAGCCCGGCGAAAGGCTGTCCAAGGCCCTGTTCAAGAACATCTGGGGCGGCCGCGAAAAGGAAATCACCGAGCACGCCAACGTATTGCTCGAGAAGTTCAAGCTCGATACGAAGAAGGATGATTACGCGGCGTCGCTGTCCGGCGGCCAGCGCAAGCTGCTGGAAATGGCCCGCTCCCTGATGGTCCGGCCCAAGCTTGTGATGCTGGACGAACCCATGGCAGGGGTCAACCCGGCGCTGACGCAGTCGCTGCTGGACCACATCAAGAACCTCAAGTCCGAGGGCATGACCGTCCTCTTCGTGGAACACGACATGCACATGGTCCGGCACATCGCGGACTGGGTGGTGGTCATGGCCGAAGGAAAAATCGTCGCGGAAGGACCGCCGGGCGAGGTCATGAAGGACCCCGCTGTCATCGACGCCTACCTCGGCGCCCACCACGACGTCGATCTCGGCGACACCGAGGGCATCAAGGAACTGGAGCAGGAACTCGCGGCAGACGAGGAATCGATCGTCGGCACGGAGGACGCGGGCATCATCGCCGTGGACGTCGTGGCGCCCAAGATTACCGAAACCGGACCGGACACAGATGGCGGACGAACAGGTGCAGGATCCACAGTTGTCGGCCAGCCAGAAAAGGACAAGGAATGAGTGCCACGAGCGCGGCCCCGGCCGCAAGCAGCGCAGCCGAGGACGGCTCCGTCGTCAAAGTCACCGACCTGGTGGCCGGTTACCTCCCCGGCGTCAACATTCTCAACGGGTGCAGCATCGAGGCCCGTAAGGGCGAACTGATCGGCATCATTGGCCCTAACGGGGCGGGCAAGTCCACACTGCTCAAGGCGATGTTCGGGCTGGTGAAGGTGCACTCCGGATCCGTGGTGGTCAGGGGTCAGGACCTCACAGGGCTCAAGGCGAACAAGCTGGTGACCCAGGGCGTCGGCTTCGTGCCCCAGACCAACAACGTCTTCTCCACCCTCACCATCGAGGAAAACCTGCAGATGGGCATGTTCCAGCGGCCCAAGGACTTCGCGCAGCGCTTCGACTTCGTCACCAGCCTGTTCCCGGAACTCGGGAAGCGCCGGGCCCAGCGTGCGGGCTCGCTGTCCGGCGGCGAGCGGCAGATGGTGGCCATGGGGCGTGCCCTGATGATGGAGCCGGCAGTGCTGCTGCTGGACGAACCATCGGCGGGCCTCTCCCCTGTCAAGCAGGACGAGACCTTCCTGCGGGTGCACGAAATCAACCGTGCCGGCGTGTCCGTGATCATGGTGGAACAGAACGCCCGCCGCTGCCTGCAGATCTGCGACCGCGGCTACGTCCTGGACCAGGGCAAGGATGCGTACACCGGCACGGGCCGTGAGCTCATGAAGGACCCGAAGGTCATCCAGCTGTACCTCGGCACGCTGGCCGACGAGGACTAGGCACAGCACAGCACAACACAACAGGAAGCCCCCGTCCGGCTGGACGGGGGCTTCCTGTTGTGCGGCGGAAAACGGTTTACAGCTTGCCGAATTCTTCCCTTGCCGGCGTGTACTTGTTGTCGTCCTGGTACTCGTAGATGCCAATGGAGGCTTCCGTCGGGTCACCGGCGTCGGAGAAGGTCACCGGACCGGACTCGCCGTCGTAGTCGATATCCTTGCCGTTGCGGAGCAGCGTGACACAGGACGCGAAGTCCATGCACTTCTCGCCGCCCTCGGAAACTGCCTTGAGCTGCTTGGCGATCTCCGTGCCCTTGGTGCTCTTGGCAGCCTCCGCTGCCAGCGAGATCAGGTTGACGGCGTCGTAGGACTCACCGGCGTAGCTGTAGTCCTTCAGGGCGGGGTCGATGGCGAGGAGCTTCTTCTTGAAGTCCTCCTTGGCGAAGGTGCCGGGGATGGTTCCCTGTGCGCCCTTCAGCGTGCCGGGCTTGAAGTCCTTGCTGTAGTCGGACGTGTTCCCGTCCACCATGAACAGCTGCGTCGGCTTGGCGCCCTTGCCCGTGATCAGCGGAACGATGCTCTTGGCCTGGTCAAAGGTGATCAGGGCAATGGCGTCCGGCTTGGCGGCGATGACCTTGTCCACCTGGCTGCTGAACTGCGAGTCGCCCTCGTTGAAGAGTTCCTCGGCCACAACCTGGCCGCCGGCTGCTTCAAACGCGGCCTTGACGTTCTTCGCCAGGCCCGTGCCGTAGGCGTCGTTCAGCACGATCATGCCGACCGTCTGGGCGCCACACGTTGCAATGTAGTTGCCCAACACCTTGCCCTGCAGGACGTCGGACGGAGCCGTACGCCAGTACAGGCCCTTGTCGTCCCAGGTGGTGAAGTCCGGCGAGGTGTTTGCCGGGGAGAACTGGATGACACCCGCGCCGGTGATCTGGTTGATCACGGTCTTGGACACACCCGAGGAAGCCGCACCGATGATGGCGCTGACACCCTGGCCGAGGAGTGCCGTGGTGGACTGGGTGGCGATGTCGGTCTTGGTGTCGCCGGAGTCACGGTGGGTAATCGAAACGGGCTTTCCGAGCACGCCGCCGGCGTCGTTCACTTCCTTGATGCCGAGGTTAACACCGGCGATTTCGGGCGGGCCGAGGAACGCCAGCGACCCCGTCGTCGGCAGGAGCGATCCAAGTTTCAGCGGTGTGGGCGTGGTGGTGGTTGCTGCCGGCACGTTGCCGGTCTCTGTGGCGGTGCTGCTTGCCCCGGCCGTGGCACTGGGTGCAGGGCATGCGATGCCGCCTGCCGCTGCGGAGGATTCTGTCGCGCTTGGGGTGGAACCGCCACCACAAGCCGTGGCCAGAAGGGCGACGCCGATGCTAAGCGCTGTGAGCTTAGCGACCCTTGGCGCCGTCTGGGGGAGTGAAATCATTTAGAGTCTCCTCGATCGAAAGGTGCGAACGGCCTTTGATGCGATTTTTGGTCAGGGGTTCCTGAGCTAAGTTCAAGCTAATCCAATTCGAGCCCGAACATAAGTGACTAAGGTCACATCCTCATAACACTCGTTGCATATTGGAACACCGGCGACGCGGAGGAGAAAAGTTGTACCCCAGGTGGGACTCGAACCCACAACACGCGGATTTTAAGTCCGCTGCCTCTGCCAATTGGGCTACTGGGGCGCCCGGTCAATCGTATCGCCTCAGACGGCCGCCAACGGCCCCGCGTAACGGAATGTGCCATGGACCCCGCCGGGCCACAATGCGAGGGGCAGCAGCTGGAAATGGTCGCCCCAGTTCCTGTCCGGCGCCTCGACGCCCAGGGACGACGCCGGAACGAAGCCGAACCGCGGATAGTACTCGGTGCTTCCGAGCAGCGCGATGCCCTTCTCCCCCGCCGCGTTGGCACGGACGACGGTCTCGCGCATCAGCGCCGAGCCGATGCCATGCCGCTGCAGCCGGGGCGTCACGCCGATGGGCCCAAGGCCCAGCAGCTCAAGATCCTCCACCCAGGCGCGGGTGCTGATCACGTAGCCGACGATTTCGCCGTCGAGTTCCGCGACGATGCTGAACTCCGGCAGGTATTCCTCGGCGCCGAACAGCTCGCGGAGTATCTTAACCTCCACGGGTTCCCCCTCCACCGGCAGGCCGGTGACCGGGGAAACAGCGAAGGCTTCGACTGTCAGGGCGAGGAGGGCGTCGCGGTCCCCGGGCTGTTCGCTGCGCAGGACCACCTCCCGCACCGGCTCCGGCTCGGGGGCGTTGGCGGCCGAGAGCTCGGCCAGGACCTCCAGCGCCCGCGCCGAGTCGGCCACCGGCACCAGGAGATGGTCGTGGTGGAAGCCGGCGAGGACGTTGCAGCTGATCCGCGCCTCCGTCAGTGCCCTGCTGACGGCCGCGGTCAGGCCCACCGCTTCCAGGGCCGAGTGGACCTCCAGGGTGATCCAGGCGGCCACGAAATCGTAAGGCAGCTCCAGCGCGTCCGCTTCGGCCCGGGGCAGGACCACCGTGAGCCCCTCGGCTTCCCGGACGGCGGCCTCAATGTGCCCCGCCAGCGGCTTGCCGTGCGGCCAGAGGACGTAGACGTACTCCCCTTCCCGGAGCACCGGATGGATCGAGGCAAGGAGAGTTTGGAGGTTCTTTTCACCCGTCATGCAGCCAGTCTATGTGTGCGCCCTTCCGTGCCCGGGGAGGGTGCACCAGGGAAGACCATCTCATCTGGAGAAAAGCAAAATCATCTGGAGAAAAGCAAAAGCGGCCGTTCCCCCGGAAGGGAACGGCCGCCGTCGTAGCCGCATGGGCCCACACCGCCGAGGGCCCCAATCGAGCTTGCGAGGTTGGGGAGGCGGTGGGGACTTACTTGGCCTCAGCCTTGACGGGATCCTTGGCGCCGCCCTGAGGGGCGTCCGCGGACTTCTCCGCAGCCGGTGCGGCCGGAGCCGGAGCAGCGGGCTTGGGCGCCGGGGTGGCGGCGGCCACGAAGGCGCCGCGCGGGTTGTCCAGGTCCAGCAGCTGGGTGGTGTCGCGGCCCGCGAAGAAGCTCAGGATCCAGTTGAAGATCACGCGGAACTTGCGCTCGAACGTCGGCATGGCCATGCCGTGGTAGCCGCGGTGTGCCAGCCAGGCGAGGGGGCCCTTGAGCCCGATGCGGCCGAGCAGGTTGATGTTGGCAACACCCTTCCACTCGCCGAAGCCGGCCACAGCACCGAGGTTCTTGTGCTTGTAGTCCACCAGCGGCTTGTCCCAGCGGGAAGCCCACAGGTTCTTGGCGAGGCGCTTGGCCTGGCGCAGCGCGTGCTGGGCGTTGGGAACGCAGGTGCCGTCCGGCAGGCCGGCGCCCGTCAGGTCGGGAACCGCGGCGATGTCACCGGCAGCCCAGGCGTTGTCGATGATGCCTTCGTCGCCCGAGATGCGCAGGTCCGGCAGGACGCGGACGCGGCCGCGGGGCTCCAGCGGGAAGTCGGTGGAGCGGACCATCGGGTTGGCCTGCACACCGGCGGTCCACACGAGGGTGTCGGTCTCGAATTCCTGGGCAGGGGTCTTGTCCGGCAGGTTGATCAGCTTGAGGGAACCCTCGGCGTTGTCCAGCGACGTGTTCAGCAGGACCTCGATGCCGCGGCTGCGGAGGTGCTCCACGACCCATTCGGCCTGCTTCGCGGTGACCTCGGGCATGATGCGGCCCATGGCCTCGACCAGGACGAAGCGGACTTCCTCCTGCTTGACGCGCGGGTTGTTCTTGACCGCAGCGCGGGCGAGGTCTTCCATCTCGGTGATGCATTCGATGCCGGCGAAGCCGCCACCCACCACCACGAAGGTCAGGGCGCGGGCGCGTTCGGCAGGGTCGGTCATGGTGGAGCCGACCTCGATGCGGTCAAGGACCTTGTTGCGCAGTGCAACGGCTTCCTCGATGGTCTTCAGGCCGATGCCCTTGTCCGCCAGGCCCTTGATGGGGAACGTGCGGGTGATGGCGCCGGCGGAAAGCACGACGTCGAAGTACGGCACCTCGAAGTTGTCGCCGCCGTCAGCCGGGGCAACCACGGCCGTGCGGTTGGCGTGGTCGATGGACACGACGCGGCCCTGGATGAGCTCGGTCTGCTTGAGGTGCTGGCGGTGCGAGACCACTGCGTGGCGGGCCTCGATGTTTCCACCGGCAACTTCCGGAAGGAAGGGCTGATAGGTCATGTAGGGCAGCGGATCAACGACGGTGACGATGCCGCCTGCGTTCGCGATCTTCTTCTGCAGTTTGAGGGCTACGTAAAGGCCGACGTACCCGCCGCCGACGACGAGCACACGCGGACGATCCTGGAGCTGTGGGGTGGTTGCCATAACTCCAGAGTACCGTACTTTGTGAAAATCTTCACTAACTTGTCCGGTCGGCCGAATCCACCCTCGCCACGGCACCGGTTTCCGGCTCCTCCACTCCCCCGCCGGACGCCCGGTAGGCCCGCCGCAGCTGAACCGCGCCGGCCACAATAATGGCTATGAAAAGCCCGCCAAACCCGATGACCACCGCGGCCGGCAGTGCACTGTCCAGCTGCGACGGCGGTACCGCCACCGGCACGGTCGCCTTGGGCAGCGTGGCCTGGGCGGTGGGCGCCGGGGCCGTCGGCTCGGGAGCGGGCGTGGCGAGGTTCCCGCGTCGGTGGACGCGGATCCAGTCCGCAATGGAACCCAGCGGGTTGGCCTTCGTTTCGGCCACGTCGTCCGTGAGTGCCGCCTCCGCGTTGAGGACGCCGAAGCCGTACAGCGGGTCCTTGCCCGGCGTGCCCTCGTCCTTGGCGGTGGAAACGATCCTGTTGATGACTTGCTTGGCGCTCATCTCGGGCCATTTGGAACGGATCAGCGCCGCAACGCCGGAGACGATGGGGGTGGCACCGGACGTGCCGGCCCATTCCGCGTAGCTGCCGCCGGGCAGTCCGCCGGCGAGCTTCTCTGCGGGCGCTGCCACGCCAATGCTGATGCCCTGGGAGGAGGAATCGGTGCTGGCCTGTCCGCTCAGGTCCAGGCCCGCCACGGTCAGCACGCCGGGGATGGTGGCCGGAGCCCCCACCTGGACGTTGCCGCCCACCCGGTTGCCGGCCGCGGCCACGATGACCACGTCCTTCTGCTCGGCGTACAGGAAGGCGGCGTCCCAGCTTTGCGGCCACTCAGGGGACGTGCTGCCCAGTGAAATATTGATGACCTTGGCGCCGTTGTCCACCGCCCAGCGCACAGCCTCCGGGATCTGGTCCTGGTCGCTCTTGCCGCCGGGGTTGGCCGATCCCAGCCAGGTGGAGACGGAGAGGATCTGCGCCTCGGGTGCCACCCCCATGATGCCGTCCGGCATGGTTTTGGACGCAGATGCGCTGGCGCTCGGGGAAGGCTTGGCGCTGGCCGTCGGCTTCTTTGCCCGCTGGTGTCCCCGGCCCGCGAGCATGGTGGCCACCAGCGTGCCGTGCTCGGGCTTGGCACCGATGCTCTTCTCGCCGTCCGGGGCGCCGGCACCGGAGACGTCATGGCCGCCGGCCAGCACGCCCTTGAGGTCGGGATGGCCACCGTCCACCCCGCTGTCGATCACAGCGACCTTCACGTTGGCGCCTTTGGAGACCTCCCAGGCCTTGGTGATGCCGGCTTCCTTGAGCCAGTACTCCTTGTCCCGCCAGGAATCGGCCTGCGCGGCCGGTGCGGTGGCGACGGCGGATGCGGCGATGCCACCGGCAAGCACCGCGGACAGAAGGGCCGAGACCGTCCGGCGGAACCGGGCTGTTGCGCTGGTCATTCAGGATCCAATACTTGGTTAACTTGGTGCCTCGGCACTCAGGGCAATTCCATCAAGAATATCGTGCTCGCTGGCGGTGGCCGTAATTATGCGGCCGCCGCTGAGCTCGCCCATGCGGGTGAGGATGCGCCGCCACACCAGCGCCCCGGCGCCAATGACGTCCACCCGGCCGGGGTGCATGTACGGCAGTTCGGCCCTCTGCGCCCGCGGCATCTGCAGCAGGTCAGTGGCCGCCGCCTGGATGGCAGAGATGGACAGTTCGGCGCCGTGGATGGCCCCCGGCAGGTATTCAGGAAGTTTGAGCGCGTGCGCCGTGATGGTGGTGATTGAGCCGGCAACCCCGACGACGGCGGTGCTGCGTTCCAGCGGAACGTCCAGTTGCGCTTCGGCGATGGCGGCGTCGACGTCGGCCTCCGCGGCGGCGATCTGTTCGGCCGTCGGCGGATCCGATTTGAGGTGGCGTTCGGTCAGCCGGACACAGCCGATGTCCACGGACTTCGCGGCGATCACGCCGTTGGCGTCACCGAGCACAAACTCCGTGCTGCCGCCGCCCAGGTCCACCACCAAAACCTTGTCCTCAGCCGAAATAGGCAGCACGCTGCTGGCGCCGGCGAAGGAAAGCGCGGCTTCCTCGTCGCCGGTGATCACCTCAGGCTCCACGCCAATGAGGTTCCGGATGCCGTCAACGAAGACCTGGCGGTTCCGGGCGTCCCGGCTGGCCGAGGTGGCCACGAAGCGGACTTTCCGGGCCCGGTACTCGCGGATAAGCGCGGCATAGTCAGCCGTGGCAGCGAAGGTGCGCTCCAGCGCTTCGGGCGCCAGCTCGCCGGTGGCGTCCACGCCTTGGCCAAGCCGCACCACGCGCATTTCACGCACGACGTCGGTGAGCTTCGTTGCGCCGTTGCTGCGGTCAATGTCGGCGATGAGCAGGCGGATGGAGTTGGTTCCGCAGTCGATGGCGGCCACCCGGGTCATGCGCCAGCCTCCGTGCCGGTTGCGTCTGTTGCTGCGTCGGTCTTGGATTTACGAACCGGCGCGGGACGGCCGACGATGTCCGGCAGCCCCTGCGGGCCGTGGCGGCTGAGGTCCCGGGAAGGTGCGTCTCCGGCCGTGTCCCAAGCGCCGTCGCAGTAGCAGCGGTCCGCGGTCCACCATTCACTGATGGCCGCGATGGCTTCGTCTCCCAGCGGATTCACGCCCGGCCCGGCGGCCAGCGAGTGCCCCACCAGGACGTGCAGGCACTTGACGCGGGCGGGCATGCCGCCGGCGGAGACGCCGTCAATCTCCGGGACGTCGCCGATGCCCGACCGTGCCCCGATATCGGCGCGGGCAGCCAGGTAGGCCTCGTGGGCTGCCCGGTAGGAGGAAGCGAGAGACTCGTCGGCGGCAAGCCGGTCATTCATGTCGTTCATAAGGCCGCCGGCCTCAAGCCGGGAGACCGCCGACGTGATGACGGGGTGGGTCAGGTAGAACGTGGTGGGGAAGGGAGTTCCGTTGCTGAGGCGCGGGGATGTTGCCGCCACGAGCGGGTTCCCGCAGACGCAGCGCGCCGGGATTTCCACAACGTCACGCACCGGCCTTCCCAGCTGGCGGCTGAGCACATCGAGATCCTGCGCTGATGGCTGCCTGGATGCACCGGGGGCGGTTGCCGTGTTGTCGTCCACTGGCCTGGCCGTCCTTCCTGCCCGGATTTGGCTGCCCCGAAATTCCGGTGGACAGTCCCGCGGCGGGCGCCGCTCCTAGTCTGTTGCCGAGCGCCTGATGGACTCCCAGAGGGAATCCACCCAGGGCACGTCGGCGGGGTCTTGTGTTTCTGCTGCACTGGGCTGGCTGCCTGATGCGCCGGCCGGCAGGTCGCTGCCGAACACCCAGTAGCCGGTCTCTCCCGGCATAACCATGTTAATGCGGTCCCGGGCCTGCTGCTTGACGTAGTTGGGGTCCTGCCACCGCGAGACCTGCCGTTTGAGGTTGTCCTGGTTCGCCTTGCTGTCCGCGATGTCCGACTCCAGGGCCGCAATTTCCGCCCGCTTGTCGATGAAGATCTTCACGGTGGGGGCCAGCATGATGGTGATGGCCACCATCACCACGGCCAGCGCCAGCATGCGCCCGGAAAACGCCTTTGCAGGAACGGGGTCGAGGTTCTCTACCTCGGCCGCAACGGCTGACGACCCGGGCTTCCGGCGGCTGTTTCCGGCGCTGCCAAGCTTTCCGGTGCCGGCATTCGTGCCGGCGGCCTTGGAACCCTGGCCTGCTTTGGGGCCGGCGCCAGTCTTAGGACCGGCGCCCGTGGAACCCGTTCCCTGTTTGGCACCCGTCCCCGGCTTGGCACCGGGGCTGGCCTTCGTACCGGTGCCAGAATTGGTCCCGGCGTCAGTCTTGGTACCGGCGCCGTTGGCCCTGCCTGCCGCGTTCCGCCCCGCGCCTGCGTGTCCGATCCCGGAGTCATGGGCGTCCGTAGCCGAGCGCGGGCCGCCGAAGTCCGCCTGGATGACGTCTCCCCCGGCCGATCCGGCGGAGGACTGCTGTGCTGGTGGGGTCACCCTGGGAACTTTGGGACGGCGGGTAGCCATGACACTCCTGTAACGTGTGGGCGCCTAAAACAAAACCGGTGGCTATGGTCTTTCCACCATAGCCACCGGTCAGCTGTTTCTTTGGCTACTAGGCCTTGAAACGCGGGAACGCGCTGCGGCCGGCGTAGCGTGCGGCGTCGTCGAGTTCCTCTTCGATGCGCAGCAGCTGGTTGTACTTTGCAACGCGCTCGGAGCGGGCCGGGGCACCGGTCTTGATCTGCCCGGCGTTGGTGGCAACGGCGATGTCGGCGATCGTGGTGTCTTCGGTCTCGCCGGAGCGGTGCGAGGTGATGGTGGTGTAACCGGAGCGCTGGGCCAGGGAAACGGCGTCCAGGGTTTCGGTCAGGGAGCCGATCTGGTTGACCTTGACCAGCAGCGAGTTGGCCGTGGCCGCGTCGATGCCCTGCTGCAGGCGCTCGGGGTTGGTGACGAACAGGTCGTCACCCACCAGCTGGACCTTGTCACCGATGGTGTCGGTGAGGATCTTCCAGCCTTCCCAGTCGTTCTCGTCGAGCGGGTCCTCGATGGAAACCAGCGGGTAGTCGGCAACGAGTTCGGCGTAGTAGGCGCTCATCTCGGCCGCGCTCAGGGCCTTGCCCTCGAACTGGTAGGCACCGTCCTTGAAGAACTCGGAGGAGGCGACGTCCAGGGCCAGGGCGATGTCGGTGCCCGGGGTGTAGCCGGCGTTCTGGATGGCTTCCTGGATCAGGTCCAGGGCAGCGCGGTTGGACGGCAGGTTCGGGGCGAAGCCGCCCTCGTCACCAAGGCCGGTGGAGAGGCCCTTCTGCTGCAGCACGGACTTGAGGTTGTGGTAAACCTCAACGCCCCAGCGCAGGCCCTCGGAGAAGGTCTCGGCGCCGATCGGGGCGATCATGAATTCCTGGATGTCGACGTCGGAGTCCGCGTGCGAGCCGCCGTTGAGGATGTTCATCAGCGGAACGGGCAGGACGTGGGCGTTCGGGCCGCCCAGGTACTTGTACAGCGGCAGGTCAGCGGAGGCTGCTGCGGCGTTGGCAACGGCCAGGGAGACGCCCAGGATGGCGTTGGCGCCCAGCTTGGCCTTGTTGGCGGTGCCGTCCAGGTCAATCATGGCCTGGTCGATGCTGCGCTGGTCGGTGGCGTCAAAGCCGGTCAGGGCCGGTGCGATCTGGTCGATGACGGCGTCAACGGCCTTCTGGACACCCTTGCCGAGGTAGCGGCCCTTGTCTCCGTCGCGCAGTTCTACGGCTTCGTGCTCGCCGGTGGACGCACCGGACGGAACGGCAGCGCGGCCGATCTGGCCGTCGGAGAGGAGAACTTCAACTTCGACCGTGGGGTTGCCACGCGAATCGAGGATCTCGCGGGCGTGGATGGCATCGATAAGCGCCATGGATTTGCTCCTTATGGGCAATTTACTGGGGAACTTTAGCGGAAAATCTCGACGTCCTCGTCAGGGACAAGCGTAGTCGAGAGTGGTGCACGTTACGGAAACCTATCCAGAACCCGGACGTCATGATCCGGGTGCGGAAGTTTCACAGGTGGCGGTTCTGGTAACGCCGGACGGCCCCGCGGAGGGCACGTTCGGCGTCGAACCCCCTGTTCCGGGCAGAACGGACGACGGCGAGCAGCAGCTCGCCTAGTTCGGCTTCGGTCTCTATTGTTTCGGCGAGCTCAACCGTCGGGGTTCCGGCAGGCCTCGCTTCGACAGGCTCAACCATCGGCAGCCCGGCCCGCTCGGCCCGGTCAAGGGTTTTCTGGGCCTGGGCCAATGCCGGCAGTGCCACCGGGATGCCTTCGAAGGGCGTGCTCCGCTCCGGGCTTTCGGCCTTTTTCACGGCATCCCACTTGAGCACAATCTCCTCCACCGTGGCGGGAAAGGAGTCCTGGAGGGAACCGTCCGGACGGAACACGTGGGGGTTGCGGCGGATCATCTTCGCGGTGAGGCCGCGAGCGACGTCGCCGAAACCGAACACGCCGCGTTCCTCGGCGAGCCGGGCGTGCAGCACCACCTGGAGCAGCACATCGCCCAGCTCGCCTTTGAGGTCAGCCTCATCCGCACCGGTCTCGATGGTCTCGGCCACTTCATAGGCCTCCTCCAGCAGGTACTCCACGAGCGACTCGTGGGTGAGGGCGCCCATCCAGGGGCAGTGCTCGCGAAGGGCGGCAATCACCCCCAGCAGCTCCCCCACCGGGTCAGGGGTTTCAGCCAAGGTCGCCGTACGCGTCGTTGATGTACTCCACGAGGGCTTCCTTTTCCTCGAGGGGCAGGAAGGAGGCCTCGGCGGCGTTGAGCGTGAGCTCCAGCAGGTCGTCGAGGTCGTAGTCGAAGGTTTCCACCAGCAGCTCGAACTCGTCGGTGAGCGTCACGCCGCTCATGAGCCGGTTGTCGGTGTTGATTGTCACGTTGAAGCCCAGCTGGTACAGCATGTCCAGCGGGTGGCTTTCGATGCCCTCGCCGAAGCCGGCAATGGCACCGGTCTGCAAATTCGAGGACGGGCAGATTTCCAGTGCGATGCCGCGGTCGCGGATCCAGCTGGACAGGTTGCCCAAGGTGACCAGGCCGATGTTGTCGCTGTCCTCGTCGTCGGCGTCGTCCTCGTCGAACTCCACCATGATGTCCTCGGCGATGCGCACGCCGTGGCCCAGGCGCAGCGCGCGGCCGTCAACCAGGGCTGACTGGATGCTGTCCAGGCCGGCGGCTTCACCGGCGTGCACGGTGGCCGGGAAATTGTTTTCGGCCAGGTAGGTGAAGGCGTCCCGGAAGCGGGAGGGCAGGAAGCCGTCTTCGGCCCCGGCGATGTCGAACCCTACGGCGCCGTTGTCGCGGTGCCGAACGGCGAGTTCGGCAATTTCCTGGCCACGGTCGGCGTGGCGCATGGCCGTGATCAGCTGGCCCACCTGGATTTCGCGGCCTGTCTCGGCCACGGCCTCCACACCGGCTTCGAGGCCTTCCTGGACCGCCTCGACAACCTCGTCCAGGGTCAGTCCCTTCTGGAGGTGCTGCTCAGGTGCCCAGCGCACTTCGCCGTACACCACGCCGTCGTCCGCCAAATCTTCAACGAACTCCTTGGCGACGCGGAACAGCCCTTCCTTGGTCTGCATGACGGCGACCGTGTGGTCGAACGTCTCCAGGTAGCGGACCAGCGAGCCGGAGTCGGCGGATTCGCGGAACCACTCGCCCAGCGCGGTCGGGTCGGTGGACGGGAGGGTGTGCCCCACCGCCTCTGCCAGCTCGATGATGGTGGCAGGGCGCAGGCCGCCGTCGAGGTGGTCGTGAAGGGATACCTTGGGCAGGCTCTTCAGGTCGAAGTCAAGGGCAGGGGCGGCGTCAACGATTGGCTCAGTCACGTACCAACTCTAGGGTTGGACCGGCGGCAATGCCAACGCACCGCATTGCACGGTGACGGGCGGTCCGAAAGGCCGCCCTGCCGCGCTGCTAAGCCACGCGGCTGGCCTGTTCCCGGCCGCCTTCCGGGACGCCGCCCTCTTCCGGCGCAGGGCTCCCTTCCGGGGCAGCGGCGGCGTCGTTGCGGCCGAGCCGCTTGTGCCACCAACGGAGGGCGTGGTCGATGATGATGCCCAGGATGATGGCGAACACGACGGCGATGCCGGCGCCGAGCAGCGGGTTGTGGTGCAGCCATGGGAAGGAGCTGGCGACGAGGCCGATGCCAATCGAATAACCCACCCAGGTGAAGCAGGCCAAGGCATCCAGCAGGAAGAACCTGCGGTGCGGGTATCCGGTGGTGCCGGCGACGTAATTCACCGCCACACGGCCCCACGGAATGTAGCGCGCCGTGAAGATCAGCACGGCGCCGCGCTTCTCGAGTTCGTACCGGGCCCAGCCGAAGACTTTCTGCACCCTGGGCCGGCGCATCCATTTCCAGCGCTCCAGCCCGATCTTCCGGCCAAGCATGTAGGCCATGTTGTCTCCGGCCATGGCGCCGGTCAGGGCAGTCAGGCCGAGGATCCAGAGATTGGGCTCGCCGCTGTGCCGGGAGAAGGCCGCCAGCGCCACGATAAGCGTCTCGCTGGGCACCACCATCGCGAACCCGTCAACGAAGAAGAACATGAGCAAAACGGGATAAATCCACCACTGACCCGCTGCATGGAGCACGGCCTCATTAATAAACTCCACGCGGGTGTTGCTCCTAGGGACTATAACAAGACAGGAAGTGACGCAAATCGCTCTTTAGTGTCGCATGGCGGGAGGATAGTCCGCTACGCCTTGATTGGAAAGTCAACTTTCTTCCAACGGATCCCGAACGCGGTTCCGGATCCGGTTGATACCGAGGTCCACCAGGATGCCCAGCACAATGGCGCAAACAATGGCGATCATGGCCCCCAGCAGGTGGTTTTCCTCGAACCACTGGCCGAAGAACAGCCCGATGGCCACGGAGTACGAGGCCCAGAGGGTGGCGGAAAGCACAGTCAGCCCGACGAAGCGGGGATGGGAATAATGCGTGGCTCCTGCGGTCAGGTTGACCGCCACCCTGCCGATGGGGACGAACCGCGCCACGAGAATCAGCGACGCCGGCCGCTTGCGCAACTCCCGTCCGGCCCACCGGAAGGCGCGCTGCATCCGAGGCCCCCGCATCCACGCCCAGCGCTGTGTGCCCACTCCCCGGCCGATGAGATAGGCGGCGTTGTCGCCGGTAAACGCGCCCAGTCCTGCGACGGCCGCCAGCAGCCACGGGTTGGGAACGTCCGCCGTCGCGGCGACGGCGGCCAGCCCCACCACCACGGATTCGCTGGGAATGGGCGGGAAGAAGCCGTCGATGACGCAGCAGGCGAGGACTATGAACAGGACCCAGGGCTGCCCGGCGGCAGCCAGGATGAAGTCATTGATGGCCTGCACGGTCAGGCGACGCGGTCGATGATGAGCTGCTGGGCAGGCCTGGAACCAACCGGCGCGACGGTGGCGGCGTTCTCGAGCGCCTCCCTGGCCCGGGCAAACTTCTCCGGCGTGTCCGTCAGCAGGGTCATCAGCGGTTCGCCGGCACGCACAGTCGCGCCGGGCTTGGCGTGCAGGCGGACGCCCGCCGCTGCCTGCACCGCGTCTTCCTTCCGCGCCCGGCCGGCGCCGAGCCGCCAGGCCGCCACACCCACGGCGAACGCGTCGAGCTCCACAAGGACACCGTCGGCGGGCGCGTAGATGGTTTCCGTTTCCCTGGCCACCGGCAGCTTGGCCCGCGGGTCGCCGCCCTGCGCCGCGATCATCCGGTTCCAGACGTCCATGGCCCTGCCGTCCTTGAGCGCGGCGGCGGGATCGGCGTCGGAAACACCGGCACACCGCAGCATCTCCTCCGCGAGCCTCACCGTCAGCTCGACCACATCGGCCGGGCCGCCGCCCGCAAGGACCTCAACGGATTCCTCCACCTCGATGGCGTTGCCCGCGGTGAGTCCAAGAGGGGTGCTCATGTTGGTCAGCAGGGCCACGGTTTCCACCCCGGCGTCCTTGCCCAGGGCCACCATGGTCTCGGCCAGTTCGCGTGCGCCGGCCTCGTCCTTCATGAACGCCCCGCTGCCCACCTTGACGTCCAGCACCAGCGAGCCCGTGCCCTCGGCGATCTTCTTGCTCATGATCGACGAGGCAAGCAGCGGGATGGACTCGACGGTGCCCGTGACGTCGCGGAGCGCGTAGAGCTTCCGGTCCGCCGGAGCGAGCCCTGCACCGGCGGCGCAGATCACCGCGCCCACCTCCTGGAGCTGGGCCAGCATTTCATCGTTGCTCAGGGATGCACGCCAGCCCGGAATGGACTCGAGCTTGTCCAGCGTGCCGCCGGTGTAGCCCAGCCCGCGCCCGGACAGCTGCGGCACTGCCACTCCGAACACGGCGACGAGGGGCGCCAGCGGCAGGGTGATCTTGTCCCCCACCCCGCCCGTGGAGTGCTTGTCCGTGGTTACCTTCACGCCGCCGTCGGGGCGCCGGAGGCCGGAGAAGTCCATCCGTTCCCCCGAGGCAATCATCGCCGCGGTCCACCGCGATATCTCGGCACGGTCCATGCCGTTGAGCAGGATGGCCATGCTCAGGGCGGCCATCTGCTCCTCCGCGATGACCCCGCGGGTATACGCGTCGATGGTCCAGTCAATCTGCTCGGGGCTGAGTGCACCCTTGTCGCGCTTGGTTCTGATGATCTCGACGGCGTCGAACGCCTGGGTTTCCTTTAAAGGACGTGTCACCGGGTTCCCTCCAGGTGTTCGGGGCCAAATGCATCGGGCAGCACCTGGTCCATGGTCTTGATCCCCTGCGTGGTCATCAGCTCCATGCCGGGCGCCCGGAACTCGTGCAGCAGCTGCCGGCAGCGTCCGCAGGGCATCAGTACGTTGCCGCCCGCGTCGACACAGTAGAAGGCGCGCAGCATGCCGCCGCCGGTCATCTGCAGGTTCCCCACGAGGACGCACTCGGCGCACAGCGTCAGGCCGTAGCTGGCATTCTCCACGTTGCAGCCACTTACGATCCGGCCGTCCGCCGTGAAGGCCGCGGCCCCCACCGGAAAGTTCGAGTAGGGCGCGTAGGCGGCCTTCATGGCGCCGAGCGCGGCGGCTTCCAGGGCCGTCCAGTCGATGATGGCGCCCACGTCATTGGCGTCGTTCTGCACGGCCGTCACCCCTTGGCGTACGGGATGCCGCTGGCCGGCATCCGGGTGCGCCGAAGCGCACTCATGAGCCCACTTTAGTGTCCAGTGGCATGTCCGGTTAACACGTCGAGCGCGAACGCACACTTGAGGCCCGCCGCTTGGGGCTTAAGTGTGCGTTCGCGCTCGGGTGACGGCTGTTGCCCGGGGGCTAGAGCCGGACGAGCATCTTCCCGGTGTTCCCGCCGTCGAGCATGTCCATGAAGGCCTGCGGAGCGTTCTCCAGGCCGTCGACAACCGTCTCGTCGTACCGGACGGTCCCGTCGGCGAGCCAGCCGGCCATCCGCCCGGCGAACTCAGCGGCATGCTGGCGCTGGCCGCCCACCAGGAATCCGCGCAGCGTGAGCTGCTTGCCGATCGCCACGGCCAGGTTGCGCGGCGCGGCCGGCGGTTCCGTCGAATTGTACTGGGCGATGGCGCCGCACATGGCCACGCGGCCGCCCACGTTCAGGACGGACAGCGCCGCCTCGAGATGGTCGCCGCCAACGTTGTCGAAGTACACGTCTATGCCGTTGCTGCCCGCGGCGGCCTTCAGCTGGTCCAGGACCGGGGCATCGCGGTAGTTGAACGCCGCGTCGAAGCCCAGGTCCAGCAGCCGTGCAACTTTCTCCGGTGTACCCGCGCTGCCAATCACCTTTGAGGCACCCATCGCCTTGGCGATCTGTCCCACGAGCGAAGCAACGGCGCCGGCGGCACCGGAGACGAAAACGGCGTCCCCCGGCTTGAACTCCGCGACCTTCAGCAGGCCAGAGTACGCGGTGAGGCCGGTCATGCCCAGCGCACCCAGGAAGGCAGAGGCCGGGGCGAGGCTGGTGTCCACGGGGGTTGTCCGCTCCGCGTCCACCACCGCGTGCTCCCGCCAGCCGAGTTGATGTACGACGACGTCCCCCACCTTGCGCTGATCGGACCGGGACGCGATCACCTCGCCCACCGCACCGCCGTCGAGCGCTTCGTCCAGCGCGAACGGCGCCGAATAGGATTTGGCATCGTTCATGCGGCCTCGCATGTAGGGGTCAACCGAGATGAACAGGTTCCGGACCAGGATCTGGCCCTCATTGAGGGCCGGGACCGCTGCCTCGGCGAGCCTGAAGTTTTCCGGGACGGGCCGTCCCGACGGGCGCGAGGCCAGCTGGATCTCGCGGGTGGTCACCGGCAATGCCGTTGCTGCGCCGGCGCTCACGCTGCGAACTCCACGAGCGTGAGTGCGACGTCCATGTTGCCGCGCGTCACGTTGGAGTACGGGCAGATGCTGTGCGCCTTGGCCATGAGCGTCTCTGCGGTGTCGCGGTCCAGTGCCGGGAGGGCGACTTCCAGTTCGGCGGCCAGGCCGTAGCCCTCGCGGTCCTGGAGGGCGCCGAAGTGGATCTTGGCTGCAACAGCGGAGTCGGTGAGGTCCGCTTTAGCCTGCCGGCCAACGACGCGGAGGGCGGAGTGGAAGCAGGCCGCATAGCCGGCAGCGAACAGCTGCTCCGGGTTGGTGCCCTGGCCGCTGCCGCCCAACTCCACCGGGCTGGCAAGGTTGACGTCGAGCTTGCCGTCCTTGGTGCGCGCGGAACCGTCGCGGCCTTCGCCGGACGCGAGGGCCTCGGCTGTGTAGAGAGTCTTCAATGTGTTTCCTTCCGGTTGGGAGGTCTGGAGGTTTCGGGGCTGCCTAGCGTGAACCGTGCAGGGCTGCTGTGAGCTTGCCGAGGGTTTCGCGCAGCTGGTCAAGTTCGCCGGGGCTCAGGCCCGCTGCGGCGGCGAGGTGTTGGGGCACGCCGGAGGCCTTGCTGCTGAGGGCCTTGCCCGCCTCGGTCAGGTGCACGGCGACGCGGCGCTCATCCTCCGCCGAGCGCTGCCGCTCCACGAGGCCCAGCGCCTCGAGACGCTTGAGGAGGGGCGAGAGGGTCCCGGAGTCGAGACCCAGCTCCGCACCGAGTTCCCGGACGCCGCGCGGCTCGTTCTCCCACAGCACGAGCATGACGAGGTACTGCGGGTAGGTCAGGCCGAGTTCTTCCAGGAGCGGGCGGTAAACGGCGGTGGCGGCCCGCGACGCGGAGTAGAGGGCAAAGCACACCTGGCGGTCAAGACGGGGAGCATCGGGCATACCGATAACAGTAACGTGCAATTCAATTGTGCACAACTTACATGAGCAAGGAAAGCGCGAACTGGCAGCTGATGCCCACAAACCGGGGATTTGAGGGCATCAGCCGCCAGTTCGCGCCTGGGGACGGGCCTAGAGGTCGCGGATGGTGCGGAGTGCTGCGGCGGTGAGGACCTGGATGCCGAAGCCAAGGGCCCGCTCGTCCAGGATGTAGTCGCCGCGGTGCAGGTCGTACTCCTCGCCGCCGGGAGTCTTGGTGCCGAGGCGCATCATGGCCCCCGGCAGCTCGGCCAGGAACCAGGCGAAGTCCTCCCCGCCCATGGACTGCGGCGTCAGCACTACTGCGCCCTCGCCGATCTCAGCGCGTGCAGACGCCTCGATCAGCGCCGTCTCATGCTCGGAGTTGACCACGGGAGGAACGCCCCGGGTGTGCTCCAGCCGCACGTCGACGCCGTAGGGCGCCGCCACCTGGTGCACCACTTCATCCAGGAGTTCACCGGCGCTGTGCCAGGCGTCGCGGTCCAGGCAACGCATGGTCCCTGCCATGTACCCGGTGCCGGGGATCGCGTTGGGCGCCGAACCTGCAGAGATGTGCCCCCACACCACCGAGACGCCGCTGCGGACATCCACCCGGCGGGACAGGACGGCCGGCACGTTCACGGCAATCTGCGCCAGGGCGAAAACAAGGTCCTCGGTCAGGTGCGGGCGCGAGGTGTGCCCGCCGCGGCCGGACAGTTCAATCCGAATGGTGTCCGACGCCGAGGTGATGGCGCCAATGCGCGTGCCGATCTTGCCCACTTCGATGCGCGGGTCGCAGTGCAGCGCCAGGATGCGGGGCACGCCTTCCAGCACGCCCTGCTCGATGCAGGAGTGCGCCCCGCCGGGCATGGTTTCCTCGGCAGGCTGGAAGATGATGCGCACGGATCCGCCCAGCGGGGATTCCTGGTGCATGCGGTGCAGCACGAGGGCGATGCCCAGCATGGTGGTGGTGTGCACGTCGTGGCCGCAGGCGTGGGTGACGCCGTGGTTCTTCGAGGCGAACGGGAGTCCCGTCTCCTCGATGATCGGCAGCGCGTCGATGTCACCGCGCAGCGCGGTGGCGATGGGGCCCTCGCCGATGTCCACGGTCAGGCCGGTGCCCTCGAGCCGGCGGGGCTCCAGGCCTGCCGCCTCGAGCCGCTCCGCCAGCTTGTCCGTCGTCCGGAATTCCCTGAAGGACAGTTCGGGGTGCGCATGCAGGTCACGGCGAAAATCGATCAGTTCCGGCAGCAGGGGCTCGAGCCACGGCCCCACCAGTGCGGTGGGCTCAGCTTCAGTAGTGTAATTGCGCACACCTCAACTGTAGCGAGACCGCAAAAATTAGCGGCATCGCCTTCTCCGCGTTACGTGTTCGCCGTCTCCGATTTACTTACGGCCGGAGGGTGCACAACCGCAGCGGGCCGGCGCACTGAAGTGCACCGGCCCGCTGGAAGAGGTCCTGCTAGAGGACGTCGGTGTCGCCGCTGGCCTTCAGGGCGTCCACCGCCTGCTTCACCCGCTGCGAGTGCTGCTTGGTGGTAACCAGCAGTGCATCCGGGGTATCCACGATGACGACGTCCTTGATGCCGATCAGCGCGATGACACGCTTGGTGTCCGAGACAACCACGCCGCTGGCGTTTTCGGTGAAGACGCGGGCGCCCTCGCCGAGGACGGTCACCTCGTCCACTTCCTTGGCGCTGTTGAGCCGGCCCACGGAGGCGAAGTCGCCGACGTCGTCCCAACGGAATGAACCGGGCACGACGGCGACGTCCCCGGCCGCCGCTGCGGGCTCGGCGACTGCGTAGTCGATGGCGATCTTGGGCAGGGTGGGCCAAATACGCGCGGTGACTTCGTCACGCTGCGGGGTGTCCCACGCCTGGGCGATTTCCTGCAGGCCGTTGAACAGTTCGGGCTGGTTCGCTTCCAGGTGCTTGAGCATGAGGGAAACGGGCGCCACGAACATGCCTGCGTTCCAGACGTACTCGCCGCTGTCCACGTACTGCTGGGCCGCGTCCTCGTCCGGCTTCTCCACGAACTCCACCACTGCCTGGGCGCTCGGCGCGCCGGGGATGTGCAGCGAGCTTCCGGACCGGATGTAGCCGAAGCCGGTGGACGGGTGCGTCGGCTTGATGCCGATGGTCACGATCTTGCCGGCCGCCGCAGTGTGGATGGCTTCCCGCACGGCATCCTGGAAGAGACCATCGGGGCTGATCACGTGGTCCGCGGCGAAGGAGCCCATGATGACGTCCGGATCGCGCTGGTGCAGGATGGCTGCGGCCAGGCCGATCGCGGCGCCGGAGTCCTTCGGTTCGCTCTCGAGCACGAGGTCGCCGTCCTGCACTTCGGGCAGCTGGCGGCAGACGGCCGTGCGGTGCGCCACGCCGGTGACAACAAGGACACGGTTGCCGGCCAACGGTTCGAGGCGGTCATAGGTGGCACGCAGAAGCGTGCTTCCCGAACCGGTGAGGTCGTGAAGGAATTTGGGAGCTGCTGCACGTGACAGAGGCCAGAGGCGGGTCCCCACACCGCCTGCAGGAATCACAGCGATAAAACGGCTGAGAGGTGAATCCTGGCTTGTCACTTTGTCGTTACTCATCAGGGCCTACTTTAGCCGACGCGCCTCAAGGCGGCCTTCCGCCGGCCGCCAGCATGCGGATACTGTGGCAACAGATGTGGTGTTCGTCTCAAAATAACCGAAAATCCGTACAGTACGTGGCGGGCAAGGACCGCCTGAATTGAATAAGCTGTGAGCGAAGCCTAGATTTAGGCCTGAGCTACGAGTGCTCTCGCAGTAGGCGTTCCCCCCGCGTGGATCCCACGCCAGCGCCGCTGTGTCGCAGGGAGGTTTATTCAGTGCCGACGAAACCAGCTGGCACCTTGTACCGCGGCCGTGAAGGCATGTGGTCTTGGGTTGGACACCGCATTACTGGTGTAGTGATCTTTTTCTTCTTGTTGGTCCATGTGCTGGACACCTCGCTGGTGAGGGTGTCGCCTGAGGCCTACACCGCCGTAATTGGTGCCTACAAGAACCCGCTGATGGCCCTGGGTGAAACGGGCCTCGTCGCAGCGATCGTATTCCACGCCTTCAACGGCCTGCGGATCATCGCCGTCGACTTCTGGAAGAAGGGCGCCAAATACCAGCGTCAGATGCTCTGGGTGGTGCTGGGCCTGTGGGTCGTCACCATGGTCGCCTTCGCCATCCGCCACCTGTCCCTCGCGCTCGGAGGTCACTAAGCCATGTCTGCAACTGAGATCCAGTCCCCGCGCAGCGGACAGATCGGCGGCAAGCCCGAGTCCGGCAAGATCGCCCCGAAGTACCGCCGCAACGGCAGCTCGCGCGGCAACTTCGAAATGCTGGCCTGGCTGTTCATGCGTCTGTCCGGCGTGGTCCTGGTTGTGCTGATCTTCGGCCACCTCATCGTGAACCTCCTGGTGGGCGAGGGCATCCACGCGATCGACTTCGGCTTCGTTGCCGGCAAGTGGGCAGATCCGTTCTGGCAGTTCTGGGATCTGGCCATGCTGTGGCTCGCCATGCTGCACGGCACCAACGGCGTACGTACCATCATCAACGACTACGCCGAGAAGGACTCCACCCGCTTCTGGCTCAAGATGGTCCTCTACGCAGCCTCCGCCGTCATCATCATCCTCGGCACCCTGGTGATCTTCACCTTCAACCCGTGCCCGGTAGTGGACGGCGTCCAGCTGCCCGGCGGCTTCTGCCCCGCGTAGCATCCCGTGGCGGCCCGCCATCCATTGGCGGGCCGCGATTTTGTGCGGAGACGGCTTCAGACCGCCCGCTGTTTTATTGCGAATTTTGAGAGAAAGAGCGTCTGGTATGCAGGTCCATAAGTACGACGTCGTCATCGTCGGTGCCGGTGGCGCCGGGATGCGCGCCGCGATCGAGTCCGGTCAGCGTGCGCGAACAGCAGTACTGACCAAGCTGTACCCCACCCGCTCCCACACGGGTGCGGCGCAGGGCGGCATGTGTGCAGCCCTGGCCAATGTCGAGGAAGACAACTGGGAATGGCACACCTTCGACACCATCAAGGGCGGCGACTACCTGGTTGACCAGGACGCCGCCGAGGTCATGGCCAAAGAGGCCATCGACGCGGTACTGGACCTCGAGAAGATGGGCCTGCCGTTCAACCGCACGCCCGAGGGCCGGATCGACCAGCGCCGCTTCGGCGGCCACACCCGTGACCACGGCAAGGCTCCGGTGCGCCGCGCGTGCTACGCCGCCGACCGCACGGGCCACATGATCCTCCAGACCCTGTACCAAAACTGCGTCAAGCACAACGTTGAGTTCTACAACGAGTACTACGTCCTTGACCTCCTGACCGTCGAGGAAGATGCAGTACGCGAGGACGGCACGCCGTTCAAGCAGAAGCGCGTTGCCGGCGTCGTGTCCTACGACCTCGCCTCCGGCGAGCTGCACGTGTTCCAGGCCAAGTCCGTGGTGTTCGCCTCCGGCGGCGCCGGCAAGGTCTTCAAGACCACCTCCAACGCCCACACCCTGACCGGGGACGGCATGGGCATCGCGTTCCGCCGCGGCATCCCCCTGGAGGACATGGAGTTCTTCCAGTTCCACCCGACCGGCCTCGCAGGCCTGGGCATCCTCCTGTCCGAAGCCGCACGCGGTGAAGGCGCCATCCTGCGTAACTCTGAGGGTGAACGCTTCATGGAGCGCTACGCCCCCACCATTAAGGACCTCGCCCCGCGTGACATCGTGGCCCGTTCCATGGCCAACGAGGTGCGTGAAGGACGCGGCTGCGGACCGAACAAGGACTACGTGCTCCTTGACCTGACGCACCTTGAGCCGGCCCACATCGACGCCAAGCTGCCGGACATCACCGAGTTCGCCCGCACTTACCTCGGCGTGGAGCCCTACACGGAGCCGGTCCCTGTCTTCCCGACGGCGCACTACGCCATGGGCGGCATCCCGACGAACATCACCACCGAGGTCCTGCAGGACAACGACACCGTGGTTCCGGGCCTCTACGCCGCCGGCGAGGTCGCCTGCGTTTCGGTCCACGGCTCCAACCGCCTGGGCACCAATTCCCTGCTGGACATCAACGTGTTCGGCAAGCGCGCCGGCATTGCCGCTGCAGAGTACGCCAAGACGGCTGACTTCGTGGAGCTGCCGGAGGACCCGGAGGCCTACACGATTGAGCTCCTCAACATCGCCCGCAACGGCACCGGCGACGAGAAGGTGGCCCAGATCCGCAAGGAACTGCAGGACACCATGGACGCCAACATGCAGGTGTTCCGCACGGCAGACACGCTCAACCAGGTCCTGAAGGACATCGAGTCCTTCGAGGAGCGGTACACGCGCATCAACGTCCAGGACAAGGGCAAGCGCTTCAACCTTGACCTGCTGGAGGCCGTTGAGCTCGGCTTCCTGCTGGAACTGGCCAGGGTCATGACGGTTGCTGCCCTGCACCGTGAGGAATCCCGCGGCGGCCACTTCCGCGAGGACTTCCCGGACCGCGACGACGAAAAATTCATGAAGCACTCCATGGCGTACAAAGAAGACCACGCACCGGCTGACGGTTCCGCGGAGGAGGCAATCGCCGGTGTCCGGCTTGCCACCAAGCCGGTTGTCTTTACGCGCTACGAGCCGATGGTGAGGAAGTACTAATATGTCCGCTGAACTTGCTGAGCCAGCCTCCAAGATCGAACTTCCCGCCGGTGTTGGTGGCGGCGGGGAAATCCCGACGTTCGACATCACCCTGCGCGTCCGCCGCTACGACCCCGAGGTTTCCGCCGAAGCCCGCTGGGACGACTTCAAGCTGACCATGTACGGCACCGACCGCGTGCTGGACGCCCTGCACAAGATCAAGTGGGACATCGACGGCAGCGTCTCCTTCCGCCGGTCCTGCGCCCACGGTGTGTGCGGTTCCGATGCCATGCGCATCAACGGCCGCAACCGTCTCGCCTGCAAGACCCTGCTCAAGGACCTGGACACGTCCAAGCCCATCACCGTGGAGCCCATCAAGGGCCTGCCGGTGGAGAAGGACCTGATCGTGGACATGGAGCCGTTCTTCCAGTCCTTCCGCGAGGTCATGCCGTTCCTCATCAACAAGGGCCACGAACCCACGAAGGAACGCCTGCAGTCCGCCGAGGACCGTGAGCGCTTCGACGACACCACCAAGTGCATCCTGTGCGCCGCGTGCACGTCCTCCTGCCCGGTGTTCTGGACCGATGGCCAGTACTTCGGCCCGGCAGCGATCGTGAACGCCCACCGGTTCATCTTCGACTCCCGTGACGACGCCGGCGACATGCGCCTGGAGATCCTCAACGACAAGGAAGGCGTGTGGCGCTGCCGCACCACCTTCAACTGCTCCGAGGCATGCCCCCGCGGCATCCAGGTCACGCAGGCGATCGCAGAGGTCAAGCAGGCCATCCTGGCCCGCAAGATCTAAGCCCGCCTACCAGCGGACGTAACGGACGACGGCGTCGCTCACCACGTACGGAAACGTACGGTGAGCGGCGCCGTCGTCGTTTTCTCCCCACCCGCCCCCTGACCTCGCAAGCTCGGCCAGGGAACCCGGCGGGCGTGGGCCCAGAGCCATTCGCATCAACGAAAGGGGACACCGTGTCCCGCTCCGAAAAAGTCTCGTTCGAAGGCACCACCGGTGAACTGCTGTCCGGCATCCTCGATGTGCCGGACGGCCCGGTGAAGGGCTGGGGCGTCTTTTCACACGGCTTCACGCTGGGCAAGGACAGCCCGGCGGCGTCCCGGATGTGCAAGGCGCTGGCGGACAACGGGATCGGCATGCTGCGCTTCGACAACGTGGGCCTCGGCGGCTCCGGAGGGCAGTGGTCCGCAGGGTCGTTCAGCCACAAGGTGGCGGACACCGTCCGGGCCGCGGAGTACATGCGGGCCGAGGGCCGGGGCATCTCCCTGCTGGTGGGGCATTCCTTCGGCGGCGCCGCCGTGCTCGCGGCCGCGTCTGAAATCCCGGAACTTGATGCGGTCGCCACGGTGGGGGCGCCCTTCTCCCCCAAACATGTTGCGCACGTCTTTGATGCGGCGCTGGACAAGATCCTCAGCGAAGGCAGCGCCGAGGTGGACCTGGGCGGCAAGCGCGTGGAGATCCGCAGGCACTTCGTGGAGGACCTCGAGAACGCCGACCTCACGGACTGCATCCGCCGGCTGCACAAGCCCCTGATGGTCCTGCACTCCCCCACGGACAACACGGTGGGCATCGAAAACGCCAGCACGATCTTCCAGACGGCCCGCCATCCGCGGAACTTCGTCTCGCTGGAGGGCAGCGACCATCTGCTGACCGGCAAGGGACAGGCCGCGCGGGCCGCGAAGATTATCGCGGCGTGGGCCGACCAGTACCTCGACGCCGGACACTGACGCCCACCGGGCGCGGATGTTCGGCCGGGTGGTGCCGTTCCACCGGCGTCTTTCCGGGCTGCACCTGCCGTGACCCCCAGCCGGTGGTTTTGGCTGCCGGAGCGGCCTTCAGGTCCTCCTCACGGATGGCCGACCAGGACGCGGACACAAGATAGACCTGGCTGACCAGGTTGAACCAGATCAGCAGGCCGATGATGATGGCGAACGGCGCCAGGATGGGGTTGCGTCCGGCCCCGGCGAGCAGCTCGGTGCTGAACACCTGCAGGACCGTGGTGCCGACGCCTGCGAGGATGGTTCCTTCCAGCAGCGCCTGCCTGGAGAGTTTCAGGCCGCCGGCCAGGCGGAACATGATGAGCGCGGTGATCCAGTTCAGGAGCAGCGGCACGGCGATCTTGATCAGCGCCGCCACCGGCCCCGCCACTGCGGGGTCGAGGCGGAGCTGCTCCATCGCCCACCCCGCCGCCGTGCCGAACACGAGGGACGCACCCGAGCTGATGACCAGGGCGACGCCGAGCAGCAGCAGCGTTCCGGCGTCGTGCAGTTTGAGGACCACGGGATTGAGCCTGAGCGGGCCCAGCATCATCACACCGCGGAGTCCCTCCCGGAGGCCGGCGATCCAGCCCAGGGACGTAATGACGGTGACGACGGCGGCGATCACCGCCGTCCAGCCGAGACCGTCCGGATTAAGGAGATCCTGTGGATCCACCAGCCCGTCGCCGCCGTTGACCTTCAGCAGGCCCGGGGCGCTTTCGGCCACACTGGCGGTGATCCGGTCCAGGAGAGCCGGCTGGTCGCGGAGCGCCAGGCCCGCGATGGAGAATCCGGTGGTCAGCAGGCCGGTGATGGAGAAGAACATGTTGAAGCCGGTGCCCGCACTCATCAGCGGTCCGTGCTGCCGGGTGTAGTGCTGCCAGGCCCGCATGGGGCGGAAGGCGTTCAGCCGGGCCTGCAGAAACTGGGCCAGTGCCATGAGCTGGGGGACGGTCCCCTGGCCGGACCTGCGGGCCTTGCCCCACTCCACCTGTTTGCGGATGACCTCCAGCAAAAGCTGCCCCCGCTCAGTGGGGAGCGGTGGCTCCGTCGGCTTTTGTTGCTCGGAGGGCGTCCCGTTCGTCGTCTGGTTCGGTACCAAAGTCAAGCTCTTCCCGTAGCTGCCAAATACCGTCGGTGTCGTGCTCGTAGAGTCCCATGCTAACCACCGGGAAGGTTGCCCTGTAGTCTTTCAGCACCGTTTCCGCCTCATCGAGGCTCTCCGGTGCGACGTCGTGGGCAATGGTCACATGGGGATGGTAGGCAAAGGGCAACTCTCGTTCGAGCGGTCCGGTCTGGAGCTTTTCGTGGAGGTCAACACATTCCTGGAAGCCCTCCTCCACCCTGATGAAAACCACCGGGGAGACGGGCCGGAAGGATCCCGTTCCGCAGATGGTCACCATGAACGGGGCCTGCGTCCGGGCAACCTCCCGCACGTGGTCCCGGGCCGCTTCCCAGTCATGCGTGGGCGTGGTGGTCACGAGCGTGATGTGTGCCGGGATGACGGTGGCCATCGGGTCCCCGAAGGACGCCCGCCACCGCTGCAGTTCCTCGGCGATTTCAGGCGGGAAGCCCAGAATGACGCCGAGGCTCATTCCGTTGCTGACTCCGCTGTTGGCGGGCATGGGGGCCGGCATCTCGCTAGCGGGCTCCGGCATATGGCAGGAAGCCGGTCTTGGCATAGACGTCCGCGAGGGTGGCGGAGGCGATTGCGCGGGCTTTGTCGGCACCGTGCGCCAGCAGCCGGTCCAGCTCCGCCGGGTCGGCCAGCAGTTCGTTGGCGCGGTCGCGGATCGGGGTCAGCCGCTCAGTCACCACCTCGGCCAGGTCCACCTTCAGGTGGCCATACATCTTGCCTTCGTAGGCGGCCACCAGCTGGTCGACGGTCTGCCCGGTGATGGCCGAGTAGATGGTCAGCAGGTTCGACACGCCGGGCTTGGTTTCCCGGTCGAACCGGATGTCGGTCTCCGCGTCGGTGACGGCGGACTTGATCCGTTTGGCGATGACCTTGGGGTCATCAAGCAGGTTGATCAGGCCGTTGGGCGACTCCGCGGACTTGGACATCTTCGCGGTGGGAAGCTGCAGGTCGTAGATCTTCGCCGACTCCTTCTGGATGAAGGGCTCGGGAACGGTGAAGGTCTTGCCGAACCGGGTGTTGAACCGGGCGGCGAGGTCGCGGCTGAGCTCCACGTGCTGGCGCTGGTCCTCGCCCACCGGAACGCCGTGCGGCTGGTAGAGGAGGATATCCGCGGCCTGCAGGATCGGGTAGGTGAAGAGACCAACGCTTGCATGGTCCGAGCCCTGCCGGAGCGCCTTGTCCTTGAACTGCGTCATGCGGGACGCTTCGCCGAAGCCGGTGATGCAGTTCAGGACCCAGGCCAGCTGGGCGTGTTCGGGCACCTGGGACTGGACGAACAGGGTGCACTTGTCCACGTCTACGCCGCCGGCGATGTACTGCGCGGCAGTGACCCGCGTCCGGCGGGCCAGCTCCGCGGGGTCCTGGGGCACGGTGATCGCGTGCAGGTCCGGGATGAAGAAGATGGCGTCGTACTCATCCTGCATCCGGACCCAGTTCACCAGGGCGCCGAGGTAGTTGCCAAGGTGCAGCGAGTCCGCGGAGGGCTGCATGCCGGAAAGGATGCGGTGCCGGATGCCGGCCTCGGGCGCGGTGCCGTTTGCTGCTTCGGGCTGCGCAGCGGCGGCGTCGGTCACGGTGGAAGTGGAGGTCATTCGTCAGGAGCCTTCGGAACTAGAGCCGGTAGTCCACTACCAGCGGGGCATGGTCAGAGAAGCGGGTGTCCCACGAGGGTGCCCGGTCCACGACGGCCGAAACTGCTGCGGCCGCGAGCGCGGGGGTGGCCAGGTGGTAGTCGATGCGCCAGCCGGTGTCGTTGTCGAAGGCCTGGCCGCGCTGCGACCACCAGGTGTAGGGGCCATTGACGTTGCCCGCCAGGCCCCTGTGAACATCCTTCCAGCCGATCTCCTCACCGAAGAAGCGGTCAAAATAGGCGCGTTCCTCCGGCAGGAATCCGGCACGCTTGACGTTGCCCTTCCAGTTCTTGATGTCCAGCTCAGTGTGGCCGACGTTCAGGTCACCGGTGACCAGGGCGTGGTCGCTGTGCTTGGTGAGCTCGGGCAGACGCGTGCTCATGAGATCCAGGAAGCGGTATTTGTCCTCCTGCTTGGGGGTGCCAGCCTCGCCGGAGTGCACGTAGGCGCTCACCACGGTCATCTGGGAGGCGTTGCCTTCGGCGTCGCGGACGCGGAAGTCCGCCTCCACCCAGCGGCCGGCGGTGGCAAAGTAGTCATCGCCGATGTGGTCACGGGTGACGAGGGGCTCCTCGCGGGAAGCGATGGCGACGCCGGCGCGGCCCTTGGCCTCGGCTTCGGCGTGCAGGATGTGCCATCCTTCGCCGATGAGCTGGCGCACGATGGCGTCAGGGGCCCGGACCTCCTGCAGGGTCAGGATGTCCACCTCGCGGGCCGCAAGCCACTCGGCCATGCCCTTTTTGTAGGCAGCGCGGAGGCCGTTGACGTTGACTGTTGCGATGCGAAGGTGGTCCTTCTTCAATGCCGAGCTCACCCGTTCCACTCTAGTCGATGATGGTTCCGGTCACGGGCTCGCCGGAGCCGCCGGACGACTTGATCATGTCACGGGCGTTGGTGGCGGTGATCTCAATGGTCTCGAGGGCGCGGCGGATGGTGTCCTGGTCCGCGGCTGCCCCCTTGGCCCGCTCCTGCTCCACCACGCGCACCTGCACCTGCACGATCTTGAAGGAGTGGTCCAGCTTCATGTCCCGGATCTCCTCCGCCTCGCCGCGTTCGCGGACCAGGCGGGTTCCTCCGTGGTCGGCCGAGACGGTGGAGGGTGCGCGGCCTGTGGCGGCGTTGAACGCGTTGTGCGCCTCGTTGATCTTGGCTCCGGCCTTCTTGGCCGCCCGCTGGATGCTGAAGACCACGAAGGAGGCGAGCGCCAGCCAGAACAGTGCGATGACGGCAACAACCCAGCCGACGACGTCGTTCTGGTTGGCGGCGAAGATCACTGCCACCAGGAAGGCCGTGATCAGGACCAGCAGGCCCGGACCGCTGATGCGGAACATGGAGAATCCACCCCGGCCCGGGGTGGATGAAGACTTGGAGCTGCCCAGAGATTGCATGAAGCTATTCTCTCAAATCCCCGGAGCGCCCCGGGACGCTTCCACCGGCGGCGAACACTTGCCTACTTCAGGAACAGGCTCCGCAGCCTGCCGGTGGTCAGCATGAGGCCGAGCACGATCATCACCAGGTAGTAGCCCACGTGGATGGCCGTGGCCGGAGTGAAGGAGGCAGCGCTGATCTGCCGCAGCAGCTCCACCCCGTGCCACAGCGGCATGGCCTGGATCAGCCACTGGATGTACTCGGGGTAGACGCTCAGCGGATAGAACGTGGCACTGAAGAGGAACATCGGCAGCATGATGAAGTTCACCCAGTCCATCTGCTGGAAGGTCTTCATGAAGCTCGTGATGCCCATCCCGAAGCTGGCGAACCCGAAGGCGATCAGCACGGAGGCCGGAATCATCAGCAGTGCCCACGGAGTGGTGATCAGGCCCATCAGCCCCATGACTGCCGTGAACCCGGTGGCATACAGCAGGCCGCGCAGCAGCGCCAGGAAGATCTCGCCGATGGCCACGTCCAGCGGCCCGAGCGACGTGTACAGCATCCCCTGGTAGAGCCTGGCGAAGTTCATCTTGAAGAAGACGTTCCAGGTGGAGTCGTACACCGCACCGTTCATGGCCGAAACCGCCAGGAGCGCCGGGGCGATGTACGCCGCGTAGCTGATCTCCTGGCCGCCCGGACCGGTGACGGAGCCCACCACGGCGCCCATCCCGACGCCCATCGAAATCAGGAACAGCACCGGCTCGAAGAACCCGGACAGCATGACCAGCCAGTTGCTGCTCTTGGTGGCCATCAGTCCCCGCCCGATCACCGCACGGGCGTTGCGCGAGTACAGCGGGCCGAAGCGCCGGTTCCGGGCGTCCTCCGTGACGGCGTGGCCCTGGGTCAGGACTGTCACTGCCCCATCCTCCTGACGAATTGGCGCTTGGTGAGGACCCAGCCGAACCAGGCCAGAGCCAGCAGGAACACCACATGGATGATGGTCAGCACCGGGGGTTCCCCGTAGCCGAAGGTCATCACCCGTCCCAGCTCCGTGCCGTGCCAGATGGGCGAAATCCAGCCGATCCAGCGGACCAGCACGGGCAGCGTGTCCAGCGGGAAGAACGTGCCGGAGAACAGGAACAGCGGCATGACGATGAACCGCATCACCATGGCGAACTGGCCCTTGTCCTCTTTGACGGACGCCGCGTAGGCCATCAGCGGCAGTCCGAACGAGAGCCCGGCCAGGGTTGCCACCAGCACGGAGCCCCAGCCCCAGCCACTGGGTGATGCGCCGAACATTGCCACGATGACGAAGTAGATGACGGACTGCAGAAGGAACCGCAGCGTCACCGCGATGATCTGCCCGGCCGCGATCTGCTCGGGGGTCAGCGGGGAGGCGTGCGGACCGTAGTAGACCCGGCGCCATTTAAAGCCGTCCATCACCGGGAACGTAAATTCGTTGGCGGCGGTCATGACCGCGGCCGACACCAGCAACGCCGGGGCGATGAAGGCGATGTAGCTGACCCCGCCGAAAGCCGAGACAGCGTTGGTGTCCACCAACGTGGCCAGGCCGACGCCCATCGCGAACAGGTACGCCGCCGGCTGGCCCACGCTGTACAGGAAGATGGACCAGCCGTAGCCCCTCATGACGCGCAGGACCTGCTCCGCATAGTAGAAGGCGCCCCAGCGCCGCGCCTTGGCGGCCGACACCCCGGGAGGGTGGGCGCGCAAGGTACGTCCCGCCGTCGGGCCTTCCGGTGAATCCCCGACGCCGGTGGGCCCGGAAGCGGACCCGGCGGCGCGCCCGGCGGCGCGCCCGCTGGCCGGCACAGCAGGCAAAGGCTCAGTCAACGAGGCTCCTGCCGGTGAGCCGGAGGAATACGTCCTCCAGCGATGACCTGCGCACCAGCGAGGTCAGCGGCCGCAGCCCGCGCGCGGAGACTTCCTCCAGCGCCGCCTCGCCATCGTGGGTGTAGATCAGCACGCGGTCCGGGAGCGTTTCCAGGCGTTCGCCGATGCCCTCAAGCTCGGCACCGATGCTGGCGTTGCGCTCCGAGCCGAACCTCAGCTCCAGGACCTCGCGGGTGGAGTAGTCCCGGATGAGCGCGGCCGGCGAGCCTTCCGCCATGATGCGGCCCTTGTCCACCACGATCAGCCGGTCGCAGAGCTGCTCGGCCTCATCCATGTAGTGCGTGGTGAGGATGAGCGTGACGCCCTGCTCCTTCAGCCGGAACAGACGGTCCCAGAGGATGTGCCGCGCCTGCGGATCCAGGCCGGTGGTGGGCTCGTCAAGCAGCAGGATGCGGGGCTCGTTGATGAGTGAGCGCGCGATGGTGAGGCGGCGCTTCATGCCCCCGGACAGGGCGTCCACCTTGGACCTGGCCTTGTCCGTCAGCTGGGCGAACTCGAGCAGCTCGTCGGCTTTGGGTTTGAGGTAGCTCATGGGCAGTCCGAAGTAGCGGCCGTAGACCAGCAGGTTGTCCCGGACCTTGAGTTCCTCATCCAGGTTGTCCTGCTGCGGCACCACGCCCAGGTGGGCCCGCACCTCGGGGCCGTTCTGCTCGGGATCCAGGCCCATGATGGTCAGGGTTCCGGAGGTCCGCTGGGACACGCCGCCGATCATTTTCATGGTGGTGGACTTCCCGGCGCCGTTGGGTCCGAGCAGCCCGAAGGACTCCCCCGCGGGAACATTGAAGGAAATGCCGTCGACGGCGGTGACGTCGCCGTAAGTCTTGGTCAGGTTCTCTGCGGTAATCACGTACCGCGGGGCGGCGGGGCCTGTTTCATGTACGGGCCCTGCTGCTTTCTCGGGCCCTGCTTCGTTTGCGGGCACAGGCTTCTTGGACGTTCCTTCGGCGGAATGGAGTTCGGGCACCCCATTACGCTAGTACGCGGCACGGGCCAAAGGAATAGCTAAATCTCAAAAAACCCGAACAGCAACGCGAGGTCAGATACCGCCCAATGCGGCGTCGGTATTGGGCGATATCTGACCCCGCGTTGCGGTTGGCGTTACCTGCGGTTCCCCCGGGAGTCGCCCCGGGAGTCGCTGCGGAGGACCTCCAGCCGCTGGCGGTACTCGGTCTCGTCAATTTCGCCGCGTGCGTAGCGCTCACGCAGGACGCTCTCACCGCCACGGACCGTGGCCCACTCGTGGTTCCTGCGCCAGGTGCGCCGGGCGAAGAAGATGAACAGTCCGATCACCAGGATCCAGAACAGCGGGAACAGCAGGAACCATGGCGAGAATCCTGTGCCCCACGGGCCGTGGGCGACGGGATCGGCCAGCAGCTGCGCGGACTGGACCGCGAAAGTGGTGGCTAGGGATGAAGTCATGTCATGCTCCCAAAATCTCGGTAAGGGCCGTCTTTCGGCTCTGCTTCGAGTCTGGCCGTCCGACGGCGGCGGGTCGTCCGACGGCGGGAGTCACCTTGGGTGCCCCGCGTACTCCGCCGGGAGTCCCCTCTCCTGCTGCCACGGCCGGAGCCTGCAGTCCTAACCCGCCCAGCCGGGCCGCACGAGCCCCGATTCGTAGGCCAGCACCACCAGCTGGGCCCGGTCACGGACCAGCAGCTTGGTCATGATGCGCGAGACGTGCGTCTTGGCCGTCAGCGGCGTGATCACCAGCCGTTCCGCGATCTCGGCGTTGTTCAGGCCCTCGCCCACCAGCCGCAGGACCTCGCGCTCCCGTTCGGTGACGTTTTCCAGCGACACCGGAGCCGCCGTCGCCCGGGACTGCAGCGCCAGCTGGGCCATGATGCGCCGAGTGACCGACGGCGACAGCAGGGCGTCGCCGTCGTGGACCACGCGGACGGCGCGGAGCAACTCCTCGGGTTCGGTGTCCTTCACCAGAAACCCTGCCGCCCCGGCGCGCACCGCCTCTGCGATGTATTCGTCCAGTTCGAAGGTGGTGAGGATGATGATGCGGGTCCCCGCGAGGCCCTGGTCCGCCATGATTTTCCGGGTCGCCTCCAGCCCGTCCGCCTCGGGCATCCGGATGTCCATCAGCACGACGTCGGGACGTTCGCGCGCGGCCAGGCGGACGGCGTCGCGGCCGTTGCCGCACTCGGCCACCACCTCCATGTCCGGTTCGGCGTTCAGGAGGGCGCGGAAGCCGGCACGGATGAGGGTCTGGTCATCGGCCAGCAGGATGCGGATCACCGCGCCTCCCGTTCCGGTCCGGGCACGGGCCGGGCCATCGGTCCGGCCAGCGGCATCACGGCCCGGACCCGCCAGCCCTGCTGTTGCGGTGACAGGTTCAGCGGCGCCAGGTGCAGCGAACCGCCCACGGCGGCCGCCCTCTCCCGCATCCCCGTCACTCCGTTGCCTTCAGGCACCCCGGCGGCCCCGGCGCCGTCGTCGTCAATGGTTACGGTCAGCTGCCTTCCGGGGTTCCCCACCGGCGTCGTGCCTTCCAGGGCGAGGACGACGGCGGCCTTCCGGGCGCCGGAATGCCGCACCACGTTGGTCAGGGCTTCCTGGACGATCCGGTACGCCGCTTCCTGGACTGCGTCCGGAAGCTGCTGCACGGCAGCCGCCCCCGGTTGGGTCAGACTCACTTCGAGCCCCGCGCGGCGGGCGTCGTCGGCGAGCCCGGGAAGCCGGTCCAGCCGGGGTGGTGGCGCCGGGCTCAGCGGGGCGTCCTCGCGGAGCACGCCCAGGAGTTGGCGGATCTCGGCCAGCGAATCCTTGCTCGCCGCCTTGATGGCTTCCAGCGCGGGGCGGAACTGGGTGGGGTCCTTCTCCCCCAGGTGCAGCGCCACGGAGGCACGGACGTTGATGAGTGACAGGGAATGGGCAACGACGTCGTGGATGTCCCGGGCGAGGGCCAGCCGGTACTCGTCGCGGGCAGCCTGCTCGCGGGCCTCATGCTGGCGGCGGCGTTCCGCAACCCGTTCGGTGCGCAGCCGAACGCCCTCCCCCATCAGCACAAGAATGGCCAGCCACGAGGTGCCGGCGAATGCCCGGACCAGGGCGAACTCGTCGCCGCTGCCCGCCGCGCCGGCCACCAGGACGGCTGCACATGCGCCGGCCACGCTCCAGGTCTGCCAGCGCTTGCCGGCAGCGGCGGAAAGCACGATCGCCAGCGCCAACGACAGGAACACCGGACCCCACGCGTAGCCAAGGGCCAGATACGCCGCGACGGAGGCCGCCGCGGCAGGAAGCATCACGAGCGGGGCACGGCGCCGCAGCGACAGGGACGCCGGTCCCGCCAGGAGCAGGACGAACGCGAGGGCATCCAGGGGCCGGTGGTCCGGCTGCCGGGCGGAGGCGAAGACGGTGCCCACCACCTCGAAGACGGCCACGGCAACCACGATGGCTGCTGTGGGCGGTCCCCGGAATCGGCGCTGCATAGCTCCGAGCCTAGCCGGGAAGGCCCCGCCCGTCGTCGGCTTAACGGCGTAGGGCGCCTACTCCCGGAGGAGTAGGCGCCCTTCAATTCGCTGATGAGCCTGGGGCCACGACCGCCGGGTTCCCTGGCCGAGCTTGCGAGGTTAGGGGGCGGGTGGGGAGCGAAACCTTAAGCGATACCTGCGTGGCGTTCCGCGGTTTCCACCACGTTGGCCAGGAGCATGGCGCGGGTCATCGGCCCCACGCCGCCCGGGTTCGGGGACAGCCAGGCGGCGACGTCGGCGGCGTCGGGGTGCACGTCACCGGTGACCACCGCCTTGCCGGTGCCGTCGTCAACACGGCTCACGCCGACGTCGAGGACGATGGCGCCCGGCTTCAGGTCCTCCGCCTTGACCAGGTGCGGCACGCCGGCCGCGGCGATCACGACGTCGGCCTGCCGGAGTTCGGCGGGCAGGTCGGCGGTGCCGGTGTGCGCCAGCACCACGGTGGCGTTGACGTCCTTGCGCGTCAGCAGCAGGCCCACCGGGCGGCCGATGGTCACGCCGCGTCCCACAACGAGGACGCGCTTGCCCTTCAGGTCAATGCCGTGGCGGCTGAGCAGTTCCACGCAGCCCTTGGGGGTGCAGGGCAGCGGGGACTTCATGGGGCCGCTGATGTTGGCCACGAGGCGGCCCAGGTTCATCGGGTGCAGGCCGTCGGCGTCCTTGTCCGGGTCCATGGCCTCCAGGATGACGTCCTGGTCGATGTGCTTGGGCAGCGGCAGCTGGACGATGTAGCCCGTGCACTCCGGGTTGTCGTTCAGCTCGCGGACCACGGCCAGGAGCTCGTCCTGGGTGGTTTCCTCGGGCAGGTCGCGGCGGATGGAGTTGATGCCCACCTCGGCGCAGTCCTTGTGCTTGCCCCCCACGTACCAGGTGCTGCCGGGGTCAGACCCCACCAGAATGGTGCCCAGTCCCGGAGTGACGCCCTTGGCCTTGAGTGCGGCCACGCGTTCGGTCAGTTCGGCCTTGATGGCAGCGGCGGTAGCCTTGCCGTCAAGGATCTGCGCGGTTTTTGCGGTTTCAGTCACGGATCACCACTGCTCGTGCTGCGGGTACAGCGGGAAGTCGGCGGCGAGCTTGTCCACCCGGGACTGCAGGGCATCGACGTCGGTGGCGGAGCCGGCCTTCAGGGCGGTGGCGATGATCTCGGCAACCTCGGTGAATTCGGCAGCACCGAAGCCGCGGGTGGCCAGGGCCGGGGTGCCGATGCGCAGGCCGGAGGTGACCATCGGCGGGCGCGGGTCGAACGGCACGGCGTTGCGGTTGACGGTGATGCCCACGGAGTGCAGGAGGTCCTCGGCCTGCTGGCCGTCCAGCTGCGAGTTGCGCAGGTCCACCAGCACCAGGTGGACGTCGGTGCCGCCGGTGAGGACGGAGACGCCGGCCTCGGCAACATCGGACTGGTTGAGGCGGTCGGCGATGATCTTGGCGCCTTCCAGGACGCGTTCCTGGCGCTCCTTGAATTCGGCAGTGCCGGCGATCTTGAAGGCCACAGCCTTGGCGGCGATGACGTGCATGAGGGGTCCGCCCTGCTGGCCCGGGAAGACGGCGGAGTTGAGCTTCTTGGCCCATTCCTGCTTCGCCAGGATGACGCCGGAGCGCGGCCCGGCGAGCGTCTTGTGCACGGTGGAGGTGACGACGTCGGAGTACGGGACCGGGCTCGGGTGCAGTCCGGCGGCGACGAGGCCGGCGAAGTGCGCCATGTCGGTCCAGAGCAGCGCGCCCACCTCATCGGCGATCGACCGGAACGCGGCGAAGTCGAGGTGGCGCGGGTACGCGGACCAGCCGGCGATGATGACCTGGGGCTTCTCGGCGATGGCCTGCTCGCGCAGCTTGTCCATGTCGATCCGGAAGTTGTCTTGCTCGACCTGGTAGGCGGCAACGTCGTAGAGCTTGCCGGAGAAGTTCAGCTTCATGCCGTGGGTGAGGTGGCCGCCGTGGGCCAGGGAGAGGCCCAGGATCTTGTCGCCCGGGGTGATCATGGCGTGCAGCGCGGCGGCGTTGGCCTGTGCGCCGGAGTGCGGCTGGACGTTAGCGTATTCGGCGCCGAAGAGGTCCTTGACCCGGTCGATCGCCAACTGCTCGGCGACGTCCACGTACTCGCAGCCACCGTAGTAGCGGCGGCCCGGGTAGCCCTCGGCGTACTTGTTGGTCAGAACGGAGCCCTGGGCTTCCATGACCGCGCGGGGCGCGAAGTTTTCGGAGGCGATCATTTCCAGGGTGCCGCGCTGGCGGCCGAGTTCCTGGTCCAGTACTGCGGCGATCTCGGGATCGAGTTCAGCCAGCGGCTGGTTGCTGACGGAGGAAGTGCTAACGGAAGTCGGTGAAGTGGTCACGAAGAACTCCTGGCTAGGGATGGGCACTGCTAAAGGTCAGGCTACCGGCTGGAACGTTGCTCCGCCCTTAGATGACAACCGTCCGGAATGGCTTCCGGGCGCAGGTCTATCAAGGGCGCCGCAGCGCACTGGGTGGCTGCTCTTCGAGAAGCGCAGCGCTACCGGCAAAACATGACCCTCGGCCCAGGCGTACGATCCGTGGTCTTCGTGAATGCCGCTCCCTGGTGGTTAGCCACCCAAACGCCAGTTGCGACGCCACCACACTATCAAAAGCGGGACCGACGCGCGGGTAGGCTGTTCTTCGTGAATGAAGACCAGCTCGCCAAATCGTACGTAGTAACCCTGTCCTGCCCCGACCGCCCCGGAATTGTGCACGCCGTTGCCGGCGCCCTGCTCGTGGCGGGCTGCAACATTACGGATTCACAGCAGTACGGGAGCGAGTCCACCGGGACCTTCTTCATGCGCGTGGAAGCCACCACCACCGCCCCTCAGACGGAGGTGGTTGCCGCCCTGGAGCCGGTGGCCGAAGCCTTCGGCATGCAGTGGAGCCTGAACCCCGTGGGCCGGAAGGTCCGCACCCTGCTGATGGCCAGCAAGTCCGCCCACTGCCTGAACGACCTCCTGTTCCTGCAGCGCTCCGGCACCCTGCCCATCGACGTTCCCGCGATCGTCTCCAACCACCGGGACCTGGCCGGCCTCGCCGAGTTCTACGGCATTCCGTTCCACTACATCCCGGTGACGGCCGACACGAAGGACCAGGCCGAGGACCAGCTGCGCAAGATCATCGCTGAAGAGGGCGTTGAACTGACCGTCCTGGCCCGTTACATGCAGATCATCTCGGATGACCTCTGCACGGAGCTGACCGGCAAGGCCATCAACATCCACCACTCCTTCCTGCCGTCCTTCAAGGGCGCCAAGCCGTACCACCAGGCCCATGCCCGCGGCGTGAAGCTGATCGGCGCCACGGCGCACTACGTCACAGCCGCGCTGGACGAAGGCCCGATCATCGAGCAGGAAGTCATCCGGGTGGACCACGCCCGCACGCCGGAGCAGTTCGTGCAGATGGGCCGGGACGTGGAGGGCCGCACCCTTGCCCAGGCTGTGCAGTGGCATGCCGAACACCGCGTGCTCCTGGACGGCAACCGGACGGTCGTCTTCAACTGATGCTCCGCTTGTGACGGGTACGCCGCTGCGGGAAGCGTACACGCGGCGGCGTTTTTCGGTGGCGGTTCACACACGGCGGGTTTTAACCAACACTGGTTAACACGATGACTCTGCTGACAGAAACCGCGCTGGAACCCTTCATCGCCCTGCTCAAATCCCAAGGCAGGCACGCCGTGCTGGAGGTGTGCTGTGGCCCGGGCGACGACGGCCTCCGGTTCGTCCAGGCCGGAATCCACTACACGGGCGTTGATCCGTTCGACGGCAACGTAAGGTATGCCCTGGCACGCCGCCTCAGCGTCTCCGTGGCGGAGCCCTCGCGCCTGCCCTTCGCCGCGAATACGTTCCCGGCGGTCTGGGCGGTCCAGTCACTGGAGGGGCTCACAGCAGACCAGGCGGACGACGTCGTGCGGGAGCTTGAGCGGGTGGCGGAACCGGGTGCTCCGATCGCCGTTGTCCTTCCCTGACTACTGTCACGCCCAGCGCCCCCTGCTACGGCTCCGCCGGGACGGGCACTTGGCTGCGCTGGGCTGACGGCCCGTTGAGCCTTACGCGGACTGCGGCGCCGGCGCAGACAATGACGGCAAGTCCGCCAACCATGGTGGCCCACGTCAGCTGCTCGCCGAGCAACAGCGCAGCCCAACAGATGCTCATCACCGGCTGGGCGAGCTGGACCTGGCTGACCTGGGCCATGGGCCCGATGGCGAGTCCGTGGTACCAGGCAAAGAACCCCAGAAGCATGCTGACGACGCCGAGGTAAGCAAAGGCAGCGCACTGCACCGGTGTGGCTGACGGCGGCTGCTGGGACACGGAGAAAGCCAGCAGAACAATCATCAGGGGCGCGGCCAGGACGAGGGCCCAGGATATGGTCTGCCACGCGCCAAGCTCACGGGCCAGCAGCCCTCCTTCGGCGTACCCGACGGCAGCGGCCAGCACGGCGCCGAAGAACAGGGCATTCGTCCACTGCGGCTGGCCGAAACCACCCGGCTGCGCAAAGGCGAATGCGAGGGCGGCAAGGGCACCCGCTCCGGTTGTGGCCCAAAACGCCGCACGCGGGCGCTCACGGCCGCGGAGAACCGCCATGGTGGCAGTTGCCGCCGGAAGCAGTGCGATCACCACGGCCCCATGGCTGGCCGGCGCGGCAGTGAGCGCGAAGGACGTCAGCATGGGGAAGCCGATGACGACCCCTCCGGCGACCACCGCCAGGCGAAGCCACTGCCCAGCGCGGGGCAGGCGCTGGCGGGTCAGCACCAGGGCCGCGGCGGCCAGAACAGCCGCGACCACCGCCCGGCCCGAGCCGATGAACAACGGCGACAGCCCTTCGACTGCGAGGCGGGTAAAGGGAACGGTAAACGAGAAAGCCACTACTCCGAGGAGGCCCCACCAAATTCCGGCGCGTGAGGATGCCGTGCCTGACGAACCTGCGCCTGACGAACCTGCGGGCGACGAACCTGCGGGCGACGATATCACCGGGCTTACTGGAACAGTAGCGCTACTATTGTCTCTCATGAACAACGATAGCAGTTCCCGGATTGCGTCTCGACTGAGGCAATGGGTCGCCGCGGCGGCGCCGGGATCGCGCCTGCCGTCGACCCGCTCGCTCGTCGCGGAGCACCAGGCCAGCCCGGTGACCGTTCAGAAGGCTCTCCAGGCCCTCACGCGGGAGGGCGTCATCGAGAGCCGGCCAGGCGTGGGGACGTTCGTGCGGGCCGTCCGGACCGCCCGGCCCTCGGACTACGGCTGGCAGACTGCCGCCCTGCGTTCACCGCAGGCCCCGCTTCGGCCAGGCTCCGCCGCCATGCGCGCTGCACCGAATGACGTTATTGCGTTCCAGTCCGGCTATCCGGACCGCGAACTCCTGCCGGAACGGCTGGTGCGCGCGGCGCTTACGCGGGCGGCCCGCGGCGAGGCAGCACTGTCCCGGCCCCCGGCAGCAGGGCTGCCCGAGCTGCAGTCCTGGTTCGCCCACGAACTCGGAAGCTCCACCCCGGCCGGCATTACCCCGCCAACCCCGAGCGACGTCGTCGTTCTTCCTGGCAGCCAAAGCGGCCTTAGCTCCATCTTCAGGGCCCTGGTGGGCTACGGGCAGCCGCTGCTCGTGGAATCGCCGACCTACTGGGGAGCCATCCTTGCCGCGGCGCAGGCCGGCGTGCGGGTCATCCCCGTGCCCAGCGGTTCCGGCGGGCCGGACCCGGAGGAACTGGCCCGCGCCTTCGAGGAAACGGGCGCCCGGATGTTCTATGCGCAGCCGAACTACGCTAACCCCACCGGCGCGCAGTGGGACGGACAGCGCGGCGAACAAGTACTGGACGTTGTGCGCAGGAACGGCGCCTTCCTCCTCGAGGACGACTGGGCACACGACTTCGGCATCACCACCACAGCCCAGCCCGTGGCCGCCCGCGACGATTCCGGCCACGTTGTGTATATCCGGTCACTGACCAAGAGCGTCTCCCCTGCCATCCGCGTGGCCGCCGTCATCGCCCGCGGGCCGGCACGCGAGCGCATCCTTGCCGACCGGGCAGCGGAGTCGATGTACGTCAGCGGCCTGCTCCAGGCCGCGGCCCTCGACGTCGTCACTCAGCCGGCCTGGCAGACCCACCTGAGAAGCCTCCGGCACCAGCTCCAGTCCCGCCGCGATCTGCTGCTCACGAGCCTGCTTCAGCATGCACCCCAGGCCCACATCGAAAATATCCCCAAGGGCGGGCTGAACCTCTGGGCACGCCTTCCGGACGGGACCGACGTCGAACAGCTCGCCCGGAACTGCGAAAGCGCCGGCGTCATCATTGCGGCCGGAACGGAGTGGTTCCCTGCCGAACCGGCGGGGCCCTTCATCCGGCTCAACTACGCGGGCCCCAACCCGGGCGCCTTCACCGAAGGCACCCGCATTCTCGGCCAGGAGCTCTCGCGGACCCTCGGGTAAGTCTGCTGTTCCGCGCACACCTAGGATGGGAGTCGTCTGGGTGCGAAGCGCCGGCAGCATGCCGGCCAGGGCTCCAGCAATGAGAAAGGACAATACTTCTTGGGCTACGTCTATCTGGCGCTAGCGATCGCCGCGGAGGTCCTGGGCACCAGCCTCCTGAAATCGACAGAGGGATTCAGCCGGCTCTGGCCCAGCGTCTGGTGCCTGGGCTCCTACGGAATTGCCTTCGCGCTGCTGTCCCAGGTAATCAAGACTGTGCCTGTCGGCGTCGCCTATGCCCTCTGGTCAGGCCTCGGAACGGTTGCCATCGTGGCCATCGGCGCCGTCTTCCTCGGCGAGGAACTGAACCTCATGAAGGTCCTCGGGATCGCACTGGTGGTCGCCGGCGTCGTCGTCCTGAACGTCGGCGGCGCACACTGACGGGCGCAAGCGGGCAGAAGATGTCCATGACTTTCGTTTCGCCGTCGACAGGACGGCAGCTCAAGGCCGTGCTGTTCGACACCTTCGGCACGGTGGTCGACTGGCGCTCCGGCGTCGCCGCCGAGATCAGGCGATTCGCGGACACGCACAGGCTCGCACTGGACCCGTTCGACCTTGCGGACAAATGGCGGGCGGAGTACCAGCCGTCCATGGAAACGGTCCGTTCCGGCCGGCGCGGCTACGTGCCTTTGGACCAGCTGCACCTGGACAACCTGAAACGCGTCCTCGAACGGAACGGGCTCTCCCCTGCCGGATTCGCAAGCGAGGACCTCGAGGAACTCAACCGCGCCTGGGAACGCCTGCCAGCGTGGCCGGACAGCAGCGATGGCCTGAGCCAGCTGAAAAGCCGCTACGTCATCGGGCCGCTGTCCAACGGCAACACCGCCCTGCTGGTCAACATGGGCAAGGACGCCGGGCTGCCGTGGGATGTAGTTGTCGGCTCGGACCTGCTCCGGGTGTACAAGCCAGATCCCGCCGCCTATCTCGGCGCCGCCTCGGTCCTTCGGCTCGACCCGGGCGAGGTTATGCTGGTGGCCGCCCACAATGATGACCTCGGCGCTGCCCGGGACGCCGGGCTGGCCACCGGGTTCGTCCCGCGGGCCACCGAGCATGGGCCGGGGCAGACCACGGACCTGGCCCCGGCCTCAGACTGGGACGCAGTGGCGGCGGACTTCATCCAGCTGGCAAAAGTGCTGACCCTCGCCGAATGAGTTTTTGTACAGATATCGCGCCCTAATCGCCGCCTAAGTCGCGACAACTGGACAAAAACTCCAGAGGCTAGGCTTGGGGGCATGGCTCCCATTTACCCCTTCGCCGGCGACACGCCGGACATCCACCCCTCCGTTTTCGTTGCGCCGACGGCGTCGGTCATCGGCCGTGCCACGCTCGCCGAGGACGCCAGCGCGTTCTACGGCGTCTCGGTGCGTGCCGACACCGCCGCTATCACCGTGGGCACCGGCAGCAACCTGCAGGACAACGTGGTCCTGCACGCCGACCCGGGCTTCCCCTGCAGTGTCGGGGCGCGCGTCAGTGTCGGGCACAGCGCCGTCGTCCATGGCTGCACCGTGGAAGACGACTGCCTCATCGGCATGAGTGCCACCATCCTCAACGGAGCGGTGATCGGCGCCGGATCGCTCGTGGCCGCCGGCGCCGTCGTGCTGGAAGGCACGGTAGTCCCGCCCCGCTCGCTGGTGGCCGGTGTCCCGGCCAAGGTCCGCCGCGAACTCACCGATGAGGAGTTCGACGGCGTGAAGCGCAACGCGGCGCACTACCGCGAGCTCGCCCAGGCGCACCGCGAACTCCACGCACCCATGTAGGTCGCAGCACAGGGCGTTCCCAGCGCTGGGAACGCCCTGAAGTGCTACCCAGTTGGGCGCATTGGCTCAGTCCAGGCTGATCGGCCCCAGCTCGTCCAGCAGGTCGCCGGGGCCGGGATTGCCGGGTGCCGATGAGCCGCCGAGGTGGTTCACCACGCCCCACACCGCGTTCAGCCCGGTGGTCACTGCCCCCTCGGCCCAGCCGGCGGTGAAGGAAACGTCGTCGCCGGCGAGGAAGATGCCGCGCTGGCTTTCCGGCAGTTTGTCCTGCTTGAAGTGGGTGAAGAGCCGCTGCTGGTAACGGTAGTGGCCGGGCAGGTTCGCCTTGAACGCGCCCATGAAGTTGGGGTCGGCTTCCCAGGAGACGGTGATGGGCTGGCCCACGATGTGGCTGGCAATGTCCACGCCGGGGTAGATCTGCTCGAGCGAGTGCAGCATCAGCTCCACTCGTTCTTCGGCGTCGAGCGCCAGCCACTTCAGTGCGTCGTCGTTCCAGGTGTAGGACAGCAGGATCACGGCGGGCTGGTCGGGTCCGTTGTCCAGCAGGTACGTGGCGCGGTTGAGCCGGTCCGTGAGAGTCATTGACAGCACTTCCCTGCCGGTTTCCGGATCGATGTCCTTCCAGAACGGCCGGTCCACCATCACGAACGTCTTGGACGACTGCATGTAGTGCGAGCGCTCGATCGCTGTCCACAGCTCGGACGGGAACAGCGCCTCCTCGGTGTGGATCCGGGTGGACAGCAGCCATGACTGGCACGTGGTGACCACGGCCGGGTAGGAGGCTTCCCTCCCCCAGCGCTCCCGGATGCGGAGGTCGCCGTCGGCGTCCCGGCTGATCCGCTCCACCGCTCCGCGCGGGGAGCCTGAGTGCAGGGACGCCAGGGACGTCCCCTCCGGCCAGTGCACCATGCCCGACGGCGCGTGGCGCCAGAGTGCCTCGGGGAGCCTTTGCGCTCCGCCGGCGATGAGCCGGTGCTGGTCGTCGGCGTCGGTGTACACGACGCGCAGGATTTCCAGGATGGAGTTGGGGAAGTCAGTGTCCCAGCCGCCGGTGCCGAAGCCGACCTGGCCGAACGCCTCGCGGTGAGCGAAGCCCGCCTTCCGGAATGCCTGGCTGCTGGCGATGAAGCCGTAGAAGGTCTCCTCGTCGAGCTCCGGAAGAAGCTCGTTCCACAGTTCCTTGATCCGGGCCGTGTCCCGCGCCCGGATGGCCTCCTGCATCTGCGTGAACTGCGCGCCGTCGTTCACGGCTGCCTTCCAGGCGTCGGCCACTTCGCGGAAGAACGGCGGCAGGTCCGCGGAGGTGTTGGCGTAATGCTTCTGCCCTGCCAGCTCAATCACGGTGCTGGAGGTTGCCGGGGCCAGCGGATTCGGGAAATCCTGCGTCTCCAGTCCCAGCAGGTCAACGTAGTGGTAGAACGCCTTGCCGGAGACCGGGAACCGCATGCCGCCCAGGTCCGCCACCACATCCGGGGCTGCCGGGAAGCTGGCGGTGCGCAGGCGTCCGCCGAGCTGGTCTGCCTCGTAGAGCACCGGCCGCAGCCCGAGCTTCATCAGCTCGTAGGCGGTCACCAGCCCGGACAGCCCGGCGCCCACCACGGCGACTTCGGTGCCGTGCAGTTCCGGCGGGACCGAACCCAGTCCGTCCGGGTGGGCCAGATAGTGGTCGTAGCTGAACGGGAAGTCCGGGTTGAGCATGGTCACCGGGGCCTGGCCCGGCGCTCCGGCCCCGGGCAGGCCTGCTGCGGTGGTGGTCGTGCTGGACGGGTCGGAGGCCGGCAGTTCGGTAGCGGTTGTCATGGAAGGTCTGTCTCCGTGGTCTCGTGTGTTGTCTTACTGGTGAAGAGCTGTCGCTTCAGCGGATGCGGGGGCTGGGGAAAAGTCGCGGCCGGATAGTTCACGGTATTCCTCCTGCCCCAGCGCGGCCACCCTCGAGTGCCGCCTGCCGTAGCCGAAGTAGGCGGCCAGTCCCACGAGCATCCAGATCCCGAAGATCACCCATGTTTCCGCGCTCAGGTTGGCCATCAGGTAGACGCACATGAGCGCGCCCAGGATCGGCGTCAGCGGGAACAGGGGAACCCGGAAGCTCCGCGTGAGCTCCGGCCGGGTGCGGCGCAGGTAGATGACGGCCAGGTTCACCAGGGCGAAGGCGAACAGGGTGCCGATGCTGGTGGCGTCCGCGAGCGCCCCGAGCGGGACCAGCCCGGCAGTGAGGGCGACGGCGGTTCCCACTACCAGGGTTCCGGCAACGGGCGTGCCGGTGCGGTGCGAGACGCGGCCGAAGATGCCGGGAACCAGTCCGTCGCGGGACATGGACAGGAGGATGCGGGTCTGCCCGTAGAGGACGGTCAGCACAATGCTGGCAATGGCGAGCACAGCACCGACGGCGAACATCAGGGCGATCCACGGCTGGCCGGTGATTTCCTCCAGGATCTTCACCAGTGCAGCCTCGGTGCCGTCGAACCAGCCCCACGGGCGGGCGCCGATGGCGGCAACGGCAACCAGCACGTAGATGGTGGTGACGATCAGCATGGAGAGCATGATGGCCCGGGGCAGGTCGCGCTTGGGATTGCGGGCTTCCTCGCCGGCGGTGGAGGCAGCGTCGAAGCCGATGTAGGAGAAGAACACCCGGGAGGCGGCAGCCGAAACGCCGGCGGCGCCCATGGGCAGGAGCGGCTCGAAGTGGCCGCCGTTGAAAGCGGTGAAGGCCACAGCGCAGAAGAAGACCAGGATGCCCACCTTGACCAGCACGATCACGGTGTTGATCCACGCGCTCTCCTTGGCGCCGCGCACCAGCAGGATCATGGCCAGCACCACGATCAGCATGGCCGGGATATTGACCAGACCGCCGCCCCCGGGCGGCTGCGACACCGCATCCGGCAGGGCCTGCCCGAAGACCGCCAGCGTTTCGTTGACGTACTGGCCGGCGCCCACTGCCACCGCTGCCACGGAAACCGCGTACTCGAGCACTAGGCACCAGCCGCAGATCCAGGCCATGCCCTCGCCCATGGTGGCGTACGTGTACGAGTAGCTGGAGCCCGCCGCCGGCACCAGGCCGGCCATTTCGGCGTAGGACACGGCGGACAGCAGCGCGGCCAGGCCGGCGATGGCAAACGAGATCCAGATGGCCGGTCCCGCCAGCGGCACGGATTCGCCCAGGATCACGAGGATGCCGGTGCCGAGGGTGGCACCCACGCTGATCATCGTCAGCTGCAGGACCCCGAAGCTGCGGACCAGACGGGTTCCGCCGTGGCCTGTCTCGGCTTCCTGGACCATCTGCCCGATCGGCTTGCGGCGGAGCAGCTGGGCTGCCAGTCCGGGGCGGCCGGCCTGCACGGGAGGCCGCTGTCCTGCTTGGGTGGGCACAGTCATCGTTGACGTCCGTTCGTTGGTAGTTGGGGCGTTCCGTCCCTCCAGCCTAGGCGTGTGAGCCGTGTCTCACCGTTGTGCAAAATGACCTATAGTGTTTTGGCATGAGACGTAATGCACAACAGACAAGCACGCCAGAGGCGGTGCTTTCCGGGCAGGTCAGCGTTGATCTGTCCGCCATTTCAGACAACGTCCGGGCACTCCGGGCACTCACGCCGGCGCCACATTTCATGGCCGTGGTGAAGGGGAACGGCTACGGCCACGGCCTGGTCGACGTGGCCCGGGCAGCCCTCACGGCCGGCGCCGACTGGCTGGGAACCGCGCAGCTCACCGAGGCCCTGGCCCTGCGCCAGGCGGGCATCACTGCACCGGTGCTGTCGTGGCTGTACCTCGCCACCGCGTCAAGCGAAACGATCCGCGAGGCAGTCAGCCACGACGTCGACATCTCACTGGGCAGCGTCACGCAACTGGATATCGTGGCGGGCATCGCGCGTTCCCTGGGGCAGCCCGCGGCCGTCCACCTTGAGCTGGACAGCGGCCTGAGCCGTGGCGGCGCGCGTGCCGAGGACTGGGCCGTCCTGGTGGCGGCGGCGCGGCAGGCGGAGCTCGCAGGGCACCTGGTGGTGCGCGGCATCTGGACCCACCTGGCATGGGCCGACGTTCCCGCCCACCCGGGAAACGCGGCGGCGGTGGACGCATTCGAGACGGCCGTCGGCCAGGCACGCGAGGCAGGACTGGACCCGCAACTGCGCCACGTTTCCAGTTCGGCGAACATCCTGGACCGGCCGGAATTTGCGTTCGACATGGTGCGGGCGGGGCTGGCCATCTACGGCCTCGCTCCGGCGGACCACCTTAACCCGGCCGACTATGGTCTCCGCCCGGCCCTGTCAGTGACCGCCCCCGTGGTGCTGGTGAAGAAAGTTCCGGCCGGCACCGGCGTCAGCTATGAGCACCAGGCCATCACCCACGAGCCGAGGTCCCTGGCACTGATACCGCTGGGTTACGCCGACGGTATCCCGAAAGGCATTTCCGGCCGGAGTGTGGTGCAGCTGGGCGGCAGGAGGGTTCCCGTGATCGGCAAGGTGTGCATGGACCAGTTCATGGTGGATCTGGGGCCCGAACCTGGCGGAGTCAGCGTTGGTGACACCGCAGTCCTGTTCGGTGATCCGCGGAGCGGGGCCGCGAGCGCCGATGAGTGGGGCGCCGCCATCGGAAGCCACGGCGACGAGATCATCAACAGGATCGCACCGCGCCTGCCCCGCGCCTATAGCCTGCCGCAGGCACACGAGTGCCCGGATTACGAGGAGCCAGGGGACGGTGCCCCGGATGTCGCCTGAGGCAGGGGCGCGGACGGCGCCCGCAGCCAGTGCGGCGGCGGAGCGGCTGAGCGTCGTCACCCTGGAACAGTTCCTGGCGAAGCTGCCGCCGGAGCTCACGGTTCTTCACGACGGCGGCAACGGTTCGGGACTGCTGCGGTGGGTTGAGCCGAGTGAGCTGGAGGACCCCACGCCGTACCTGCTCGACGGCGAGTTCCTCCTCACGGCAGGTTTGCCCTTCGTTGGCGACGCGGGTGACGACGCCCGGGTTGACGCTTACGTGGGGCGCCTGGTGAAGGCCAGGGTGGCGGCCCTTGGCTTTGGCCTGGAGCCATACTTCAGCGCGGTGCCGGACGCTGTGGTGGAAGCCTGTGTCCGGCACAACCTGACCCTGGTGAAGGTGCCCAGCACGGTCCCGTTCGCTGCCATTGGGCTCGAGTTCTCCCAGTTGCTGGAGTCGGAGAACGCGAAAGTGTTCCGCCACCTCGCGGACACGAACCGGCAGCTCATGCGCGCCGTCCTGTCCGCCCGGCCCGAACATGAGCTCCTGGCCGCGCTGGTCCAGCGGGTCCCGGTCTGGGCCATGTTGGTCGGCGCGGACGGGCGGGTGCGCGCCCGGGCGGGCTCCGGCGTCGAGGTCACCATGCTGCAGCCGCTGCTGGACCGGCTGCTGGGGGGCAGCGGGCCGCGAGTGGAGATGGATTCCTTCGACGTCCCCGGATCTGCATTCGTGTTCGGTCATCCGCTGCGCAGCACCCGCGATGCCAACCTTGGCGCGCTTGTGCTGGGTACTGATTCGCCCCTGACCCCCGCGCAGAACAGCGTGGTCTCCTCCGCCGTCGGACTCCTTGAGCTGTTGGTCCGGCAACGGACCAGCGGGTCACTGGCACCGAGCCAGCTGGCGACGTCGCTGCTGCTGCACCCGGACAGCATGACCTCCGGCGGGGTGCGGCACATCAACGGGCTCCGGGACCTGCTGGCCCAGAGCACTTCCTCAACGCGTTCCGCTCCCCTGCGCGTCGTACAGGGCATCAGGGCGGGGCAGGGCATCAGGGCGGGGCAGGGCATCAGGGCGGGGCAAGCAACCGGGCGTACTGCGGAGAGCCCGGTGCGGGAGCTGCTGCAGTGGCGCCGCCTGTTCGACACCAAACTTGTGGAAATGACGGACTACGGTTTCGCCGCCATCACCCGGCTCAGGGTGGACGACGCACTGCTGGGCGAAGTCGAGAAGCTGGGGTGGCGGCTGGTCATCAGTGACGCCACCGAGCTCACGGACCTGAGCAGCGCCTACCAGCGGGTGACGGCGCTGCGGCAGCGCGTCCAGACAACCGGCAAGAGCGCCAGGGTGGGTGAAGTGACGTGGACCGTCGCCGGACTGCTGGGTCACGAAGCCGGAACCATGCTGGCCGGCCGGCTGCTGGAGCCCGTGCTCAGCCAGGACAGCGACCGCCGGACCGCGCACCTGTCCGTACTGCGGGCATGGCTCGGCGAGAACGGGAACTGGGATGCCACCGCCAAGGCGCTGGGACTGCACCGCAACAGCGTCCGGCGGCAGATCAACGCGGTGGCCGAACTGTTGGACACCGACCTGAACCAGGCGCAGGTCCGGGCCGAACTCTGGATCGCGCTGCAGTACGTGGACGGGCTGCCCGCCACTTAGCTGGACCCTATGACGGCTTTGCGGCGCCGCCGCTCCCTTCCCTGCCGTTCTCTTCCCAGGTGCGGTAAACATCAGGCCGCCGTTCGCGCAGATAAGGCACGGCGTCGCGCGCCTGGCGGGCCGCTTCGGCGCTGACCTCCGCGTACAGCAAGTCCGGGTGGGGACCGGCAGCGGCGAGCAGTTCGCCGTCGGGGCCGGCAATGACGCTTCCGCCCAGGAAAGTGCAGCCGTCCTCCTCCCCGGAGTGGTTGGCATACGCCACCGTCAACTGGCTCTCCAGGGCGCGGGCCCGCAGCAGCACCTGCGGCACGGATTCGAAGCCGTGGGCCAGCGCGGTGGGAACCAGGAGCAGGTCGGCGCCGGCGGCGGCCGCCGCGCGCACCGTTTCGGGAAACTCCACGTCATAGCAGATGGCCAGCGAGGTTTTAATGCCGCCCAGATCGACGACGGCGGGGGCTGCTTCCGCGGGGCTGAACGCCTTGCGCTCGTCCGGGCCAAAGAGGTGGACCTTGGCGTAGCTCAGGAGTTCGTCCCCGTGGCCGTCCAGGACCGTCGCGGTGATCTGCCACTGCCCGTCGGCCGTGACGGCGGGCAGGCTGTAGACCAGGGCGATCCGGCGCGTAGCAGCGATGCCGGCAAGGGTGCGCCGGATGCCGGGCAGGGTTTTGGGGTCCAGCTCCGCCCTGACGCGCAGCGGCGCATAACCCACCGGGAAAAGCTCGGGGGTCAGGAGCACGGCAGCGCCCGCTTCCGCGGCCCTCTGGGCCGCCTGGTCGATGGCTGCGCAGTTCCGTTCGATGTCCAAAACACTGGAGTTCGCCTGCATCAGCGCCAGCTTCACCGTGATCACCTCAAGTCTTCGTGCACGCCGCCCAACACCGGACGCCGTTTCCTTCAGCGTATCCGCGGCCGCGGCCGCGGATCCGGCCCATTTGCACCGTCCGGCACTGCCCGCGGGACGGTTTGCCCGTCGCATGCGCCTTTCCGGATGCCGAGGCATTGCGTTAACTTCTTGACTACAAGGCTGCCGATGGTGCAATGTTCATTTCATGCCCTCACCATCGCGCTCGACGAGGAGCCGAACCAAAAACCCCGGGTCGCAATCCGCCCTCAGGCACCTGAACCAGCAGCGGATCATCGAATGCCTGCTCAACGGCCCCTCGACCCAGGCGGAGCTTGCGCGGCAGACGGGACTGTCCACCGCGACGGTGTCCAACATCGTCAAAATCATGCAGGACTCCGGCCTGGCATCCACCGAACCGACCACCAGTTCCGGGCGGCGCGCACTCAACGTCCGGCTCAACAGCAACGGTGCCGTGGCAGTGGGCATCGACTTTGGCCGGCGGCACCTGCGGGTGGTTCTCGCCTCGCTCAGCTACCACATCATTGCCGAGGAATCCGTGCTCCTGCCGCTCGGGCACCACGCGGAGCAGGGTATCCAGGCCGCCGTCGCCCTGCTCGACAAACTGCTGGCCGACAGCGGGGTGGAGCGCAGCGCCGTGGTGGGTGCCGGCGTCGGAATCCCCGGTCCAATCGACCGCCGGACCAGCACGGTCGCCCAGGGGGCGATCCTGCCCGAGTGGGTGGGCATCGACATCCAGGAACGCCTCGAGGAGGCGTTCCAGTTCCCTATATTCATAGACAATGACTCGAATCTTGGCGCCTTGTCCGAGGTCACGTGGGGGCCGCACAGCGGCATCAGCAACCTGCTGTTCATGAAGATCGGTTCCGGCATTGGCGCGGGCCTGATCCTCAACGGCAACCCGTACTACGGCAACGTCGGGATCACCGGGGAAATCGGCCACGCGACCATCCACGAGCACGGCCTGATCTGCCGCTGCGGCAACAGGGGGTGCCTGGAAACCATTGCCTCCACCACCACCATGATTGAACTGCTGAGCCGGGGCGAGGAGCGGCCGCTCACGCCCGAGGACATCGTCCGCAAGGCACTGGCGAGGGATGCCGCCACCCTGCGCGTGGTGGACGACGCGGGTCTTGCGGTGGGCAGGGCGCTGGGGAACGTGGCCAACCTGATCAACCCCGAGGTGATCGTGGTGGGCGGCCCCCTGGCCGGGCTGGGGGACATCCTGCTGGACCCCATTAGGCGCGGGCTGGTACGGCATGCCGTGCCGGTCATCGGCGAAACCACCACCCTTACCATGTCCTCGCTGAACGACCGCGCGGAGGCCCTGGGCGCCGCATCCCTGGTCTTCCAGCATGCCGGAATCCGCCGCACATAGCGTTTCGTTATCCCGCCGTTGCGTTAAAGACTTGACGACAACGGCCTGCTCCATCTACTTTTTCATCAGACGGCCCTGCGGATTGCAGGGAAGACAACGAAGTCAATGCATTGGAGGCGTAAGGGCAAATGACGTCCCTCAACACGCAAAGCGAGCCGGTTCTCCTGGAGATGCGCTCCATCACCAAGGAATTCCCCGGCGTTAAAGCCTTGTCCGATGTGAGCCTGCGGGTGAAGGCCGGGGAAATCCACGCGATCTGCGGGGAGAACGGCGCCGGCAAGTCCACCCTCATGAAGGTCCTGTCCGGCGTGTACCCCTACGGCAGCTACAGCGGCGACATCGTGTACCAAAACGAGGTACAGCAGTTCAAGGACATCCGGGCCAGCGAGCACGCCGGCATCGTGATTATCCACCAGGAACTGGCGCTCATCCCGGAGTTGTCCATCACGGAGAACATCTTCCTGGGCAACGAACCGGTCAAGCGCGGCGTGATCGACTGGGCCGAGGCCCGCACCAGGACCCGCGAACTGCTCGCCCGGGTAGGCCTCCGCGAGGACCCGGACACCCCGGTCAAGGAAATCGGCGTCGGCAAGCAGCAGCTGGTGGAGATCGCCAAGGCGCTGAACAAGGCCGTGAAGCTGCTCATCCTCGACGAGCCCACCGCCGCCCTGAACGAATCCGACTCCCAGCACCTGCTGGACCTGATCCTGGGATTGAAGGGCAAGGGCATTACCTCGATCATCATTTCCCACAAGCTCAACGAGATCGAGCAGATCGCCGACGAGATCACCATCATCCGCGATGGAAAGTCGATCGAGACGCTGAACGTCAAACGCGACGGCGTCGACGAGGACCGGATCATCAAGGGCATGGTGGGCCGCACGCTTGAGTCCCGGTTCCCGGACCACGAGCCCAAGATCGGCGAGGTCCTGTTTGAGGTCAAGAACTGGACCGTCGGGCACCCGCAGGTCCAGGACCGGATGGTCTGCAAAGGCTCCAACTTCTTCGTCCGCCGGGGCGAGATCGTGGGCTTCGCGGGCCTCATGGGAGCCGGCCGCACCGAACTGGCACGGTCGGTGTTCGGCCGTTCCTACGGCCGCTTCATCTCCGGCAGCATCTATAAGAACGGCAAGGAACTCCACCTCAAGAACGTCAAGCAGGCCATCGACGCCGGGCTCGGCTACGTCACCGAGGACCGGAAGTCCCTGGGCCTGAACCTCCTGGACGACATCAAGACCACCACGGTCTCGGCCGCGCTGCACAAGATCAGCAAGCACTTCGTGGTGGATGCCAACAAGGAATTCACGGTGGCCGAGCAGTACCGCAAATCGCTGCGGACCAAGACGCCCTCCGTGGAGGAAGGCGTGGCCAAGCTCTCCGGCGGCAACCAGCAGAAGGTGGTGCTGGCCAAGTGGATGTTCACCGATCCTGACCTGCTGATCCTGGATGAGCCCACCCGCGGCATCGACGTCGGCGCCAAGTACGAGATCTACGGGATCATCCAGCAGCTGGCCAACCAGGGCAAGGGCGTGATCGTGATCTCCTCCGAACTCCCCGAACTGCTGGGCCTCTCCGACCGGATCTACACCATCTTTGAAGGCGCCATCACCGGAGTCCTGAACAAGGACGACGCCAGCCAGGAAAGCCTCATGAAACTCATGACCTCCGCCAGAAAAACCGCCTGACCCTCTGGAACCCTCCAGAACCTTCCAGAACAAGGACTGACAAATGAACGCGCTCAAGAAGCTCTTTGGCGGCAACACCCGCCAATTCGGCATGATCTTCGCCCTGGTTGCACTGATCGTCTTCTTCCAATTCGCCACCGAAGGCCGCACGCTCACCCCGGGCAACGTCATCAACCTCTTCAACGGCAACTCCTACATCCTGATCCTGGCCATCGGCATGGTGCTGGTCATCATCGCCGGCCACATCGACCTGTCAGTCGGCTCCGTCGCGGCCTTCGTCGGAGTCACCGTGGCCCTGGCCATCAGGGACTGGGGAATCCCCTGGTACCTGGGCATCCTGCTCGGACTCGCGCTCGGAGTCCTGATCGGGGCCTGGCAAGGGTTCTGGACGGCCTATGTGGGGATTCCGGCCTTCATCGTGACGCTGGCCGGCATGCTGCTGTTCCGCGGCTTCAACCAGTTCGTCGGCAAGTCCAACACCATCCCGGTCCCCGCCGACTTCCAGTACATCGGCTCCGGATACCTTCCCGAGGTCGGCCCGAGCACCGGCTACAACAACCTCACCCTGCTGCTGGGCCTGCTGGGGGTCGCGTTCGTGGTCTTCAGCGAACTGCGCGCCCGCCGCACCGCCAAGGCGCTCGGCGCTGAGGTCCCCGAGGGCTGGGTGGTCGTCACCAAGCTTGTGCTGGTCTGCGGTGCCATCCTGTACGCCACGTACCTCTTCGCCACGGGCCGCCCGGGAACCTCGTTCCCGATCCCCGGCCTCATCCTCGCCGTCCTGGTCCTGATCTACGGCTTCATCTCCTCCAAGACGGTCGTCGGCCGCCACGTCTACGCAGTGGGCGGGAACCGGCACGCGGCCGAGCTGTCCGGCGTCCAGTCCAAGAAGGTCAACTTCCTGGTCATGATGAACATGTCCATCCTGGCCGGCCTGGCCGGCATGATCTTCGTTGGCCGGTCGACCGCCTCCGGCCCGTTCGACGGCGTGGGCTGGGAACTCGATGCCATCGCAGCTGTGTTCATTGGCGGCGCAGCTGTCACCGGCGGCGTGGGCACCGTGATCGGCTCGATCGTCGGCGGCCTGGTCATGGCCGTGCTGAACAACGGCCTGCAGCTGCTCGGCGTCGGCGCCGACCTGACCCAGATCATCAAGGGCCTGGTCCTGCTGATCGCCGTCGCGTTCGACGTCTACAACAAGAGCCAGGGCAAGCGCTCCATCATCGGCATGCTGACCCAGGGCTTCAACCGCCCCAGCGGCGGCACCCCGCTCCAGCCCGACGAAGTGTCCTCCACCAAGGAAACCATCTCCCGGGAAGCCTGAGCACCGCCCGCTCCCCGGCTGCATTTCCCATCCCTAAAGAAAGTGAATCGAACAAATGCGAATGATTGGTAAGGCAGGAAAGGCGGCAGCAATCGCTGCCATCGCGGCACTGGCGCTGACAGCCTGCGGCCGTTCCGACTCAGGTACTACAGGCGGCGGCACAGCCGGCGGTGAGGCGTTCCCCAAGGATTCCTCGATCGGCGTCGCACTCCCCCAGAAAACCAGTGAGAACTGGGTCCTGGCGGAGAAGCTGTTCAACGACGGCCTCAAGGAAGCCGGCTTCAAGCCGGACGTCCAGTTTGCCAACGGCGGCGTCTCGGAGCAGCAGAACCAGATCAGCGCCATGATCACCAAGGGCGCCAAGGTCATCATCGTCGGCGCGATCGACGGCGCCCAGCTGGGCACCCAGCTGAAGCAGGCCAAGGACGCCGGCGCCACGATCATCGCCTACGACCGGCTGCTGCTGAACACCGCGAACGTGGACTACTACGTGGCCTATGACAACTTCAAGGTGGGCGAGCTGCAGGGCAAGGCCCTGCTGGACGGCATGAAGGCCAAGAAGCCGAACGGCCCGTACAACGTTGAGCTTTTCGCCGGTTCCCCTGACGATGCCAACGCCAAGGTCTTCTTCGACGGTGCCATGAGCGTCCTGCAGCCGAAGATCGACGACGGCACCCTCAAGGTGCTGTCCGGACAGAAGTCCTTCGAGCAGGCTGTCACCCAGGGCTGGAAGGCAGAAAACGCCCAGCGCCGTGCGGACACGCTCCTGACCGGCAGCTACTCGTCCGCGTCGCTGGACGGCGTCCTTTCCCCGAACGACACCCTGGCCCGCGCAGTGCTGACCTCGGTCAAGGCTGCCGGCAAGCCGCTTCCGGTGGTCACCGGGCAGGACTCCGAGGTTGAGTCGGTCAAGTCCATCATGGCGGGCGAGCAGTACTCCACCATCAACAAGGACACCCGCAAGCTCGTTGAGCACGCGATCGTCATGGTCAAGGACATCCAGGCCGGCAAGACGCCTGAAATCAACGATGACAAGTCCTACAACAACAAGGTCAAGACCGTTCCGGCCTACCTGCTGGAACCGGTCATCGTGACCAAGGAAAACGTCAAGACGGCCTACGTGGACGATCCGGTTCTCGGCCCGATCACCAAGTAGCGGCTTCGCCACAGACGCTGACCAGAGCCCCGGCTCCCCCGCGAGTGACCAGTTCACAAGGGAGGGCCGGGGCTCTTCCGTTACCACCCAATGCTCGCCCGCCGCCTGCGGCTCCTAACCCAACGCTCCCTCACTTTTCGCGCTCCTAGCCTCACAGCGGAAACATAGGCTCAGCCCGTTTCCTGCACAGCAGCGGGCACCAGTGTGGGATCCGAAGCCGGCCAATCCCCCGGCATGTGATCCCAAGGAGTGCAGTGAGCGTCCTCGCCCGAAGTGTAGGCAATGCGTTTAGAAACAAGGTCCGGACGGCCGCGGTTGTGGCCGTGCTGGCGGTCGCGATCGGGCTGGCTTTGGCCATGCTGGTGGCCAACCAGGCAGTCGGGGCCAAAGTCGAGGAGCTGAACGCCTCGGTGGGCACGGTGCTGACGGTGAACCCGGCCGGCGGCCAGGGCTTCGAAGGCGGCGGCGAGCCGCTCACTGCCGAGCAGGCGGCGACAGCGGCCGACGTTCCGAACGTGAGCGCCGTCGTCGGAACAAAAGCGCTGCGGCTGCGCAACGCGACCGAGGCCGCCGCACAGGCGGCAGCCGGCACCCAGGGCGGTCCGGGCGGCGGGCAGGGCGGCCCGGGCGGGCAGACCACCACCACGCTGACCACCAGCCTCACCGCCGCGGTCGACGCCGGAACTCTCGGCGCGCGCAACCAGGACAGCTCCGGAACCACCGGTGCCACGGGAAGTACGGGGACCACGGGCACCACCCCGGCCCGGTCCCTGCCCATCACGGCCACCGGCACCGGGGCAGAGGTGGACAGCACCGGCAAGGCCCTCGCACTGACGGCGGGCACCGGGCTGGGCGACTACGCGGCCGAGTCCACCAAGGCGCTGCTGGGCACCACCCTTGCCGAAAAGAACAACCTGAAGGTTGGCTCCACCTTCACCATCAACAGCAAGACCTTCACCGTTGCCGGCCTGTTCGACGCCGGCACCGCGTTCGGCAACAACGCCCTCTACGTCACTCTCCCCACCGCCCAGACCCTGGCCGAGCTGCCCGGCGAGCTGTCCACGATGATCGTGACGGTGGACAGCATGGAGCACGTCGACGCCGCCAAGACGGCACTGCAGAACGCGCTCGGCACCGACAAGGCCGACGTCACCCAGGGCCAGCGCAACCTCGAAACCGCCGTCACCTCCCTGGACAGCGTCAAGAACATCTCCATGGTGGCGTTCATCGCGGCACTTGGCACCGCGGGACTGATTATCCTGCTGATCATGGTCATGCTGGTCCGCGAGCGCCGCCGCGAAATCGGCGTCCTCAAGGCCATCGGCGCACCGAACCGCACCATCGGCCTCCAGTTCGTGCTCGAGGCCCTGGTCCTGGTGGCCCTCGGCAGCGTTGTAGGCGCCGTTATCGCCTCCTTCGCCAGCGGCGGCATCGCCTCCGCACTGGTCAGCTCCAGCACAGGCACGACGGCGGCCCCCGCCGGCCAGCGCGCCGGCGGGTTCGCCGGGGCGGCGGGCGGATTCCCGGGTGGCCAGGGCGGTCCGTTCGGCGGCGCCTCCCAGCTGCTCACCTCCGTCACCGCCAGCGTGTCCCCCGAAATCCTTGCGGCCGGCATCGCGGCAGTGTTCGGCGTCGCCATCATCGGCGCACTGGTTCCGGCCCTGCTCACCGCCCGCATCCGCCCCATCGAAGTCCTCCGAGGAGAATAGCCATGATTGAAGTCAAGGATCTGGTCCGCACGTTCAAGTCCGGCGACCGCACCATCAAGCCGGTCAACGGCGTCAGCTTCGAGCTGGAGCAGGGCACGCTGGCGTCAATCGTGGGCAAGAGCGGCAGCGGCAAGAGCACACTGCTTTCCCTCCTGGGTGCCCTGGACAAACCCACCAGCGGAGACGTCGTCGTCAACGGGGTGAGCCTGGCGGGCATGCCGGACGGCAAGCTGACTGACTACCGGCGCCGGGACATCGGCTTCGTGTTCCAGCAGTTCAACCTGGTGCCCAACCTCTCCGCGCTGGACAACGTCATGCTGCCCATGGAGTTCGCCGGGGTGCGGAAGTCCGTCCGGGCGGAGCGGGCCCGGGCTTTGCTGGAGCAGGTGCAGCTCGATCCGGACAAGCATGGCCGCCGCATCAACCGTCTCTCCGGGGGCGAGCAGCAGCGCGTGGCCATCGCCCGGGCCCTCGCCAACGAACCCAAGCTGATCCTCGCCGACGAGCCCACGGGCAACCTCGATGAGCAGACGGGCGAGCACATCATCGAATTGCTCAGCTCCCTCAGCCGCGACTACAACACCACGATCCTCGTGGTCACGCACGACCGCATGCTCGCCAACAAGACGGACCGCCGGTTCCGCCTCCAGCAGGGGAAGCTCACGGAGGAACCGGTCCGCGGCCGTGCTGCGGAGCCGGCGGCAGTGTAGGCAGCACGGAAGGTGCGGGCGGGCGTAAACCCTCCCGCACCTTCCGCAGGCTTTCACCCGATCCTTCCTCACCTCTCGCAGGCTTTCACCCGATCCTTCCTCACCTCTCGCAGGTTTTCACCCGATCCTTCCTCACCTCTCGCAGGTTTTTGACCCAACGCTCCCGCACCCGGGTGAGAGGATGGCGTCATGACGTCACCGATCGCCAAGCCGTGGCTCTTCAGCCAGTCCAATCAGGATCCCCTTGCCGCCACGGGCCAGCCGCTGCGGTGGGGTGTCATTGCCACCGGCCGGATCGCCTCCCTGGTGTCGCGGGACCTGGCACTTCTGGAGGACGCGGAGCTGTACGCCGTCAGCTCCCGCGCCCAGCACACCGCGGACGCGTTTGCGGGCGAGTTCGGCTTTGCCGTGGCCTACGGGGACGACGGCGGGCAGCACGGCTATGAGCGGCTCCTCGCCGACGACGCGGTGGACGTGGTTTACGTGGCCACGCCGCACGCGCAGCACCACCGGGTAGTGCTGGCGGCCCTTCGCGCGGGCAAGCATGTGCTCTGCGAAAAGGCATTCACCATCAACGCCCGCGAAGCCTCCGAGCTGATCGACGTAGCCCGTGAAAAGAAGCTGTTCCTGATGGAAGCCGTGTGGAGCCGCTTCCTGCCCAGCATGCAGAGGGCCTTCGAGATCGCACATTCCGGCGAGCTCGGAACCGTCCAGTGGGTCACGGCGGACCTCGGCTTCCCGGCACCTTACTCCCCCACCGCCAGGCTCTGGGCCGTCCAGGACGGCGGCGGCGCGCTTCTCGACATCACCGTCTACCCGCTGTTGTGGGCCCTCGGGACCCTGGGTTTTCCGCAGACGGTCAGTGCCATGGGCACTTTGAACGACGACGGCGTGGACGCCCAGAATGCGCTCACCCTGGGTTACCATCACGGCGCGCAGGCACAGCTCACTTCCTCCTTGCTCGCCCACGGCCCGCGCACCGCCACGGTTGCCGGCAGCCTGGGGTACCTGCAGACACTCGGCTCGATCAACAACCCCAGGAAGCTGGTAGTGGGGATCGGGCAGGAGGCACCGCGGACGGAACACTTCGAGGTGACGGGGCGGGGTTATACGTACGAGCTTCGTGAGGTGACCCGGTGCATCCAGCAGGGCCTCACCGAGAGCCCGGTCATGCCGCTCGAGGACTCGCTGAATACGATGCGGCTGTTCGATGGCGTCCGCGCCCAGCTCGGTGTCGCATATCCCAACGACGCCCACTGAGCAGCTTTTCCGGCCTTCGTCGAATCGAAAGAATTATTCTCCCGGGTCTGGACTCCCACTTTGGGGCAGGCTTAGGCTTTAGTCGATCGTCGATTCATTCGGTGAGCTTGGGGGTGTTAAGCATGACCATTGCGGGTTTGTCGTGGTCTGCGTTGCGCCCTTTGCGCCCGGTTTTCTTGGCCGGGGCCGCCGCTGTGGCCTGGCTTGCTGTATCCGCCCCGGCCGCCGACGCCGACACTTCGGACCGCTCTGACTCGTCTGGTGGCAGTATTTCCTCGGCCGTCTCGTCCGTCAAAGGAAGTGCGGACAGCGTGGTAGGACGCGTTGGCGCGCTGGTCTCCTCTAAGGCACATCAAGCCCGCGCCGCTGCTCAGCCCACGCCGGCCGTAGCTCCCCTGCCACTTCCAGCCGTCGACCCGGCAGCCATCCCGGCACCATTGCCGGCGACAGCTGGGCCGGCCGCACAGCCGTCGGTCGTTGCGCCTCCGCCCCCGCCTCCCACTCCGCCGGCGCCAACACCTGTGGCCGTCGTTGCCCCGGTTGTGTCGGACATTGTGGAGCCCGTTGACGCCGCGCTCGGCGGGGCGATTCCCGACGACACCCTGGCTGGGATTGCCGATCCCGTTGCCTCCGTTGCTGATGGGGCGCTGACGGACGCGGCCGAAACTATCGGCTCGCCGATCGCGGAGATCGTGAAGCCAGTTGCCGAGGTCGTGAAACCAGTCACAGACGCCGTGAGCCCGGTGACCGAGGCTCTCCCGGTTGAGCTTCCCGTCGAGCCAGTCACAGACGTGCTCGTGCAGACACCTCCTCTGACTGCGCCGATCGCTGCGCCCGCCAAGGACGTCGTGGCTGGCATTGTCGCGGATCCAAAACCGCTACCCGCAGTTGGCCTCGCCGTAACGGGACAAATTTCCGCAGGTCCGGCGGCCCCGCCTGGCATAACCGCCGGGCCCGTCGTGGTGTCCGCGGCGCCTGTCCAACCGGCCGCTGCATCGCCGGCTACTTTCAGCCACTCTATTGCGCCGAAACCCGCCAGCCCCACGGGGTCTGCCCCGAAGGTTCCGGCCGGCGGAGACTCCCCATCCGGTGGCGACGGCACGTCGTCTCCCGAGGCGCTGCTTCCCTCTCCCGCCTCAGGCTCGGGTAGTGGCACGTCCTCCAGCGGTCCTTCGGCTTCGGCAGCCTGGCTGAACAACCCCTTTGAATACCTGCCGCTCATGGGCTTTGTCCCTGTCAGCGGACCTCTTCAGCATGTTCCTTCGCCGGTGGCCATCGACCCCGGCTCCTCTCCTGACTAGTTGGGCCACCTCTGCCTCGCTGCGGCAGACACACGGCCAATCAGGTTGCCATGAGCACCTGACAACAACTTTTCAGGAGACATCACAATGCACCAGACAGTTCGCAGGGGCCTACTGGGCACCCTCTTTGCCGGAGGGTTGCTAGCCCTCGGCGCTACCGCGGCCAGCGCGGATACCACTGCCACGGGCGCGGTCAACATCGCGTCCGAAACCGTTTCGGCGGACCTTAATGCTTCGACGTCGCTGGGTCTGCTGGGTGGCCCAGCGCCGTCGAATTCTTCCGCGGTCAGCGTTAATGCCGACCTCGACCTCAACACCGGTACCCCAAACGGCAGCACCAGCGCCGTGGCACCGGCCGCGACCGCCCTGGTCGACGTCAACCTCGGAAACACGGCGGCGACCGGTGCCGCCCCGGCTGCCCCCGCAGCCAACGTGGCAGCCGCCGCCGACATCAACCTCGGTGGAACGGGTACCGGAACCGGAGCTGTCGCTCCTGCGACCGACGCCACCGCCCTGGTCGACGTCAGCCTCGGTGGGACAGGCACCGGAACCGGGGCTGTCGCTCCTGCGGCTGATGCCACCGCCGTTGTCGACGTGAACCTCGGCAACACCGCAGTCACGGGAACCGACACCACCGTTCCCGCCACCGACGCCACCGCCCTGGTCGACGTGAACCTCGGTGGGACAGGCACCGGAACCGGAGCTGTCGCTCCTGCCGCTGACGCCACCGCCCTGGTGGACGTGAACCTCGGCAACACCGCAGTGACAGGGACCGACACCACCGTTCCCGCCACCGACGCCACCGCCCTGGTCGACGTGAACCTCGGCAACACCGCAGTGACAGGGACCGACACCACCGTTCCCGCCAGCAGCGTGGCAGCCGCCGCCGACATCAACCTCGGTGGAACGGGTACCGGAACCGGAGCTGTCGCTCCTGCGACCGACGCCACCGCGGTGGTCGACGTCAACCTCGGCAACACGACCGGAACGGGTAGCACCACTCCGGCCGCCGACGTGGCAGCCGCTGTCGCCGTCAACCTGGGTGGAACCGCAACCGGAACCGGAACCACCATCCCCGACGCGACCGCCGTCGTCGACGTCAACCTCGGTAACACCGGTGTCCTCGGAGATGGTGCTGACGGCACCCTCGCCGACGCTCTCGTCGACATCAGCCTTGGCACCAACAGCGGCACCGGAACCGGAACCACCATTCCCGACGCGACCGCCGTCGTCGACGTCAACCTCGGCAACACGGGTTCCCTGGGAACTGGTGCGGAAGGCACCGTTGACCTCGGGCTCGGCACGGGTGCTGGTGCAGCCGTGGACCTGGGTGTCGACTTGGGCATCGGACTTGGCGCAGGAACTGTAACGACGCCGCCCGCTACTGATCCGGGTGACGGAACCGGCAACGGCTCCGATCCGGGCGACGGAACGGACGGAACCGGAACGGATGGAACCGGTACCGATGGAGCAGGAACGGGAGCCGACGGCACGGGCACTGACGGAACTGGCACCGGCACCGCCGGAACTGACGGCAGCGGATCCGGCACCGGCACGGCCGGTGGATCCGCAACCGGCGCTGGCACCGTGACCACCACGGCTGGCGCTGCCATCCTGCCCGCGGGCTCGGTGACCACGGGCGTATCCGCGTCGGAGAGCACGGCATCTATGGCCAACGGAAACATGGCCACCGCACAGCAGACGCTCGCCAACACGGGAGCCGACGCTGGGCTGCTGCCACTCGCCCTGGTCCTGCTCGCCATCGGCGCACTCCTGGTGATCCGCAGGAGGAAGGCCTAGCAGCCCGGATCCTGTCCGGACAGGAGTAACTGCCCTTCGTCGGCGGTCCGCATCACGGCAGTCCTCTGGACTTCCGGATCCGGGCCCCCGGCGAGGCCGTGCCCCCGCCTGCGCGCCATCCAGGCACCGTAGCGCCAGCCAGCAACCAGTCAGACAGCCACCCAGATAGCCAGCGGCCTGAATTACTAAGTACACGTATTATCCTTAACACCGAGCCAGAGCTGATAAGGACGGCAACGTGTTAGAAGAATCGCCCAGCGGGGTGACTACGGATGTACTGGGCGGGCGCTACCGGCTGGGCAAGGTGATCGGACGAGGCGGCATGTCGTCGGTCTATGCGGCCAGGGACCAGAACCTGGGCCGGGACGTTGCCCTGAAACTCTTCGCGCCGCAGGCCGCAGATGCCGATGAACTGAAAAGGCAGGAAGCCGAGATCAGGCTCCTGGCAACCCTGAACCATCCCAGCCTTGTCACCCTTTTCGACGCCGGCGTGGATACCCGCGTGCCTGACCAGCCCCGTCCCTTCCTGACCATGGAACTCGTGGAGGGCCAGGACCTGCGCAGCCGCATCCGGCACAGCCGCGTTCCGCTCGACGAGCTGTCCGTCGTCGGCGCCGGGGTGGCCGATGCCCTCGCCTACGTTCACGGGCTGGGCATCATCCACCGCGACATCAAGCCCGCCAACATTCTCCTCGTGCAGGTACGCCCCGGCGAGCCGGTGCGGCCCAAGCTAACAGACTTCGGCATTGCCCGGATCGCCGACGGCACCCGCCTCACGGCCACCGGCACCATGGTGGGCACGGCAGCGTACCTAAGCCCCGAGCAGGCAATGGGCTCCCCGCTTTCCCCCGCGTCGGACATCTATTCGCTGGGCCTCGTGCTGTTGGAATGCATCAAGGGCACGGTTGAGTACCCGGGCGGCGCGGTGGAGTCGGCAGTGGCACGGCTGCACCGTGCCCCGGAAATCCCTGGTGACCTGCCCACGGAATGGCAGCACCTGCTGGCCTCCATGACCGCGCTCGAGCCGCTGGAGCGGCCCTCCGCCTCGGATCTGGAAGCGGCCCTCCGGCACGCGCTCGTTTCACCGGAATCCGCCCCAGCAGACCTGGCCGGGGAGCACACCCGGGTACTCCCGGCGTTGCCGTCCCGGCCGCCGTCAGTTCTCCCGTCCGGGCCTTCCGGGACATCCGTGGCACCCGGTCTCTCCGAGACGCAGTCCACTGCCAAGACAACAGCAAAAACACCAGCGAGCCGGACATCAGCGCGCCCCGCCGGCCGGCCCGCCGGCGCGAAAAGGCGCCGGCGCTTCCGGATCGGCGCCGCCCTCGCCGCGGCAGTCCTGCTCGGCGGAGCCGCAGCGGTGACCGTCGCCGCCAACTCACCGGTAACGCCCGACGTCGTCCCTTACCCCAGCGTGAGCGGCACCTTGGGTGACCATCTCGTGGAGCTGCAAAGGAGCGTTGAACCATGACCCCAAGCCAGGCACCGGCCGCATGGCGCCGGGCGATGGCCGCCCTCACGGGGTTCACGTTGGCAGCCGCACTGGCAGGCTGCGGCGGCGCCGCCCCGGAGCTCGGAACGGACGCGGCTGCAAAGCTTCAGGAGCGGGTTCTTGAGGTCACCAGGTCTGCTGCGGTTAGCAACCCCGCCGCCGCCCTGAAGTCGCTGGCTCGCCTGTCCTCTGAGCTTGATGCTGCGGCGGCTGCCGGGCAAGTTTCCTTCAAACGCCACCGGAGCATTTCGGCGGCCATCAACTCCGTGCGGGCCGACCTCACAGCAGCGCAGGCAGCCAAGAACGCCGCTGCCCAGGCTGCCGCAGCGAAGGCCACGGCAGCCCCGAAGCCGTCACCGACGACTGCGCCGGCTGCCGTAGTCCCGGTCCCCGTCCCCGCGCCGTCCCCCGCAAACAGTGGAAGGCAAGGCAACTCCGGGAAGGGCAGCTCGGAGAGGAAAGGGGACAAGGGTTCGGGCAAGAACAAGGACTAGCCCGCCGTGGGCCAGTCCTTGTTCGTCAAACCTCAAGGACGTTTCTCCGCCCTTTAGGAACATTCGCCCGTCAGGAAGTCGCTGCCGGGAAACGCTCCCACGCCCGGTGGGCGGCCAACAGCTCCTGGATCTGCGAAACCACCGGCTCGGCACTGTCGCCCCGCACCACGCCTGCTGCGTCGTCCGGGATGCTCGCCGCGTCCACACCGGCAGAGCCTGACCCCCACGCGCCGATGGCCTTGGCGTGGCGGAAGGCCTCTGACAGCAGGAGCACCACGCGCGGATCAAGCGAAGCACCGGGATCACCGGCTTTCGCGTCCAGCCCCTGTTCGGCGTCGTCCGCCGGCGCCCCGGATCCTGCCACGATGACGGCGTCGAACTCGGTGGAGCGGGCGGTGAGATAGGTCCGCTGAACCGGGATCCCGCCGTCGGCCTCTCCCCCGAGCGTCCCGCCGGACGGTGCGATCACCAGCGGAACGATGCCGGCGTCGTCGAGCGCCTTGCGGGCGTCCCGGACAGCCTCGAGGTCACTGGACTCGTCCGCCACGATGCCGACGACGCGGCCTGCGACCGGCCAGGTCTTCCCCAGCTGGGACAGGGCCGGGCTGGGCTGGGCATCCGGCACGTCCTCGGTGGCCTCGGGAGCAGGCATCCCCAGCCCCCGGGCCACGGCGGCGCACAGCGCGGCATCGATGTTGGCCAGGGCCAGAAGCTGGCGCTCACGGACCGGCTTCTCGTAGCACTTGCCCAGCTCGAACGTGTAGGCCTGGATCACATGGTCCTGCTCTACCGGACTGAGGCTGCGGAAGAACAGCCGGGGCTGGCTGTAGTGGTCGTCAAAAGAGGCCGGGTTCTTCCGTTGCTTGATGGCCTCCGCCACCGCTTCCGGAACATCCACGAACGCCCCGAGGTCTGCGCCGGCCTTGAACGGGCAGCCGCCGTCGAGGGAATTGGGCCGGTACGGGGCAACACCGGAATGGACGGCTGTCTGGTGCATGCCGTCGCGCAGCATGTCGTTCACCGGGGCGTGGGGCCGGTTGATGGGGATCTGAGCGAAGTTCGGCCCGCCCAGCCGCGAAATCTGGGTGTCCAGGTAGGAGAACAGCCTGACCTGCAGCAGCGGATCGTTGGTGACGTCAATGCCCGGCACGAGGTGCCCGGGGTGGAAGGCTACCTGCTCCGTCTCGGCGAAGTAGTTCACCGGGTTGGCGTTGAGCGTCATCAGCCCGATCGGCTGCACGGGGGCCAGCTCCTCGGGCACGAACTTCGTGGGATCCAGCAGGTCGATCCCCTCGAACATCTGGTCCTCGGTGTCCGGGAAGGTCTGGATTCCCAGTTCCCATTCCGGGTAGGCGCCAGCCTCGATCGCGTCGGCCAGGTCCCGCCGGTGGAAGTCCGGGTCCATGCCGTTGATGATCTGGGCCTCCTCCCAGACCAGCGAGTGCACGCCCTGCTTCGGCTTCCAGTGGAACTTGACGAGCGTCGTGGCGCCTTCGGCGTCAACCAGGCGGAAGGTGTGGACGCCGAAGCCTTCCATGGTGCGGTACGAACGCGGGATGCCCCGGTCGGACATGTTCCACATGGTGTGCGCCTGCGCCTCGGTGTGCAGGGACACGAAGTCCCAGAACGTGTCGTGAGCGCTCTGGGCCTGCGGAATTTCGCGGTCCGGGTGCGGCTTTGCGGCGTGCACTATGTCCGGGAACTTGATCCCGTCCTGGATGAAGAACACCGGAATGTTGTTGCCCACAAGATCGTACGTTCCTTCATCGGTGTAGAACTTGGTGGAGAATCCGCGGGTGTCCCGGACCGTGTCGGCGGAGCCGCGCGAGCCGAGGACCGTGGAAAACCTGACGAACACTGGCGTTTCCACGTCCTTGGCGAGGAAGCCTGCGCGGGTGATGTTCGCCGCCGTGCCGTATGAGCGGAATACGCCGTGCGCGCCGGCACCCCGGGCATGCACCACGCGCTCCGGAATCCTCTCGTGGTCGAAGTGGGTGATCTTCTCCCGGAGGTGGTGGTCCTGCAGCAGGATCGGTCCCCGCGGCCCGGCCTTCAGTGAGTGGTCGGTGTCCGCCAGCCGGAGCCCCTGCGCGGTGGTCAGGTACTGGCCGGACTGCGCCCGGGAGTGTTCCGGCGCACCCGTGGGGCTGCCGGTCGGAGACACCGCTTCCGGCCCCTGCTGGTCCGGTTTGGGCGGCAAGGGTTCCCGCGGGTTCGTGGGTTCGACGACGGCGGGTTGCTCGCCTGCCGGCGCTCCCGGAATGTTGATTGCTGTTTCTTCAGGCACAGAGATGATCCTTTCCGAAGCGGCGGCCTAACCGGACTCGGCCTTGGGCGTTGGGCACCCGGCCGAAAGATAAGCCTGCTTAGTACCCTAGGAAATCCCGGGCCCGCCCACAACCGCGTCCGTCATTTGGGCAGTCCACGCTTCATAGTCAGCAGCCTTACCTTCTCTCTTCAAATGCCGACTGCTTCCCGCTACCTTGGAGATGTTCCATCCGAACAAGGCAATCAGAACCACGGGCCCATCCGCCCGTACGCTGAAGGAGTGAACCAAGCATGGCAACTGTCCAGGAATCGATCACTGTCGATGTCCCCGTACGCCAGGCCTACAACCAATGGACCCAGTTTGAGGATTTCCCCAATTTCATGAGCGGAGTGGACGCCGTCCGCCAGCTCGATGACACCACTGTTCATTTCGAAACCAGCATTGCCGGTGTGAAGCGCGAGTACGACGCCCAGATCACCGTCCAGGAGCCGGACCAGCGCGTCACGTGGGAGAGCCTGAACGAGCCACGCAACTCGGGCACCGTTTGGTTTGAGTCCCTCGGCGACAATGAAACCAAGGTGAATGTGGAGCTGACCTGGGAGCCTGAATCGGCAGTGGAGAAGCTTGGTGCGGCCACCGGACTCGATTCCCGGCAGGTCGCCTCGGACCTGAGGAAGTTCAAGAAGTTCATCGAGGAACGCGATACGGAAACGGGCGCCTGGCGTGAAAGCGTGAGCGGTGGCGAGGTGGAAGGTGACGCCGGTTCCACAGGAGTTGGCACAGGCGCCGGAACAACGGGAGCCGGAACGCCCGGCGCCGGAACAACGGGAGCCGGAACGCCCGGCGCCGGAACAACGGGAGCCGGAACGCCCGGCGTCGGACCAACGGGAGCCGGAGCGGCCGGCGTCGGCATGGGTGCTACGGCGGCAGGAGGCAACGGTGACCCGGGCGCAAGCACCGGCTACTCCGAGGGTGCCGGCATGGACGCAGTCCCGGGCCGCAGCTACGAGTCCGGTGACGCGTACGACGCCGCGGCAACGGAACGGCCGGTGGATGCGGACCCGGACATGGCGGTCGACGCCCCCTACGGGGAAGACGACGGCACTGGTGAGCCGCGGAACGAAACCCGGCACACGGACACGCGCCGCGACGATATCCCCGACAGGTAGGTCACCCGACAGGTAACTCAGGGTTCAGGCGGGCAGTCCCCGGCAAGCAAGGAAGCGCCCCGTCACTCCAACGAGTGGCGGGGCGCTTCTCAGCTCGGTAGCTCGGTAGCTCGGCCGCGGGGCCGGAGACCTAGCTCAGGCTGGCGACGATCTTGTTGAGGGTGGCGGACGGCCGCATGACGGCGGCAGCCTTCTCGGCGTCCGGGCGGTAGTAGCCGCCGATGTCCACCGGCTGGCCCTGGACGCCCAGCAGTTCGGAAACGATGGCCTCCTCGTTGGAGGTCAGCGCGTCGGCGACCGATGCGAAGGAGGCTGCCAGTTCTGCGTCCTCGGTCTGCTTGGCCAGTTCCTGTGCCCAGTACTGGGCCAGGTAGTAGTGGCTGCCGCGGTTGTCGATCTCGCCGGCCTTGCGGCTCGGGGACTTGTTCTCCAGCAGGAACGTGCCGGTGGCGCGGTCCAGGGTGTCGGCCAGGACCTGGGCGCGGGCGTTGTCCGTGGTGGTGGCCAGGTGCTCGAAGCTGACGGCCAGTGCCAGGAACTCACCCAGGCTGTCCCAGCGCAGGTGGTTTTCCTTCAGCAGCTGCTGGACGTGCTTCGGGGCGGAGCCGCCGGCACCGGTCTCGAAGAGGCCGCCGCCGTTGATCAGCGGAACGATGGACAGCATCTTGGCGCTGGTGCCCAGTTCCAGGATCGGGAACAGGTCCGTCAGGTAGTCGCGGAGCACGTTGCCGGTGACGGAGATGGTGTCTTCGCCCTTGCGGATGCGCTCCAGGGTGAAGGCGGTGGCCTTCACCGGGGACAGGATCTCGATCTGCAGGCCCTCGGTGTCGTGCTCCTGCAGGTATTCGCGGACCTTCTCGATGAGCTTGGCGTCGTGCGCGCGGGTCTCGTCGAGCCAGAACACAGCGGGGGTCTGGGAGGCGCGGGCGCGGTTCACGGCCAGCTTCACCCAGTCGCGGATGGGGAGGTCCTTGGTCTGGCAGGCGCGCCAGATGTCACCCGGGGCAACTTCGTGTTCGATCAGGACGCTGCCCGAGCCGTCAACCACCTGGATCTTGCCGGGAACCTGGGCCTCGAAGGTCTTGTCGTGGCTGCCGTACTCTTCGGCGGCCTGGGCCATGAGGCCAACGTTCGGGACGGTGCCCATGGTGGTGGGGTCGAAGGCGCCGTTGGCGCGGCAGTCGTCGATGACAACCTGGTAGATGCCGGCGTAGGAGCTGTCCGGGAGGACTGCCAGGGTGTCGGCTTCCTTGCCGTCCGGGCCCCACATGTGGCCGGAGGTGCGGATCATGGCGGGCATGGACGCGTCCACGATGACGTCGCTGGGGACGTGCAGGTTGGTGATGCCCTTGTCGGAGTCGACCATGGCGATTGCCGGGCCTTCTTCGAGGCCCTTCTTGATGGCGGCCTGGACGCCTTCGCGGACGTCCTCGGGCAGCTCCTCCAGTCCGTTGAGGATGGAGGCGAGGCCGTTGTTGGCGCTGAGGCCGGCCGCGGCAAGCTGCTTGCCGTAGGTGTCGAACAGCTCGGAGAAGTAAGCCTTCACCACGTGGCCGAAGATGATGGGGTCGGAGACCTTCATCATGGTGGCCTTCAGGTGTGCGGAGAAGAGCACACCCTCTTCCTTGGCGCGGACAACCTGTGCTGCCAGGAATTCGTCCAGGGCGGCGGCGCGCATCACGGTGCCGTCGATGACCTCGCCGGCGAGGACCGGGAAGGCCTTCTTCAGGACCTTGACGGTGCCGTCCTCGCGGACCAGCTGGATTTCGATGGTGCCGTCGGCCGGGATAACCACGGACTTCTCGTTGGAGCGGAAGTCGTCGGCGTCCATGTGTGCCACGTTGGTCTTGGACTCGGGGGTCCAAGCACCCATGGAGTGCGGGTTCTGGCGGGCGTAGTTCTTGACAGACAGCGGTGCGCGGCGGTCGGAGTTGCCTTCACGCAGGACCGGGTTCACGGCGGAGCCCTTGATCTTGTCGTAGCGGGACCGGATGGCTGTCTCTTCGTCGGACGTGGGGTTGTCCGGGTAGTCCGGCAGCTTGTAGCCCTGCGACTGCAGCTCGGCAATGGCGGCCTTCAGCTGCGGCACGGATGCGCTGATGTTGGGGAGCTTGATGATGTTGGCTTCCGGCTTCTTCGCCAGTTCACCGAGTTCAGCCAGGGCGTCGCCGATCCGCTGCTCTTCAGTGAGGTAGTCGCCGAAGACGGCGATGATGCGGCCGGCCAGCGAAATGTCGCGGGTCTCCACCTGCACACCTGCCGTGGAGGCGAACGCCTCAATGATCGGCAGGAACGAATATGTGGCCAGCATCGGCGCTTCGTCGGTGTGGGTATAGATAATTTTGGCCATGCTCGGGCGTCTCCCTGAAGGTCGGCTTGTATCTGGTATTCCGGCTATTTCACCAACCTTTAACTTACCCGAGGTGTACCGGATGAACCTTACCCGGACGGCCGGATGCCCTTCCATGACCCCATTCCCGTGACTTCCGCCACACTATCCATTGTCCCCGGCGCGGAGGAGCTCTAATCTTTCTCTCATAAAGGAATACCGCTTCGGCGGCTGAACTGAGTTGTACCCCTTGCGGCAGGGGCAGATCAGCACCACCCCTACCTGGCAAACAAAACTTGAAACGTTACTAACAGAGCTTGTCATCCCCGGGTAGGTCAATCAGTCACCCGGCGTGCCTCCCAGGCCCGCCCCACCTGATAGGTAGGACCGCAATGACGAGCAAAAAGACTCTGGCCGGCAGCCTTCTGAGCCTTTCCACAGGCCTGCTGCTGGCACTGAGCGCCATCGGCGGCGCAACGGCCTCTTCTGCAACGTCGCAGGACTCAACTCAACTGCAGGTCGCAAGCACCCCCGTGTCCAGCCCGCAGGGCTACTGGACACCCGAGCGCATGCGCGCCGCCGTTCCCGGCGATGTGCTGGCTGCCAAGGCCGTGGCCCGGCAGGACAACAAAGGCCCCTCGTCCGATGCCGCAGTGGAGTCGGGAGCCTTAACGAGATTTGCCGGCACCGCCGCGCAGACCCCGGTCACCACTGCCCTGCACACAAATGAAGCCCCGGTGAAGCACGTCGGCAAGGTCTTCTTCACCCTCGCCGGAAACAACTACGTCTGCTCCGGAAACTCCATCGCTGCCCAGAACAAGAGCCTCGTGGCCACAGCTGGCCACTGCGTTAATGAGGGGCCCGGCGCCTTCGCCACCAACTGGGTCTTCGTTCCCGGCTACGTCAACGGGAAGGCCCCCTACGGTCAGTGGCCGGCCCGGTCACTGCACGCCGCACGGAACTGGACGTCCGGCGGCGACATCCGGTACGACACCGGTTTCGCCGTGGTTGCCCGGGTGGGAGGCAAGTCCCTGGCCGACGTGGTGGGGGCGTCCGGCGTCGAGTTCAACCAGCCCCGCGGCCTGACATACAAGTCGTTTGGCTACCCGGCCGCGGCCCCGTTCACCGGCCAGACCCTGGTCAGCTGCACGGGCACGGCGCGGGATGACACCATCAACCCGCAGTTCAACTCCCAGGGCATTTCGTGCGACATGACGGGCGGTTCCTCGGGCGGCCCGTGGTTCGCCCAGGGCGACACGGACGCTGTGAGCGGGGCGGACGGCTTCCAGAACTCAGTCAACAGTTACGGCTATGGAACGAATTCCACCACGATGTTCGGGCCGTTCTGGGGCTCAACCACCATGAAGGTCTACGACACTGCACAGAGGAAATAGTGCCCAGAGGAAATAAGGATGACGCGGGCTCCTCGGGCGATGTGGTGAGCCACAGCGTCAGCGAGGCGCCTGAGGAGATCCTGTCCTATTGGACCCCGGAACGGATGGCCGAAGCGGTCCCCCGGGACATCCGGTTGCCGGATCCGGAGGATGGGAGCCCCAAGCCGAAAGAAGGTAGCCCAAGTTAAAGCCCGACGGCGGCCGTCCCCTTAAGGGGGCAGCCGCCGTCGGGCTTTACTTCCGGAGTGGAAGCTTTGCCTTGGCGCACGCCGAGGCGGTGGGGACTAGTGGAAGAAGTGGCGGGCGCCGGTGAAGTACATGGTGATGCCCGCAGCGTTGGCCGCAGCGACGACTTCCTCGTCACGGACCGAGCCGCCGGGCTGCACCACGGCCTTCACGCCGGCGTCGATCAGGATCTGAAGGCCGTCGGCGAACGGGAAGAATGCGTCGGAGGCTGCCACTGCGCCGCGTGCGCGCTGGGGTGCTCCGCTTGCATCGGCGTTGGTGGCGCCGCCGGCACCTTCGACGTCTGACTCGACCTGCACGCCCAGCGTGTTGGCCCGCTCAACGGCGAGCTTGCAGGAGTCCAGGCGGTTGACCTGGCCCATGCCGATGCCCACTGCGGCGCCGTTGGAGGCGAGCAGGATCGCGTTGGACTTGGCCGCGCGGCAGGCGGTCCAGGCGAAGGCGAGGTCGGCCAGCGTGGCGTCGTCAGCGGCTTCGCCGGCTGCAAGAGTCCAGTTGGCGGGGTTGTCGCCGTCCGCGTCTACCTTGTCGGTGACCTGGACGAGCACACCGCCGGAGACCTGGCGGATTTCGGCCGGGTAGCGGCCGTAGCCTTCGGGCAGCGCCAGCAGGCGGATGTTCTTCTTCTTGGAGAGGATCTCCACCGCCTCGGGCTCGAAGCCGGGGGCGATGACCACCTCGGTGAAGATGCCGGCCACGGTCTGGGCCATGCCGGCGGTGACCGTGCGGTTGGCCGCGATGACGCCGCCGAAGGCGGAGACGGGGTCGCAGGCGTGGGCCTTGGCGTGGGCGTCGGCGATCGGGTCTGCAGCGTCAGGGGACGCCACTGCCACGCCGCAGGGGTTGGCGTGCTTGATGATGGCCACGGCGGGCTCGGCGAAGTCGTAGGCGGCGCGGAGTGCTGCGTCGGCATCCACGAAGTTGTTGTAGCTCATGGCCTTGCCGTGGATCTGGTCTGCCTGGGCGATGCCCGCGGGGGCTGCCTTGTCGACATAGAGAGCGGCCTGCTGGTGCGGGTTCTCGCCGTAGCGCAGCACCTCGGAGCGTTCCAGCGCGAGGCCGGCGTAGGCAGGCCAGTCGATGACGCCGTCGCCGTCCTCGTCGAGGAACTGGCTGGCGGTCCAGGTGGCTACGGCGGTGTCGTAGGTGGCGGTGTGCGCGAACGCCTTCGCGGCGAGCCGGCGGCGGGTCTTGAGGTCGAAGCCCCCTTCAGCGGCGGCGCGGACCACGTCGCCGTAGAACGTCGGGTCCACCACAATGGCGACGGCGGCGTGGTTCTTGGCGGCGGAGCGCACCATGGCGGGCCCTCCGATGTCGATCTGCTCCACGACGTCGTCCTGCGCGGCGCCGGACTTGACCGTCTCCACGAACGGGTAGAGGTTCACCACGACGAGGTCGAAGGCCTCGATCTCCATCTTGGCGAGGGTCTCCATGTGGGCGGGGACGCGGCGGTCGGCGAGGATGCCGCCGTGGACGCGCGGGTGCAGGGTCTTGACCCGGCCATCGAGCATCTCGGGGGAACCGGTGACCTCTTCGACTTCCTGGACCGGAATGCCGGCCGCAGCGATCTTCTTGGCGGTCGAGCCGGTGGAAACAATTTTGACGCCTGCTGCGTGCAGGCCCTTGGCGAGCTCCTCCAGACCGGTTTTGTCGTATACCGAGATCAGGGCCCGGCGGATGGGAACACGGTCAAGCTGCGTCAAGCTCACAAAAGTCTCCGTCTTTATCTCGCGGTTGATGTGCCGCGGTTGGTGGGGATACGGCCCAGTTTATCGTGTCGACGGACCCCCTCCTGCTGGCGGGCCCAGTGTGAAGGCCGGGCTGTTCCCGACGCGGGGGCGGGCGTGGGGGCGGGCGCCGGGGCGGGCGTGGGGGCGGGCGCTCCCGGGGCATGCGCAACGTAAGGTTTAAGCAGGAGGCCGAGATGAACATTTACACCGCTGTGCCCAGTGGCGAGCAGGTAGTCCAGGAGCTGCCGTGGCGCTGGAAAGTGCAGGGCCGGATCTTCGTGATCGGCGGCCTGGGATTCATGTTCGATGCCTGGGACGTCACCCTCAACGGCATCCTCATTCCGCTGCTGTCCACGCACTGGAGCCTCACCCCGGGCGAGGCCGGCTGGATCGGCACGGCGAATCTGATCGGCATGGCGCTGGGTGCCTTCATCTGGGGCACCATCGCGGACACCATCGGGCGCAGGAAGGCCTTCACGGCCACGCTGCTGATCTTCTCGCTTTTCACGGTCCTCGGCGCCTTCTCCCCCGACTTCCTCTGGTTCTGCGTGTTCCGCTTCATGGCCGGGTTCGGCCTGGGCGGCTGCATTCCCGTGGACTACGCCTTGGTGGGTGAGTTCACGCCGCGCCGGCAGCGCGGCAGGGTCCTCACCGCCATGGACGGCTGGTGGCCTGTGGGTGCGGCGCTCTGCGGGTTCGTATCCGCCTGGCTCGTCGCCGCCTTTGCCGACTGGCGCCTGACCATGCTCGTTATGGTGCTGCCTGCCCTGCTGGTGTTCTGGGTGCGGCGCAGCGTTCCCGAGTCGCCGCTGTTCCTGATCCGCAAGGGCCGCCGTGAGGAGGCCGCCCGGGTGATTGACAGCCTGGTGGAGGCCACCGGCGCCGAGGCCCGGGCCTACAGCCTGCCCGAGCCGCAGGCTGTACCGCGGCTTTCCGCTGGCAGCGCGTGGCAGCAGCTGCGCGGGGTCTGGCAGTTCAACTGGAAGATCACGGCTGCTGCGTGGGCGCTGTTCATGAGCATCCTGCTGGTCTACTACCTGTCCCTCACATGGATGCCGCGGATCCTGATCGGCGCCGGGTTCGCCGAATACAAGGCGTTCCTGACGACGGCGGGGATGGCCGCCGTCGGACTCCTTGGCGTGATCGCGGCAGCGCTGCTCGTTGAGCGCGTGGGCCGCAAGTGGCTGCTGGCCATCACGGGACCGCTGTCCGCGCTCATCCTGGTGGTTGTGGCGTTCGTGGTGGACGTGCCCACGGCGGCGGTGTTCTGGCTGCTGGTGTTCGGGTTCGTGGTGCAGGTGGCCATCCCGGTGCTCTACACCTACGTGTCCGAGCTGTACCCCACGGAGCTGCGCGGCAGTGGCTTCGGCTGGGCGTCCACGTTCTCGCGGCTGGGGGCAGGCTTCGGCCCGCTCATTTTCGCGAACTACTTCTGGCCGCAGCTGGGGCTCGCCACTTCCTTCGCCCTCGCCGGCGGCCTGGTGGTCCTGTCCGTCCTGTGGATGGCGTTCTTCTCCCCCGAAACCCGCCAGCGCCGCCTCGAGTAGGTGCCTCTGTCCCCCAACTGACTCGCAGTTGTTGTCGTTTTGAGCCCTCAAAACGACAACAACTGCGAGTCACTTGGGTTACGGGCCACGCATCCGGAAGCGAGAAGCTGTTGCGCCGGACCGCTCTGATGTCGGAGGCAGCGGCTAATCTCCGGCAGGAAGGCTGGGGACCGACTCCGGCCATGGTTGGGAGGCCGAATGACTGCGAATGAGACGTCCTCAGGTTCGAGGCCTGATCACAGCACTGTCAGCGAAGTTCGAGGCTGGGTTGGGAATCGAGTTCGCCGGGCGGAAGTGGCCATGCAGGGATAGTGTGTCGCACCGCGGCAAACAGGAGACAGATGGAACTTTGATCTCGTGTCTGTATCTCCGAAGGGCATGGACTTTCTGTCCTGCACAATCTGGGAGGGCCAGGCTCCCAAGATCGATTCAAAGCTGCAAGAAACCGGACTTGCCCTGGAACAAGCCATGACGGCGGGAATGACGCTCAAACTGACCGGGACCACGTGGTTGGGCAAAGACGGCAAGGTAGGCGTGACCGTGGTGGCGATCGAGCCGGAGTTCGTGCGTCACGGTAGCCTCTACCTGGAGGACAAGAAGGCCATGGCCGCGTTGATGGCGGCTGGCGTGGCCAGCGAACGTTTGTGCGAGAGCTTCACTCACGACAACCCCAAGTCCGCCTTCCGCAACTTTGATCGCAAGCCTATGCGCGTACTGGTTCTGGGGCCCGCGGGGGCCCAGGGCATTGGCGATTTTGAGCGGCGTCTCCGCAATAGTAGGACTTCTTCGCCGAAGGTCGTCTACCGTGCTCTGTCCTGGACCCTTGGTGGCAATATACGAACCGTACAGGCGCATCTTGACGACGCGTACCGCCAAAAAATCGATCTGGTCCTTCTCGTTCAAGGTGGGGTCACTGGAGTATGCTCCGTGGCTACGAACGTGAAGACCTCGCCATTGCCATTCACCGCTCTCTCGTCCCCGTGGCAACAGCGGTTGGCCATGATGCCAATGTTTCTTTAGCGGACCGAGCCGCCAAGCTGTCTTTCATGACGCCGACGGCAGCAGCGGAAGCAATTGGAAACGCGTTGGACTACCAGCAATACCGGCAGAGGAACGGTGTCCGAGAGGCTGCTGCGCAGGAAAAGCGGAAGGCGGACCTCGCCGCAAAGACGGCCGAACGGGCAACTTTCACGGGAAAGATCCGTGACCTGAAGACCGAGGTTCAATGCCTGGAGAAAAAGTTGGCCAAGGCCCTGCGGGATACAGACCTTTCCCAGATGCAGCGCAGCGCGGATGTGCACCGGGCAACCTCTGCTCATAACCAGGACCTCCTGGAATCGGCGATGCAGCGGGTTCGGTTCATTTCGCGGCTGGCAACAGCGGCCACCTTGGTCGCAGTCGCCACGCTGATCGCTGGCACCCATGAGCTTATGGGCCTACTCCGGATCGATAGAGGTCCAGCCGAGCAATGGTTGTACGCGACCTCGCTCGCCCTACTCGGAGCAGCCCTGGTGCTCAGACAACGAGTGGCGAGACGAAACACCACGCGTCCATCGGCGACGCCCATGAAGCGCCCGCCCGCGAATGCGGATACATGGCGATTCGCCATCAAAAGGGTCCGTACCATCAGAGGTCTGCGCAAACTTCGCCACCACACCCCGCTATAGCTCCCCAACTGACTCGCAGTTGTTGTCGTTTTGAGCCCTCAAAACGACAACAACTGCGACTCACTTGGGTGACCAGCCCCTGCTGAGCAGCGCGGCGCGGACTTTCGCGACGGCGGGCCGAGCATCGTTCTGCATGTGGCGCTTCGAGATTCTGATGACCAGCCAGCCTGCACGGCTGTAGTCCTCCTCCCGGGCTATATCCCGAATGATCTGCTCGGCCCGAGAATGGCCCTCGCCCTCGTATTCCACGGCGACCTGATGTTCGGGATAGCCGATGTCGGGCTGACGTACGACGCCGGAACACAGTTCGGTGCGCACGTTCAGGTACGGTTCCGGCAGGCCAGCCTGCGCTAACGCCAGCCGCAGCCGCGTTTCCGGCGCAGAATCTGCACCGACACGTGCCAAGTCCAAGGCGAGCCTCGCCTTCCGGATGCCCGGCGTACCTTTGTGCCTGTCCAGCATGTCGGCCAACTGCTCGAGGGTTGAGTGCGGCTCTTCTCTGGCTTCAAACTCGGGCCGGGGAATTCGCACGAGATGGTCTGCCACCACGGTCAGCTCATCAACCGTCATCTTCCGTGCGATGTCCAGCCATGTCCGGACTCTGCTCGTCACCAGCAGTCCGTCAACACACACGATTTCGTCGTCGAAGAACTGTCCCACATGGCCGATGACGCCCGTGCGCCGGGGAATGGCCAACGTATCCGGCCGGGAGATGTGGACGCGCGGATCCTGTTGACCGGGCAGGAACCCAGGGAACTGCCAGAAGGTGAAGGCGGTGGCGTGGGATGCGGCCGAAAACTCGGTCACCCGCGTGAACGGTCGAATAGTCTCCGGCGTGCACGGCTCCGCCGGCGCAAGGGCGGCGGATCCATAATTGGGTACCCTGACGCCCCGGCTGGGTGTGTACAGCGCTTCATGCCGCAGCCGCCGCAGGCTGACACCGGCGGCGGCCGCTTCCTGGCAGGTGAACGGGGCTATGGCCAGTGACTCGGGAAGAGGACGAGGGGTCTTCACGGGACCATGGTCGCAAATCCGGAACTCGCTTCCGCGGTTATCCACAGGCCAATGTGCCGCTAGGCCAACTGACTGGCAGTTGTTGTCGTTTTGAGGGCTGAAAACGACATTAAATGCGAGCTAGTTGGGGGACTTCGCCGCGGAAGCGTACTCCGCAGCCAGCGACGCGAGCGTGGAGACCAGGAGCCGGCGCTCCACCACCTTGATCCGTTCGTGCAGGGTTTCCTCGGTGTCAGCGTCCTCGATGGCCACCGCCTCCTGCGCGATGATGGGCCCGGTGTCCACGCCGGCATCGGCCCAGTGGACGGTGCAGCCCGTGACCTTCACGCCGTAGGCCATGGCGTCGCGGACTCCGTGGGCGCCGGGGAAGGACGGCAGCAGGGCGGGGTGCGTGTTGAGGTATTTTCCGTCAAAGGCGTCAATGAACTCGGGGCTCACGATCCGCATGAAGCCTGAGGACACCACCACATCGGGCTGGTACGCGGCAACGGCTTCCGTCAGCGCGGCGTTCCACTCCGCGCGGTCCTGGTATGCCTTGAAGTCCACCACGAACGTGTCGATCCCGGCGGCGGCTGACCGCTCCACGCCGTAGGTTCCCGGGCGGTCCGCGCCCACCGCGGCGATTTCAACATCGAGGTCCCCGGCTTGAACGGCGTCAATGACGGCTTGGAGGTTGGAACCGGTTCCGGAAACGAGGACTACTATGCGCATTGCTCAAGCTTAGGCGGCCGCTCGCGTAGGCTGGAAAACATGAACCCCACTCCGGGCCCCCAGGGGTCGCAGCGGACCGCGCGTCCGCTCAGCGAGGAAGCCAAAGCCTCGCTCCAGAAGACGCACACGCTGTTCCGCATGTTCATTGTGGCCGTACTGGGCGCGTTCTTCGTGTTCCAGCTGGACATCGCCTACCTCTGGCTCACGGCCATTCTGACCGCGGCCGGCATCGCGCTGGGGATCATCGTGCTCATCCGGGCCATCCGGTTCAAGGAATCCAAACTGGTGCTCTTCGGCACCATCTCCGGCCTGGTGGTTACCGCCGTCATGATCCTCCTGGTCCTTACCTCGGCGCTGTTCTTCAACCAGGTACGGGACTTCCAGCAGTGCTCCCGCCAGGCACTGACCAGCAAGGCAAGCACGGAATGCCGGGTCCAGCTGGAGAACTCGCTGCCCGCACCGCTCAGGCAACCTGTGCGCTAGAGCCGCCCCGGCGCGGAAGACTTATTTACTGCTCGGGGCAGTCCCCAGCTCGGCGTCCCGCAGTTGCCGGCGTTCCAGCCACGGTCCCGCAGCGTACCCAATTACGACGCCGATGCCCACTTCCGCTGCCAGCCAGACTGCCGTCCACCACGGGTCCGGGCCAATCTCCGCTAGCCGGCCGATGCCGGCCGAGCCGCGCGCCAGCCACGCGAGGGCTGCGGCCAGCACACCGGCAGCGGCCCCTACGATCAGTGCCAGGAACAGCGTGGACGCGGCGGCGGTCAGCCATCGGACGCGGAGTTTGATGGACAGCCATTCATCGAAGTGGTTTTCACCTTCGCGCAGGAACCACCAGCCCGCCAGGACTCCGGCGAGCACGGGAACCACCAGCGCCACCGGCCCGAAATCGAGCGGGCCGGAGGGGATCGCAGCAAATACCGGGATAGTGGGCAGCGGTCCCACGGCGGTTCCCAGCGGGCCCACCTGGGAGCCTGCGCCGAGCGCGAATCCGGAGCCGGTCAGCCACGCGAGGGCGAAGACGGCGATGTTGGGCAGGAAGCCGAGCTGCGCAATGGTGAGGGCGGCGCCTCCTACGGGTCCGGCGTCGAGCGCTTCATAGACCGCCACCACAAGGTTCCAGTGGATGAAAAGATCCACGGCCAGCAACGCCGAGGAGATGGCGAGCGCCGCGATGACGGCCACGAAGCCCGCCTTGGCTGCCGAGGCCAGATATGATCCCGCCCACCGCGAATGCTGGCTGGTGCGGGCGATCCAGTCCACGGCGTCGACGCCGATCAGCCGGCTCCATGAACCGGCCTCCCGCCGGGCGCCGATCACCATCCCGAGGCCGAACGGAACCAGCGGAAGAAGTCCCGCCCACCACAGGAAAACCTCAACGTCCTCGGTCCGGCAAATGAACCCGGTGGCGATGCCAAAACCTGCATAGACCAGCCACGAGCCGAGCAGCGCCTGCCACAGCTGGTCCGTGTACGACGCCCTTGCCAGGCGCCTGCCCGCCCGCCAGGCCAGCAGGAACGGGATAAGGGTGAGGCCCAGCGGAAGCAGCGACAGTGTGCCGGTCTCCGGCCTCGCGGCAGCACCCTCCCCCACGGTGGTGAGATACAGGGGCACCCCGTGGATGACCAGCCACGCCTGGCCGGCCAGCCGGGCCAGGACATCGAGGCCTGCGTTCCCGAAACCCGAGGTCGCCCACACTGCAACGATGGGGGCGATGACCACCAGCGCGGAAATGATGGCCGCCTGCGCGGACTCAAGCCCGCCCTGCAGCCACAGGGGCATGGGTAGGCCACGGTCTCCGGTCTGGTCAGCACGCAGTTTCATCGCCTCCCATCGTGCCATGCGGGGTCCGGCCCGAACGTTTTCGACAGGCTCAACAGCGCGAGAATTCGGACGGGAATGCGCCTGCGCCGGTACACGGCAGGCTCGACTGCGGGCGCTTTTTCGGGAGGCCCGTCGTAAAATGAGGTTGTCCGCATTCAGTGGTTGGAGGCAGAAAATGACTACCGCATCCCCACATGCACACGGCGTCCACTTTGGCAGGACTGACGTCCAGAACGCTGGCATGGGTGTAGGTATTGTCTTGATGGTGGTCGGTGTGCTGGGGTTTATCCCGGGCATCACCGCGCGGTATGGCGAATTGATGTTCCTTGGGCCTGATTCGCACGCCATGTTCCTCGGCCTGTTCCAGGTATCCATGCTGCTCAACATCGTGCAGCTGGTCATTGGCGCAACCGGCTGGGCCATGTCCCGCGGCGAGATGGGTGCCCGGAGGTTCCTCATGGGAGCCGGTGGGCTGTACCTCGTCCTTAGCATCTACGGGCTCAGTGTCGGAGTGGATTCGGCGGCCAACTTCCTGTCGCTGAATATGCTGGACAACTGGACCATGATGGTGGCTGGTGTATTAATGATTGCCGCTGGCTGGATGTTTTCACGGCATTCGGTCGAGGACAGGAAATAGCCCGGAACGCGAACGCCGGGAACTAGGAGCCGCGAATGAATAGATATCTAATCTGAGTATTCGTACTACCGGTTGGTGCAGGCGGCCACGCAAGTCGTGGGCGGCTGCACCAACTTCGTGCGGAGCCTCTTTGTGTGGAACCTCTTTGTGCGGAAAAGCTGCTGCTTGCCCGCAATGACTGGCCGGCCGAAGAGGACTCGGCCGGTTTGCAGGAATCACGCAAGGGACAGAACGAAGGAGAGCACGAACCCGGCCGTCGTGCTGAGCGCCACTGCGGGCCCGCCGTGCTCGAAGGCCTCCGGCATCAGGGTGTCCGCGAGGGAGGCAATGACGGCCCCGCCTGCAAAAGCCAGCGGCAGGGAGATGGTTTTCGGATCCGTGCCGGACAACGGGCCAGCAGCGAGGACCACGGCTGCCAAGAGCAGCACGGCGCAGACGGTCCAGAGTGCCATGATTGCGGCCCACTGTCCCCCTCCGCCAGCGAAACGCCCAGGGCTACGTTCCAGCAGGCCAGGCGCGGCCCGAAGTACGGTGACAGCTATTTGAAACGAATCTGGACGTAGGGCTCACTGGGCAGATTCCCGGCAGTCCACGGCTCCTCGGACGGTTCCGTGCGGACTTCACCGCGCCCGTCGCGCAGGACGGCCAGCACTGTGGCCGCAATGGCGACGACGGCAATTACAGTCAACAGCACAAGGACGACGACGATGGATCCTGACATTCTTACGGCACCTTCTGCTTCAATTTTAGAGCGTTCCCACCCCCTCGATCATGCGCGAATGTTTTTCCTCTGGACGGAACCGGGCTCCGGGCATATTCTGGTCTCCCACCGCGCTGGGGGGTGATTCGGATGGGCAACAGCTTGTGGGTTCTCAAGTCTGCGGTTGTACGTGCCCTTCTGGTGCCCGTTCTCCTGGCGTTAGCCTGGATTATTTGGGGCGCAGCGTCCGCCGGTGCAGCCTCCGGGGACAGTGTCACGGGCGGTCAGGTTGGCGCTGTTTCGCTGGATACCGGTTCCCTCAACGCTGATTCCCTTGTCAAGAAGCCCGCGGCTACCATTGCGAAGTCGGCGGTGTCTGCTCCGCCGGCTTCTGCGGCTCCCCAAGTGGCCCCTGCGGCCAAGTTGCTTCCGGTCGTTCCGGTCCTGCCGGCGGCCCCCAACGTTACGGCCGCGGTCACCAAGCCTGTGTCGGCTGTGGTCGGCACAGTGGCGGACACGGCCGGCACCGTGATCAACGAGGCATCGACGGCACTCAACTCCGTGACCACTAATGTGGCACCCGTGCTCGACAAGGCGGACAGCCTGGTTTCGGCCGCGGAAGACATCGTTTCGGCGGTGCCGCAGCTGCCCGTGAGGCCAGGTATGCCCGCTATTCCTTCGCTGCCGGTTCCTACTCTGCCGGTCCCGTCGCTGCCGGTCCCATCTGTGCCTGTCCCGTCAGTGCCGGTCCCATCAGTGCCGGCGCCGGAGCTGCCCGCGGCTCCCGTACCGGGAGTTACGCCGCCGATGCCGGTCCCCGGCGCCGGAGGCAACCCGCAAGATCCCTCTGCACCGCCTCCAGCCGCTTCGCCGTCCCCGGTTCGGCCGGGGGCGAGCACTGCAAAGTCTGCGGACCATGAGCGGTCGGCAACAGCGGCCAACACAACAGTTCCGGCCAGATCCACTACCGGCGCCGGCCTGCCGCTCGCCGGCACGGGCCGCTCGCTGGCCGAGCTTCAGATGACCACGCCCGGGCAGCGAGAGCCGGCAGGTGCCAGCCCCGCAACCCAGAAAATACACGTTGGTCACCGGCCCGGCGACGGCCATTTTCAGTCCCTTGCCGTGCATGAGGGAACGTCGGGGAACTCCTCCTCAGGCTCCGAAGGCTCCGGCGCCCAGGCCGCTGAAGTGGCCGGAGATTGGGACCGGACGCCACTGCACGCCGGGGCCCGGGCGTTCGATGCTGCCCAGGACCTTCCCGACAGCCCAGCCTTCGATCCGGGGTCTTCCCCCGACTGAACAGGTCAGCCCTGCCCGCATTCCGGGCAGAAAAGACCACCTGCGCAACCCTGCGCAAGGACCACCAGTTCAGTCAGGAGAATATGTCATGTCTACGCACGCCCCGCTGTCTGCTGCCCCTCGCCCGTCTCGTCCGCAGTCCGGAGCCCACAGCGGCCGTATCGGAAACTGGCCCGACCCCATGCGCGGCCGGATCGGAAACTGGCCCGACCCCATGCGCGGCCGGATCGGAAACTGGCCCGACCCCATGTCCGGCCTCATCGGCAACTGGCCCGACCCGATGCAGCAGCGAAGCTAGAGTACGGTCCGGCCCTGAGCCCGGACCGGCATTCGCCAACCAGGAAAGTGTCGCCGCGCGCGGCGCGGCGACACTTGTCCTGCCTCAATGACCGAAACACCTACCCAAGGCAATAGGCCTACTCAGCGCCGGAGTCGCCCAGGCCGTTTGACTTCTGCCCTGTTCCGGCCCGGTCCTCCGGCGCCGGCGTAGCGTCCTGTCCGGCCTCTTTTGCTTCAGAGGCCGGTGCCCGCAAGGCAGGTTCCGCAGACGTGTCAGTGCCCGAAGCCTCCTGAATACCCTCTGTGGGCGTCGTCCCTTCCGCGGGCGGGCCCGCTGCGGGGGCGCTGGTTTCCGCGGTGTCCCCTACCGCCGGGTCGCCGGCAGCGGCCGGTGTTGAACCCAGGTGCTGAGCCGAGACCGCCTTGGCACGGCCGGGAAAGTAACTGATGACACGCGCCAGCTCTCGGCCCAGGACGGTACCCTCGACAACATCAGGAGGAAGTGCTTCCTGCTCAGCTTTCCGTGCCGCCTCCAGTATCTGGCGGCCTGCCTCCGTAATGGATACCTCGTTGTGCCGTCTGTCCAGCGAACTCGACTCGCGCGCCACGAGTCCTGCCGCCTCAAGCCGCGCCAGGACCCGGCCAATGGACTGACTGCGAACCTTGATGTCAGCGGCCAACTCTTCCTGATTAAGCGGACCGTCGAGGAGGCCCTGGAGCGCGATGACCGCGGCGTGGGTGAGGCCGAGTTCAGCCAAAGCCTGGTCCTGCCTGCGCTGAACAAGCCGGGCGGCCATGGACAGCAACTGATGAGGCCCCCACTGCTCCGCGTCAGGATTCGGGACCATCGGTTTAGACCTTCTTTCCCCTTTGAGCCCGTACTGGCAACACCGCCAGCCCAAAATGCCGCAACGCCGGGACCGGTAACCCGGCCCCGGCGTAAGGCACGTTAACGGCGGGTGTCCTCGACGCCGTCGGTCTCGATGCGCTCCTTGCGGACCTGTTCATCGACCGTCACTTCGTCCGTGACTGTCTCCGTGTCCAGCCTGACCCGCTCGACGGGAACAGTTTCCTTGTCCACCACGGGACGTTCCTCGTGGAGCACCACCTCATGTTCTGCTTCGCTGATATCCGGTCCCCTCAGCGCCTCGTCCCGGTTTCCTTCCGTAATCGGTTCGCGCTCCAACCGTACTTCCTCGCGCCGCACGGGAACTGTCCGGGTCTCGTTTTCGGTCACCACGTATTTGCGCAGACGGGCCCGGCCGGCGGCCTGCCTTTCTGTGCCCACATTCACGCGCTCCTCCGAACGGGTCATGGCGTCGCCGTCGGCCAGTCCAGACGTATCACGATCGAGCCTGTCATCCGCAGCGCTGTATGTTCCACCGCTGCCGGCGGCAGCGAACCCCGCATCCCGCTCGGTGGCGGAAAGGCCGGCACCGGACTGGCCGGCCGTCCGGCCGGAGTCGGCGCGGTGCCCGTTCGCAGCCTCGGTATAGGTCACGTTGCCGTTTAGCTGGTAGTGCTCGTAGAGCCGGTCCTCTTCTGACGGGTCAAGGTGGCCGTCAGCGTCCACGCGCGGAGCGTCCTTGACCTGGTCCTTGCTGTACGGGACAACAATGTCGGATCCCTCAAGCCGTGCTCCCTCGAGGGGAATAAACGACTCCGACGTCCCGAAAAGCCCAGTCCGAGCTGTCACCCAAGTGGGCTGTCCGTTGTCATCATCCGCATAAACCTGGCCGAGGGAACCAATCTTGTCTCCGTCTGCGGAGAGGATGTTTCCGTTCTTGTTGAGCAGGTCGTCGATATGTTCCTTGGTGAGCATGCTGTCTCCTTGGAGTTTGACTTCGTGTTCACATTTGGCTGTACACGCTGAGGCCGACGACGGCGAAGCGGCAGGTTAGGGCACACTGTCGCCGCCTTGGAACGGCATCTGCCGCACCCTGCCGGGGCAATCCGCCGTCACGGCCGAGACCGGTAATCCGACCCCGCACCTATACCCTAAGCATGCTTACTATCAGATTGGCAAGCCTGCTTAGCTTTTTTCTTGCGATCGACACCTGGGAGCAGGGGCGGGTCCCCATCGACAGCCGACGCCCGCCGGCGCTTCACGCCCAGACAGCAGAAGCGAGGGTAGGAAAAAATGGCAAGGGTGCTTACTATTTATTAGTAAACATGCTTACCATTGCATGCCAGCAACGCTGGTTCCTGTACAGCAGCTGCCCCTTTCGGAAAGAGAGAGCGAAGATGACTGAGAACCAATGGCCGCAGGATGAAGACCTCACCACTCCCCCGGCCACACAGAATTCGGGTTACGGCGCCGGCACGGCCGGCTACGGCGCAACTGGAGCGGGCACCACCGGCTACGGCACTTCCGGCTACCCGGACGACACGTCCTCGAAGAAGGACGTGGCAAAGGAAGAGGCCGCGAACGTCGCCGGCGAAGCTAAAGGTGCCGCACGGAACGTGGCGGAGACGGCGAAGGACGAGGCAAAAAACGTCGCGTATGAAGCCAAGAACAGCGCCCGGGATCTGCTGCACCAGGCGAAGTCAGACCTGACCAGCCAGGCCGGCACCCAGCAGACCAAGGCTGCCGAAGGCATCCGCAGCATCTCCTCGCAGCTGCGCTCCATGGCCGACGCCCCGGACCAGCAGGGCGTGGCCTCGGACCTGATCCGGCAGGCCGCCGACCGCTCGGAGTCAGTGGCATCCTGGCTGGATAACCGCGACCCGGGCTCACTGCTGGACGAGGTCAAGTCCTTCGCCCGCCAGCGCCCCGGCACCTTCCTGCTCCTGGCGGCAGGCGCGGGCCTCCTCGCCGGACGCCTGGGCCGCAGCCTGCAGGCCGGCGCCCCGGAAACCGGAACCGCCACGGGCTACGGATCCACCAGCGGCACCGTACCGCCCTACCCCGTCCAGTCACCGGCTACGGAAAGCAGCCTGGACGCCGGAGTCGGCGCACCGCTCTATGACCGCGCCGAACTGGGAGAACCCGCCTACACCCAGCCGGCCTACGGCGAGACAACATATGGGGAACAGGCCACCGGCCAGCCGGCCTACGGAGAACAGCCCGCCTACGGCGAACCGGCATACGGGGAGCCAGCCACCGGCCAACCCGCCTACGGAGAACAGCCCGCGTACGGCGAACCGGCATACGGGGAGCCAGCCACCGGCCAACCCCCGTACGGTGAGCCGGCCTACGGTGAGCCAGCCACCGGCGAACCTGCCACCGGCGAACCGGGATATGGCGAGCCGAGGCGGCGGGATACTGACGATACCGAGGGTGGGGGTCGTCCCCTGTGAGCAGCCAGATCCCCGATACCCCGCCAACGGCCGCGCACGCCAAGGCCGACACCACCTCCCTCGGCGACCTCCTCGGCGAGGTCACCCGGGACCTGTCCACCCTGATCCGGCAGGAAATCGAACTCGCCAAAGCCGAACTGAAACAGTCCGGCACCCGCGCCGGCAAAGGCGGCGGCATGCTCGCCGGCGCCGGCATCGCCGGGCACTTCGTGCTCCTGTTCCTCTCCGTCGCCCTCTGGTACGCCCTCGGCGAGCTCATGGGACTGGGCTGGTCCGCCGTCGTCGTCGCAGTGATCTGGGCCATCATCGCCGCGATCCTCGCCAGCGTGGGACGCAAGGAACTCAAAGCCATCAAAGGCATGCCCCAAACCGTCGAAACAGCCAGGGAAATCCCGCCGACCCTCAAACCGAACGGAGACCACCGATGAGTGAGAACCCGGACGCCATCCGCGCCGACATCGAAGCCACCCGCGCCCGCCTCGGCACCAACGTGGACGCCGTCGCCGACAAGGTCACCCCCTCCAACATCGTCCACCGCCAGACCAGCAAGGTCCGGGACGCCGTCTTCGGCGTAAAGGAGAAAGTCATGGGCACCGCAGAACACGCCACCCACAGCACCACCGGCGGCCTCCACCACGCCGCCCACACCACCAGCGGCGGGGTCCACCAGGCCACCGACGCCGCCGGGAACGCCCTCCACGGCGCCGGCGAAGCGATCGCCGACGCACCCCACCAGGTCAAGGCCAAAACCCAGGGCAACCCCCTCGCCGCGGGCCTGATCGCGTTCGGCGCCGGACTGCTCGTCTCCTCACTCATCCCCCCGAGCGAGAAGGAACGCGAAGCCGCCGACGCCCTGAAGACCGCCGCCGAACCCATGACCAGCCAGCTGACCGAAGCAGCCAAGGACATGGCCCAGGGCTGGAAGGAACCCGCCCAGGACGCCATGGAAAACGTCAAAGCCACCGCCACCGACGCCGCCCAACACGTCAAGGACGAAGGCCAAACCGCCGCCACCGACGTCAAAGCAACCGCCACCGACGCCAAAGACCACGTCCAAAACACGTAGTCCGCGAAGCAACTGAAAGACGACGACGGCCGGCCCGCTTTTGAGCGGACCGGCCGTTTGCCTGCGGTCAGGCGTCTGGGACCGGCCGACTCAACCGGGATGACCTTGGGAGCCCCCTCTCCTGAAGCGGCCGGAATTGCTGGACTATGCCCCGGCGCACCACCACACTGTCTATTACAGCTGGCAGTCCGGCGCCTAGAAGGATTTCCGGCATGGCAATTCCCGTGCTTATTCGTCATGATTTCGCGGCGAATAGGGGCGGACATAGCATTTGGGCCTTCTAATTGCACTGAGAGGACACCGCCATGGAGAACCTGGCAGCCATCCTGCCCCTGATTATCATTGTTGTCTCGGTGCTTCTGGGCATTCTGGTCATTTGGCTGGCCGTCAAACTCATGTGGAAGGTCGCCGAGCCAAACGAGGCCCTTATTATTTCCGGTCTGACGCGCGGCACCCTGGAAAGCACCGACGGGATGGACTTCAAGATCGTCACCGGAAAGGGCGCACTGGTGGTTCCCGGCCTGCAGACCGTCCGGACACTGTCCCTCACCCTGAACGAGACTGAGCTGAAGGTCTCCTGCGTGACGTCCCAGGGCATCCAGGTGGTGGTCGAAGGCGTCGTCATTTACAAAATCGGGGACGCCCCCGCGTTTATCGCCAATGCCGCCCGAAGGTTTCTTGGCCAGCAGCCCAAAATGGAAAGCCAGGTGTACAACGTCTTCGAAGGCCACCTGCGGTCCATTATCGGCAGCATGACGGTCGAGGAAATTATCCGCGAGCGCGATAAGTTGGCCTCCCAGGTCCGCGGGGCAAGCGGCGTGGAAATGGAAAAGCTCGGCCTGGTGGTGGATTCCCTGCAGATCAAGGACCTCCAGGACCCCACCGGCTACATCCAGAACATCGCCAAACCGCACATCGCCCAGGTCAAGATGGAAGCCCGCATCGCCGAGGCCACGCGGAACCGTGAGGCCGCGGAACGGGAGGCGGAGGCCGCCGCACAGATCGCCGATGCGCAGAGTGTCTCCGCCATCAAACAGTCGGTGGCACAGGCAAACGCCGAGACGGCCAGGGCCAACGCGGCGCAGGCTGGCCCGCTGGCCGACGCCACAGCCCGCCAGCAGGTGGTGGTCCAGGAAACGGAAGTGGCCAAGCTCGAGGCGGACCGCGAGGAACAGAAGCTGCAGACCAGCATCCGCAAGCCCGCCGACGCCAAGGCCTACGCGCAGCGCACAGAAGCGGAGGCGCAGAAGGCAGCGGACATCAGCGCCGCCGAAGCGCGGGCCAAGCGGACGGAACTCGAAGCCCAGGCCAATGCCCGCCGGGTTGAAGTCGAAGCCCAAGCCAATGCGACCGCCGCCGCGGCAACTGCAGGAGCCACCCGGGTGACTGGCGAAGCCGAGGCAGCGGCCACGAAGGCGCGCGGCGATGCAGCAGCGTCCGCCATCAAAGCCAAAGCGCTGGCCGAGGCCGAAGGCATCAAAGCCCGCGGCGAGGCCCTCGAAAGCAACCAGGACGCGGTCATCTCCCAGCAACTGGCGGAAAACATGCCGGCCATTGTTGCGGCGGCCGCCGAACCGTTCGGGCACGTGGACCAGCTCACCGTCCTGAACGGCGCTGACGGCCTCAACAGCATGGTCGGCGGGATCATCACCCAGGCCGGCTCGTTCCTTCCGCGCCTGTCGACTGCCCTGAAAAACGGGCAGGGCCACGCCAAGCAGGCGCCGAAGCAGCCCGGCGCCTAGGCACAGCGCCCAAGGTAACCCAGGGAAGCGCGGAACATGGTGCACAGAAACGTTGACCGGAGCCTGACCGGGAAGATCGGCCGGGTAACCGGGCGGATCGGCCCCGGCACCGTCGGTGAGGTCATGCTCCCGTACCGTGGCGGGGTCAGCGCATTCCACGCCTATCCGTTCGACAAAGTAAGTGTCTTTCCGGTGGGTGACCAGGTGCTGATCATCTACCTCGACCCGCCGCAGACCGTCTTCGTGGACGAACTGCCGGACGTTCTCCGCCACGAGGAACGCTAGCCCCGCCTGTTAACCCAACCTTCCCTTCACCGTCACGCCTGCTCCCCCGCACGGTTAGACGGCGGGAACACCGTTGAGGGGTGAGGATCGCTATCGTTGCCGAATCATTCCTGCCGCTAATGAACGGAGTCACGCACTCCATCCTGCGAGTGCTTGAGCATCTGCAGGAACGGGGCGATGAGGTACTGGTGATTGCGCCGTCGACGTCGGACACTGATGTTCTGGACGTTGTGCACGGCGCGTTCGTGCACCGGCTGCCCTCCGTTCCGCTGGCGGGTTACACGAACGTGCGGGTAGCGCTGGGGGGTGTGTACCGGGTCAAGAGAATCCTTGCCGACTATGCACCGGACGTGGTCCACCTGGCGTCGCCGTTCGTGCTCGGCTGGCGGGCGGCGCAGGCCGCGCATCAGCTGGGCATCCCCACGGTGGCCATCTACCAGACCGAGGTTCCCAGCTACGCCGCCCGCTACGGGGTGCCGTTCCTGGAGAACTGGGCCTGGAACAGGGTGGAAAACATTCATCTCCTGGCGTCCCGGACGCTGGTGCCGTCCACTTTCGCGCTGAACCAGTTGCGCGGCCGCGGGATTCTGCGGGTGGGCATGTGGCGGCGCGGTGTGGATACCGCGCGTTTTGCACCGGGAAAGCGCGACGACGGGTGGCGGGCTTCCGTGGCGCCGGGCCGTGAGCGGATCATCGGCTATGTCGGCCGGCTGGCCGTGGAGAAGCAAGTGGAGGACCTCGCCGTGCTGGCAGACGTCCCCGGCACCCGCCTGGTGATCGTGGGTGACGGTCCGCAGCGGGCGGCGCTGGAGGAAGCCCTTCCCAATGCCGTGTTCACCGGATTCCTCGGCGGCGAGGAGCTGGCCCGGGCCGTGGCGTCCTTTGATCTGTTCGTCCACCCGGGCGAGTTTGAGACCTTCTGCCAGACCATCCAGGAAGCCATGGCATCCGGGGTGCCGGTGGTGGCCACGGGCCGCGGAGGGCCCCTGGATCTGGTGGAAAATTCCCGCACCGGCTGGCTCTATGAGCCCGGCGACCTGGCCGGCCTGCGCCGGCACGTGATGGACCTGATGGGCGACGACGCCAAGCGCCGCGCGTTCGCGGCGGCGGCCTACGCCTCGGTCCAGGGCCGGACGTGGCCCGCCCTGAGCGCACAGCTGGTGCGGCACTACAAGGACGTGATCGCCGGCACCCCTCTGGTCGAGCCCGTCCCGCTGGTTGAGGCCCTCCCGCTGGTTGAACGTGCCGAAACCACAACCACCCGCACCCAAGGAGCCACCCTGTGAAAATTTCCGTGATCGGCTGCGGCTACCTCGGCGCAGTGCATGCGGCCACGCTCGCGTCCATGGGCCACACGGTGGTGGGGATCGACGTCGACCCCGCACGTGTCGAGCAGCTGGCCGCCGGCCGGGCCCCTTTCTTCGAACCGGGGCTGGACGAACTCCTGCGCGACGGCCGGGCCACCGGCCGCCTTCGTTTTTCCACTGCCTTCGCCGATGCCGCCGCGGCGCAGATGCACTTCCTGTGCGTGGGCACGCCGCAGTCCAAAACGTCCGACGGCGCCGACCTCAGCTACCTGGTCTCCGCCACCAAAAGCCTCCTTCCGCACCTCGGCAGGGGTGCCGCCGTCGTCGGTAAATCCACAGTGCCAGTGGGGACCGTTGACAAGCTGGGGCGCATGCTCACGGCACGGCCTGACGTGCTGCTGGGCTGGAATCCGGAGTTCCTGCGGCAGGGCACGGCGGTGAAGGACACGCTGGTGCCGGACCGCCTGGTGTACGGGGTGCGCGGCGGCAAGGAAGGCGCATTCGGGCGCCGCAGCGACGGGACACAGGGACCGGCCCGCGGTGTGACCGCCGTGCTGGACGCGGTGTACGAGCCGCTGCTGCGCGCCGCCATTCCCCGGCTCGTGTGCAATTTCGCGACCGCGGAACTGATCAAATCGGCGTCGAACGCCTTTTTGGCGACGAAGGTCAGCTTCATCAACGCCATGTCGGAACTGTGCGACGCCGCCGGTGCCGACGTCACCGAGCTGAGCGAGGCGATGGGCATGGATCCGCGCATCGGCAACCGGTACCTGCACGCCGGGCTGGGTTTCGGCGGCGGCTGCCTGCCCAAGGACATCCGCAGCTTCCGGGCCCAGGCGCAGGCGCTGGAGGTCCGGTCCGTGGACGACTGGATGGGCGTGGTGGACTCCATCAACCTCGGCCAGCGGGCCCGGACCGCGGAGATTGCCAAGGAACTCTGCGGCGGCTCGATCGCCGGCCGGACGGTGACCGTGCTGGGCGCGGCGTTCAAGCCGGACACGGACGACATCCGGGACTCCCCCGCCCTCGACGTCGCGCTCCGGCTTGCCTCGGCGGGTGCGCACGTCACGGTGACTGATCCAAAGGCCATCAACAACTCATGGATGCGCTACCCGCAGCTGCGCTTCGAGGCCTCCACTGCGAGGGCACTTGAGGGTGCCGAGCTGGTGCTGCTGCTGACCGAATGGGCCGAGTACCGCGACCTGTCACCGGCCGCCGTCGGGCAGCTGGTTCGGCGCCGGACGGTGCTGGACGCGCGGAACGTGCTGGACGCCGGGGCGTGGCAGGCGGAAGGCTGGACGGTGCGGGGCCTCGGCACCCAGGCGGCGCAGCTGGCTGAGCACATCCCTGCTGGCTGAGCCCCCCTCCGCTGGCTTGAGGCAGTCCAAACCAGTTGAGCCTCGATCTCGACAAGCTCGATCAGCGGTACGATCTTGCTGAGGGGGTGGACGCTCAATGAGTTTCTCGCGGTCTCACGCAACGGCGGCATGACGGCGGCTTCCCCGCGCCCTGATGCGGATCCGGCCGGCAGTTCCGCTGTCCTGTTCGACGCGCTGCCGGACGCGGTAGTGGTGGTGGACGGCGGCGGGGTCATCACCCAGGCCAATGCCGCCGCCGAGCGGCTCTTCGGCTATGGCAGGCTTCAGCTCGTGGGCCAGGACCACCGGATGCTCCTCGCCGAAGGCTACCGCAGCGGTTTCGACCGGCTTTTCGCCAGCCTGCGCAGCGGGTCCGGAGCCAGCGCCGCCACGCAGACCCCTTTCGAGTCCTACGGCCTGCGCAGTGATGGCACAGAGTTCCACGGCGAGGTGGCCTGCTCGCTGCTGGAGTCCGACGGCGGCCCATGCCTGATCGCGTCGGTCCGGCCCACATTTCACAGGCAAGAGGCCGACGCCGAGCTGCGGGAAGCGATGTCGCTGCTCAGCGCTACCCTGGAGTCTACGGCCGACGGGATCCTGGTGGTGGGCATCGACGGCAAGATCGCCGGCATCAACGAACAGTTCACCAAGATGTGGGGTATCCCGCGAGAACTACTGGCCACCGGCGACGACGCCGCAGTGATGAATCATGTGCTTGGTCTCCTCTCGCACCCGGAGAGCTTCGTGGACAAGGTCAATGAGCTGTACGCGCACCCCGCCGCGGAAAGCCACGACACCCTGGAGTTCCTCGACGGCCGCACCTTTGAACGGTACTCACGGCCGCAGCGGGTGGGAAACGCCGTGGTGGGCAGGGTCTGGAGCTTCCGGGACGTGACGCCGCGGCGCCGTGCCCAGGAACAGGCCCGGCAGGCGATGGCAGACCTCGCTGAGCAGGCCGCGCAGCTCAAGGCCATGGCGTTCCAGGATCCGCTGACGGGACTGGCGAACCGCAAGCTGTTCCACGACCAGCTGTCTGAAGCGCTGCACGGCAGCTACAGTGCCGCCGTCGACATCCTCCTTCTGGACCTTGACGACTTCAAGGAGGTCAACGACATCCTTGGCCACGCCGCCGGGGACCAGATGCTGGTGGAGGTGGCCCGCCGGCTGAGGGCCTGCGTCCGGCCGGACGATACGGTGGCCCGGTTGGGCGGCGACGAGTTCGTCGTGCTCCTGACCGGAGCCACGGATGCCGAGGCCGTCGCGGAGCGGATCGTGCAGTCCCTCAACGTCCCCGTGCGGATCGAGGGGTCCATGCTGCGGCCCAGCCTAAGCTTGGGGATCGCTTCACTGAGCGACGACGCGGTGGCTGCCTCGGAGCTGCTGCGGCGCGCGGATGTGGCGATGTACGCGGCCAAGGCCGCCGGCAAGAACCGGTACATGCGGTTCAAGCCGGAGATGATGACGGCCCTGGTGCAGCGGACGGACATGGAAGCGGGCCTGCGGCTCGCCGTCGACAATGACCAGATCAATGTGAGCTACCAGCCGGTGGTGTCGCCGCGGCTGGGCGAGGTGATCCAGTTCGAGGCCCTGGCCCGGTGGGAGCGCGACGGCAGGAATGTCCCGCCGTCGCAGTTCATTCCGACAGCGGAGCGCAGCGGGCTGATCTCTGCGATCGGTTTGCAGATGATGCGGGAAAGTTTCATTCAGCTGGGGCCGTGGCTTTCAGCCGGCGCCGAGCGTTCCCTGGCGGTCAATGTGTCCGGCGTGCAGCTGCGGGACTCCGACTTCGCCAGCAGCGTGCTGGGCATGGCCGAGTCGCACGGCATGGATCCCCGGCGACTGGTGCTGGAGGTGACGGAGAGCGTATTTTTCGACGCCGACGACCACCTGATCAACCAGCTGGCGAGCCTGCGCAGCGCCGGCGTCAGGGTCGCACTCGATGATTTCGGCACCGGCTACTCCTCGCTGGGCCGGCTTCAGGACCTGCCGGTGGATGCAGTGAAGATCGACCAGTCCTTTGTCTCCATGGTCCGCACCGGGGCGGAGAAGCTGCCGATCCTCAGTTCCATGATCAACATGGCCCACAGCCTGGGTCTTGGCGTCACCGCCGAGGGCATCGAAACTTCCGAGCAGGCCGCCTACCTGACGGACCTGCAGTGCGACGCCATGCAGGGCTACCTGTTCTCGGTTCCCGCATCCGAGGCCGGGCTGGAACAGGCCATCAGCCGCTCGGCCGCAGCACTCGAGGCGCTTGAAGGGCTGCGCCTGCGCCGCTGACCCCGGCCAGACCCTCCCTCACCTCTCGCCGCTTGACCCCAAACCCTCCCTCACCTCTCGCCGCTTGACCCCAAACCCTCCCTCACCTCTCGCCGCTCAAACCAAAACCCTCCCTCAGCTTTCGCCGCTCAACCCCAAACCCTCCCTCACCTCTCGCCTGGCCCCAAACCCTCCCTCGGGGGCCTCCTTTTGAGGGGCCCTCCTTGCTGCTCCCTCAAGGTTCCGCAAGTTGGCGACGTGACGATTAGGCAGGAGAACTGCTCACGGCGAGGAGGTACGCGCTATCCGCGGACGTCGCTACCTGCTATTGGACCCAGGGGAAAAATGAACACCAACCAGACACGGCAGCGCGGCAAGGGGCTTGCTGTTCTGAGTCTTCTGCTGCTGGCGGCTACTGCCTGCGGAAACGGCCAGACGGCCAGCAGCAGCGTGGCTGCGGCGAAAGGCGTCTCGCAGTCGGCGGCCGCCGCACCGTCACCCAGCGCAATTGCATTGACGCCGTGCGAAACGGCCGAGGAACAGACATCCCAGGAGGCCGACACCTTCATCTGTACAGAGGATGCATCAGACCAACTCGTATGGCTTGAGGCGTCCACGTCCAAGGCAATAACGGACAAGCGCGCTGCCGATGTTGCCGCCAAGGCCGCAGCCGTCAAGGCCGCAGCCGCCGAGGCGGCAAAGAAAGCCGCGGCCAAGGCCGCTGCCGAGAAGGCGGCGAAACTGGCGGCCCGGCAGGCTGCCGCCAAGAAGGCCGCGGAGGCAGCGGCCGCCGCTCAGGCAGCGCAACGTGCAGCAGAAGCCAAGGCAGCCCAGGAAGCTGCCGAAGCCAAAGCGGCGGCGGAAAAGGCAGCCCAGCAGGCCATCGTTGCACCGCCTGCCCCGCCTGCAGCCGCCCCCTCCAACTGCGACCCGAATTACTCTGGCGCTTGCGTGCCAATCGCCTCAGACGTGGATTGCGCCGGCGGCAGCGGAAACGGGCCCGCCTATGTACAGGGTCCGGTGACCGTCACTGGTTCGGACATCTACGGGTTGGACAGGGACAGTGACGGCATAGGCTGCGAAGGTTAAGACCTTCCGGCTGGCACATGTCAGGCGTTGTCCAGTTCAGGCTTCTCCAACGGCTCGCCGGCGCTGACTAGCTCCAGGCTGCGCTCCCAGAAGCTCCTCGCCAGCTCGGCGTCATAGGCCTGCTTGTTTGCCTTCGCCAGCGCACGCTTGACGTAGAAGGCACCGGGCACCCAGTCCCGTCCGGGCGTGGATGTAGCAAGCCACACGAGCGTGTCGGCGCCCTGCTCAGCAGAGAGCAGGAACCGGTTCAACACGGTCTTGTAGGCATGCCGGAACCAGCTTGTGGACTCCGCGGCGAAGTTGGTGGCCACGACGCCCGGGTGGAAAGCCGCCGCCGCAATGCCGTCCGCCCCGTAGCGGTTCTGCAGTTCCGCGGTAAACAGGATGTTGGCCAGCTTCGCGGTGCCGTAAGCGCGGTTTGTCGAATAGCTGCGCTCTGAGTTGAGATCCGCCAGATCCAGGCGCCCGAACCCGTTGGCAGCGCTGGAGGTGTTGATGATGGTGGCACGGCTGGCGGTGAGGGTATCCAGCAGCTCACTCGTGAGCAGGAACGGCGCCAGATGGTTCACCTGGAACGTCTTCTCGTGGCCGTCCACGGTCAGCTCGTGGCCCCGCATGATCCCGCCGGCGTTGTTCACCAAGACATCGATTCGCGGATACCTTTCGCGCAACGCCGCGGCCAGCTCCCGCACCTGGGCCAGCTGAGCGAAGTCGCAAACGAAGTAGTCAACGCCCAGTTCCGCACCTACCGCTGCGGTCTTCCCCGGGGAACGCCCGACGACGACGATCTGCTCACCTGCCCGCGCCAGGTACCGCGCGGCTGCTGCGCCAATGCCGTCGCTGGCGCCGGTAATGACGATGATGCGCTGGGGCATGAGGTGTCCTTTGCTGTGATTGAGCCGCTCAACCATGAGTCGGCCTCCCACATACAACGGCGTCCGGCCGGGACATGTTCCCGGGCCCGGACGCCGTCTGCTATCTATGGCCCTCATGGACTATGACTAGAAATTCAATGCCGGTCGGAGGCTCAGAGCATTGCCTGCGTTGAGCAGCCTGGGCCCGATACCCAGCATTTCCTCGGTGGAACGGAGAAGCGAGTAGTGGCTGTAGGAGCCCTGCACGGTTGTCCCCGGAACCACGGAGGGGGCGACTATGAAGTTGGGCACCGGGGTGTCTTCGTCGAAAACAACCGCTATGGCTGTTCTGCCCGCCTGGTAGGACGGGCTGTTCAGGATCGCAGGGAGCCAGCCGGACAGCCATGTGTCACCCGTTGCGATGCTGCAGTCGTGCATGTCGTTGCAGACATTCGGCGTGATGAGGGAGAAGTTCGGCAACGTATTGTTCGCGAGGTCCCGCTGGAGATTCCCGGATGCCGGCGTACCGAGCGAGACATTGTTGACGGCACACGCTGCCCTGTCCCCGGGGCCCTGGTAGTAGGCCTCGGGGTTGTGCCGGACCGCGTACAAGCCAGACCCGCTCAGACGGCAGTTCGAGCCCATAGATTCCTCATAGCTCTTGTAGGTCAGGCCAGCCGTCCGCACCTGCCGGAATATATTGTCCGCCGTGATCGGCGGCAAATTGCTCGGATCCGAATCGGAGGTCACCCCCTGCGTACTTCCGGAAGTCAGAGCCAAATAACTGGGAAGCGAAGGCAGGCCTAGTCCGGCGTCACTCCAGGTGGTAACGGAGCCGCACTGCCGGGCAACCTGGGTCATGTAGGGGGCATTCGCGCTCCCGATAACCTGCGAGTACGTCTTGTTCTCGAAAAGGAACCAAATCACGTGGTCATATGTGGCCGGTGGAGCTGCCGTCTTGCCGCAAGGGTTCGCGGCAGGCGGCGGTGGTGGCGGTGGTGGCGGAGGCGGAGGTGGGGGTGTCCCGTTGGTCGTCAGGACCAGCTGCGGCCGGTGTGTGGTGTCCGCTATTTCCTTCGAGGCGTAGATAACACCGTCGCTGGAGGTGTTGTTGATGCGGAAGGAGTATGTGCCGTCGCCTTTGACAACGCTGAAGACGTCAACCTCCACAAAGGTGTTGATCTGAGCGGCCCCCACGGAAGCAATTACTGTGGTGTCGGCCGCCGGCGCATTGGACCAGTTGATGGTGTTTTCGCTCCAGGTCGTGTTCTGCACGCGCCGGAACTGGCCGCCAAGATTGGATGGATCAGAAATAAACAGGCGGAGCTTGGCCCCCGTCACCGTGCTTCCGGTACCGGCCACCGTGAATTTCAGGAATGACATCTCAACCGGAGAATTGTCTGCCTTCAGACCGATCGCGGCACCGAAGTTTGTGTTGGGTGTGTCCCGTTTGACCACGGCATCTGCAGAGGGACCGATTGTGACAGTAGCTGCCTGGGCAGTCCCCCCAATCAACGAAATGGCGGCAATGAGCAGGACAGTCAAAACTGCTGAAATCCAATTGGCCGGTGGAATTCCGCGCTTAAGGCGGTGCCTTCCAGTTCTCTTCCGACCAATCAGGAACTCCGATCCTGAGTGCATCAGGGACTCCTTTGTCCGATGGACGCGTCGCCGTCGACACGTCCGTACACGGTAGCCCGGAGCCATCGGGAAACAGTGGGAATTTCTGAATATAGCCTGTAAAAACCTTGGTACCGCGCCGCAAAGTCCCCAATAGTCACCCCTTGATTCCCCGAGAGAATTAGAAGCGATAGCAGGATACCGGCTGGAATTTTGACGACGCCGATTGCGCACCGGGTCGCCAGGGTGATAGCTTTCCGGTGATCGTGATCTATCGGCAGGAGGTGAGACCCATGAACGCAGTATCCGCAATGGGTGCTCCCCTGCAGTCCACGATCGCGCGACTGAAGTAGTCGCCACCGGGAGCGCCGCCAGGCAATTCGCGAAAGGCGACTCCCATGAACACAACACCTTATTCAAATCCGCACCCCACCTCGACGACGGCCTCCGACCGGTCGACGTCCGGCCAGGATCAGCCGCAGGTCGAGGCCACCAAGCGGGTGCGCCCCCCGGGCGAGCGAGCGTTGGTCCTCGGTGGCGGCGGATCGACAGGCAATGCCTGGCTGATCGGCGTCATCGCGGGCCTGTTCGATGCCGGGCTGGACGTGACCACCGCTGACCTGACCATCGGGACGTCAGCCGGTTCCACGGCCGCGGCCCAGATAGCTGGGGCGACCCCGACCGAACTGCTTGCCGCCATCCTTGCCGCGGAGACCGAGCGGCGGACGGGTCCGGCCGGATCCGGCAGCGGACGCGCTTCGATCAGGCCGGTGGCAGACCACCTGGAGAGAACGGGCAAGATCATCACCGCCGCCGAGGATGCGGCCGATATGCGCCGCAGAATGGGCGCGGCGGCACTCGACATGGATGCGGCGCGGGATGGCTCCGTGCAGCAGCGGTGGCGCTCGACCGTCGCCGCCCGGCTGCCCAGCCAGCACTGGCCGCAACGAACGGTGCTCATCACAGCGGTCGATGCCCAAACCGGTGAACCCGTCGTCTTCGACCGCCACAGCGGAGTCGACCTGGCGGACGCCGTCGCCGCCAGCTGTGCCAGTGGCTTCGCTTACAGGATCGGGGACAACTTATATATCGACGGCGGCTATCGACGATCCAGCGAGAATGCTGACCTGGCAAGCGGATACGGGCGGGTGCTGGTGCTGTCCCCGTTCAGCGGCAGAACACGGACGCCGTTGGAATGGGGCATGCATCTTGCAGCACAGGTCGACGAGCTACGTGCCGGCGCCAGCAGAGTCGAAACGATCTTCCCGGACAGCAACTCCGAGCACATGTTCGGCGCTAATGCGATGGATCTGTCAATGCGTCCACCGGCCGCTCGGTCTGGCTACAACCAAGGCAGAGCCCTTGCCGAGCAGCTCACTGAATTCTGGGGCTGACGCCGTCGAAATCAGTCAACTCGGCAGGGGTGAATTGGCTCTTGCTACCTGAGGTACCGGGCCCACTTCGGCACGAGTTCCGGGCGTTCACCGGGCTCACGCCGACCCGGTACGTCGAAGTCCGGCGGCGGTTCCTGCGCGAACCTCCCGGCCACGCGCTGGACGGCTGGCCGCTGCCGGCCCATTGATTTCTTACTAGAGCGACAGCTCGCGACACGCTAATGTGGGGGCACCCCAAAGCAGAGGAGAGCCCCGTGGGCAAGGTGGTCATGTACGGCTCGGTGTCGGTGGACGGCTTCGTCGCGGACGAGAATGACCAGCCCGGACCGCTGTTCGACTGGTTGTCCAGCGGTGACGTCCCGTTGGACGAGAACGGCGAGGTGAAGGTGTCGCAGACGTCGTACGACTACACCCGGCCGTACTGGGACCAGATCGGGGCGACACTCGTCGGCCGTCACGTCTTCGACCTGACGGATGGCTGGGACGGGAAGCCTCCGAGCGGCATCGACCACGTGGTCGTCGTGACGCACCGGCCGCAGCCCGAGGGCTGGGACCCCGAGGCACCGTTTCACTTCATCGACGGCGTCGAGGCTGCCATGGCCAAGGCGCAAGAGCTTGCGGGTGACCGCATCGTCGAGGTTGCCGCTGGTGATGTCGGTGGCCAGATGCTTGCCGCGCGCCTGGTCGACGAGGTGCGCATGGACGTCGTACCCGTCGTGTTCGGGTCCGGCAAGCGCTACTTCGGGTCGGCCCACGCGCAGCAGCTATTGGAGGACCCCGACATGGTGATTCATGGCAACCGGGTGCTTCACCTGCGCTATCGGGTTCGCCGTTGACCGATCTGAGCGGGTACGTGAGGAAGCGTTAGGAAAAAACCTGCAGGACCTGAGGAAGCGTTAGGGAAAAACCTGCAGGACCTGAGGAAGCGCTAGGGAAAAACCAGCAGGATGTGAGGAAGGGTCGGTGAAAGGCCGCCGCGATCCGGTCGCTTCCTCAGGTCCTGTCGCTTCGGTCCGGTCGCTTCCTCAGGTCCTGTCGCTTCGGTCCGGTCGCTTCCTCACATCCCGGGGGGCCGGGGTTGGGTGTGGAAACCGGGGT
>NZ_JCAQPC010000013.1:0-62135 GCF_059568005.1 Arthrobacter sp. BGA-UO-ETr-C19
CATAAAAAATCGGTATCAACAAACTTGGCACACTATTGAGTTCTCAAACAACAGACACACCCGGCACCACCCAAACCAACGTTCAGGATCGCTCCGGAGCAACTTTTCAAACTTACCCGGTTTCACTCCCCGACGCAAATCCATGTTCCAGGACCCACACCGGCAAACAAACCAGCCCCACCAAACCCAAGCGACCTAAAAGAGCCACCAGATTATGGTCTTGATTTCGGGGATTTGGCCACCCGCGGTTACCAGCTCTTCGCTGTCTCCCTCGCGGCGACTTGGAAAACATTACACCCACCCCACCCCCAAAGCAACCCAGCCAAAACCACGCCTCGAGGTCCCAAAAACCGCTAGATTCCGCGCACAACAAGGCGCGACAAGCCGAGAAGTCGGGCGTCGCCGTCCTAATTCAATATTGTGTGGTGCGTCACCCGGGGGCGGTCACCATAAACGAGGGGGATTAACGCAAAGAAGGGCCGGCAACCACGTGGTTGCCGGCCCTCCTCAGGCAGCTGGTATCAGCGGTGCTGGATTACCAAGAGGACTTGGTGATGCCCGGGAGCTCACCGCGGTGAGCCATGTCGCGGAAGCGAACACGGGAGATACCGAACTTCTGGAAGGTACCGCGCGGACGGCCGTCGATGATGTCGCGGTTACGCAGACGGATCGGGGAGGCGTTGCGGGGCAGCTTCTGCAGGCCGAGGCGTGCAGCTTCGCGTGCTTCGTCAGTCGCGTTCGGATCGACCAGGGTCTTCTTCAGTTCGAGGCGCTTTGCAGCGTAACGCTCAACGATGACCTTGCGCTGCTCGTTGCGAGCAATCTTGGACTTCTTAGCCATGTGTTTAGCGCTCCTCTCGGAATTCGACGTGCTGGCGGATCTTGGGGTCGTACTTCTTCAGGACCAGACGGTCCGGGTCGTTACGACGGTTCTTACGGGTTACGTAGGTGTAACCCGTGCCCGCGGTCGACTTGAGCTTGATGATCGGACGTACGTCCTTGTCCTTTGCCACTAGAGCTTCACTCCTCGCGCCAGGATGTCGGCGACGACAACGTCGATGCCGCGTACGTCGATGGTCTTGATGCCCTTTGCAGAGACCTGCAGAGTGACATTACGGCGCAGGGACGGAACCCAGTAGCGCTTCTTCTGGATGTTCGGGTCGAACCGGCGCTTGTTGCGGCGGTGCGAGTGCGAAATGCTGTGTCCAAAGCCCGGCTCGGCTCCGGTCACCTGGCAGTGTGCTGCCATGACGACTCTCCTCTGAAAAAATGAATGAAACGGCGGGCAGAGTTCTGCTTCACCGTGCGGCAGGCGGCGTCCGCATCCAGCCACGTATCCGCACGTTTCAACACCGGTGAACCGGGTTTACTGCGGCGGAATACGATGAGCCACAAACACTTGGCAATGGAAGCCACTGCGAAATGCCGGGATACTGGGCGAATACAGGAATGCACGCAACTTGAGCCCCTAACTACCGGCCTCCAGGACTGTGAATACTGCCAACAGCCACCGCAAACCGGAGCAATTGCACACGCTCCGCGCCACCTAGCGCCAACCAAGTCTACGAGACACGCGAATTAAAGACCAATCCGGCGGGGAACGGTGTTATAGGGCAGCCCGGGGATCTTCCTTCTTCCAAGACATATCCGGAAAGAAGGCTCCTCACAGCAAAGTCAAAGGCTCGCGGCGGAATCTTGAGCCATGAACACACAGCTCTTGCCCTCCCCCGGAGCCGGCACCCCGAGGCGTCCGGACCGCCGGCCTGTTTCGGTCCGGGAGACCGGCCGATTCGCCGGCCGGCACCGGCGCAGACTCCTTCGGGCCGATGCCCTGGCGGTGACGGCCTGGTCCTCGTTGGCCGCCTCGGTTGCCCTCTGGCTTGCCGACGGCGGCCTGACGGCGGCGTCCTCGCCTGCCGGAATGGTCACAGCGCTGGGTATTGTTGCCGGGCTTGCCGGCATGGACCTGGTGCTGCTCATGCTGCTGCTGGCCGCCAGGATCCCGTTCATCGACGGCGCGGTTGGGCATGACCGGGCTCTGGAGTTTCACCGGAAGCTTGGGAAACCCTCGCTGTACCTGCTCCTGGCCCACGGACTCCTCATCGCGGTGGGCTATGGCATGGCAGAAGGGCTCGACCCGGTCAGCGAAGCTGTGGCGCTCTGGGTGCTGGTGCCCGACATGTGGCTCGCGTTCATCTCCCTGGCACTCTTCATCGCGGTTGTTGTCACGTCCCTGGTGGCCGTCCGCCGGCGCTTCCCGTACGAATTCTGGTACGCCGTGCACCTGCTCACCTATGCTGCCGTGCTCACCTCGCTGCCGCACCAGTTCAGCGTGGGCGGGCTGTTCGCCGCAGGCACGTGGCAGCGCGGGTACTGGCTGGCCATCTGCATCGCCACCGGGGCCGCCCTGCTGTACTACCGGATCATCCAGCCTGTGCAGGCAACCTTCAGGCATCAGCTCACGGTTGAGCGCGTCACCTCAGTGGCACCCGGGGTGGTCAACATCGAAATGAGCGGCCTGCAGCTCGGTTCGCTGGCCGGCAACGGCGGGCGGTTCTTCATCTGGCGCTTCCTCGCTCCGGGCCTGTGGTGGCATCCGCATCCGTTCAGCCTGTCGGCGGAGCCGGCGCGGACCGGACCTGACGGGCACGGGCGGCTGCGGATCACGGTTCGTGATCTCGGCCGGGGCTCGGCACAACTGCTAAAGCTGCGGCGCGGAACGAAGGTCGCCGTAGAAGGGCCGTACGGACTCTTCAGCTCCGCCGCGCGCAGCAGGGACCGTGTGGTCATGATCGGTGCCGGCATCGGTATTACGCCGTTGCGGGCCCTCCTGGAGACCACCCCTTTCTCCCCTGGCCAGGCGACGGTTCTGCTCCGCGGGCACAGCAGCCAGGAGCTCTACCTGGGCGAGGAAATCCTCGAACTGTGCCGGCAGCGCGGCGCCACCCTGTTCCACCTGACCGGCGGACGGGACCCCGGCTCCCCTGACAGCTGGCTTCCGGCCACCGCGCACCGCGCCGGGTACGCGCTGGCGGATTACGTTCCGGAAATCGCCCACGCCGACGTCTATGTATGCGGGCCCTCACGCTGGGCGGGCAACGTCCTGAACGCCGCCCGCGCCGCTGGTGTCCATGAAGATCAGCTCCATCACGAAAGGTTCGACTGGTGAGAATCAGAGCAGCAGTTTCAGCCGCCTTGGCTTCGGCCGGCATCCTCCTGGCCGGCTGGCAATCGGGTGTCCATGTGGCCGATACACGCAGCGCGGTTGCGGCCGCGGCAACGGGAAACCAGGCGTCGGGGGCGGGAACCACGGACAGCAGCGGCACCGCGTCGTCGGGATCCTCGGCGTCGTCCGGGGCGACTGGCAGTTCCGGGGCGACTGGCAGTTCCGGGGCGACGGACAGTTCGGGCGCGGCGGGCAGCTCGGGCGCGGCCGGAGCCGCCGGCGCGGCGGCCAAGGCCGGCGGCACATACGACGGCGATGTGGTCCAGACCCGCTTCGGCACCGTGCAGGTCCAGATCACTGTGAAGGCCGGGCAGATCACCGACGTCACGGCCCTGAAACTCACCGACGCCGAGGGCCGGTCCGTGCAGATCAGCAATTACGCCGCCCCCATTCTTCGCAGCGAGGTGCTCCAGGCACAGTCCGGCAACGTGCAGACCGTGGGCGGCGCCACCGTGACCAGCGACGCCTACCTCACCTCCCTCCAGGCAGCCCTCGATGCCGCAAACCTTTGAAACAAGGCTCCGGGCCCGGACCTTCACCTGCATGGGGACCGTCATCAGCCTGACTATCCCCGCGGACGCGCACAAAGCACCCCAGGCTGCGGCGGATGAGCTGGAAGCGGCGACCGCCGTCGTCGAACGCCTTTTCACTGAACTGGACAGCATCTTCAGCCTCTACCGCCCCGATTCAGAGGCGAGCAGACTGGTCCGCGGCGAACTCGCGCTGCCGGAGGCTTCCGCGGAAATGCGGGCGCGGTATGAGGAGGCGGCCGAGTGGAGGCTTCTCACGGAGGGTGCGTTCACGCCGGAACGTCCGGACGGGGCGCTGGATCTCTCCGGAATCGTCAAGGGCCACGCCATCAGGGAAGCCGGCATGTCGCTGCTGGCGCTCGGCATGGCCAACTGGTGCCTGAACGCCGGCGGGGACGTGCTGGTCGGCGGCTCCCCCATTCCCGGCACCGATGGGCCATGGCGGGCGGGGATTGTTGATCCGGCGGACCGGAGGACCCTGCTGGCCGGTTTCCCGCTGCGCGGGGCCGCGCCGGGTACGTCTCCGCTTGGTTCGCGTCCGCAGAGTCCGGCTCCGCTGGGTGGAAAGACGGCCGACGGCGGGACCCGGGCGGCGCTGGCCACCTCGGGTTCCGCTGAACGAGGGGACCATATCTGGAGCGTCGCGGCCGGAGCCGCGGAATTCCGGCAGGTTTCCGTCGCCGCAGCGGACGTGGTCACCGCCGATGTACTGGCAACCGCGATCGTGGCCGGCGGCGTCCCGATGCTCAACCGCGCGACCGCCATGTGGGACATCGAGGCGCTGGCCGTGCGTGCAAATGGCGAGCTATTGGCGACGGGCGGGTTCCGGCGGTAGGTTGGCTTGCCCGCCTAGAGCCGGGTGAGCTGGGCGTACCTGGGCTGGAGGTTGTCGCCCGAGGACTTGCCTGTGACCCGCCGGACCACCCACGGCGCGGCGAATTCCCGGACCCAGCGGGCGTTAGCCCTTAGCGCCTCCGCCTTGCTGAGCTCCGGGACGGGCGTCATTGGCGGAACCTCAATGGAGTGCTCGTGTTCTAGGACCGTCAGGACGCGCTTGGCCATGTTGGCGTGGCCGGCGGCGGACATGTGCATCCGGTCCTTAGCCCACATGCCCCAGTCGTAGTATTCGTTGAAGCGCCAGTAGTCCACTAGCAGGGCTCCATGGTCTCCGGCGATGCCGCGCACGAGTTCGTTGTAGATGGCCGTACGCCCCCGCATGGTGCCGAAGACCTTCGAGCCCCGCGCGTCGAAGCCCGTGAACAGCACCACGGTGGCGCCCGTGGCCGCCAGCTTCCCCACCGCTTTTTCGTAGTCCGCGAGCAGGTCGTCGATGTCGATCTTGGGCCGAAGAATGTCGTTGGCACCGGCGTAAAGAGTCACCAGAGTGGGATTGAGCGCGATGGCGGCGTCCACCTGCTCGGCCAGGATCTGCCGCAGCTTGCGGCCGCGGATGGCGAGGTTGGCGTACCCGAAGCCGGGGTCAGTCGAGCCCAGTTGCTCCGCCACCCGGTCAGCCCAGCCGCGGACCCCGTTGGGCCGCGTCGGGTCGTCGTCACCCACACCCTCCGTGAAGGAATCTCCAAGGGCGACGTAGCGGGCCGTGAAATCCATGGGAGCAAGTCTGCCACCCGTTGCCGGGAGCAACCAAGACAGCTGCGCGCGGCGCAGGAACTGCCTCTGCCTGGGTGGTGCTACTGCTGCTGCTCGCGGAGGATCCAGTGATTGCTGTCCAGGCGGGCCACTATCTTTTCGCCGATGCGGGCGAGGTCCGCAACATCCCGCTCAGTCAGGGCATCGAGAAACAGCGAGCGCACGGATTCGACGTGGCCCGGCGCCAGATCCACGATGGTGGACATGCCCTCTTCGGTGAGGTGTGCGGTGGTGACGCGGGCATCTCCGGGATGCGGCCGGCGTTCCACCCAGCCGCGGTTCTGGAGCTTGGTGACCACATGGGACAGCCGGGAGAGGGAGGCGCTGGTCCGTGCCGCCAGCTCGCTCATCGGCAGGAAGCGGCCCTCGGCCTCGGAGAGCATCGCCAGCACGTTGTAGTCGAACAGCGACACCTTGCCGGCGGCATGCAGCTGGGTATCCAGCGACGCGGGCAGCATGGTGTTGATGCTCAGCAGGGCAAGCCATGCCCGGCGTTCATTGGAGTTGAGCCAGCGCGGTTCGGTCATTACTCCATCCTAGGAGAACTAACGCTTGACGGTTCAAGGCCGGTTCCGGCGGCGGCGAGTCGCCGGGCGGCCAAGGCTCTGGCGGTAGGCTGGCGGTCATGTACGTAGTTTCCCTGACCTACAAAGTTGCCCAAGAGATCGTGGACCAGCATCTGGATGCCCACGTGGACTGGCTGAAGGATGCCTTTGACGAAGGCGTCTTCATCGCCGCCGGCCGCAAGGTTCCGCGCACGGGAGGCGTGCTGCTCTCCAGGGCAGACCGTCCAACCCTCGACGGGTCACTGGCCAAGGATCCGTTCAACGTGCACGGGGTAGCCGACTTCGACGTCACTGAATTCGCTGCAAACCGCGCTGCGCCGGGGTTCGAGAACCTGCTGGACGAGCCCGGGCAGCAGAACTAGCCCATTGTTGAGGCCCCGGCCGCGCTGTCCGGGGCCTCAACACGCGGAATGCCGGTCAAACCGGGCCACTTCGGCCCCGTTACGGGCCCTAGGACTCCAGGACCAGAAGCTGGGCCCGTCCGGAGTCCCATCCCACGAATACTTGGCCCCCGGGCGCAGCCCTGCCGGCAGAGTCCGGACTGAGTTCGCGCAACTGGAGCTCATGGCCGCCTGCCGTCAGGCGGTGGCGGACGGTGGCGCCCAAGTTGGTGGAGGACACCAACGTTGCCGCGCCGCCGTTGCCGCACTGACCTGCCGAGCGGAATTTGAGGTGCTCCGGCCGGATGGAGAGGGCATAGTTTTCGCCTTGGACCCCACGGTCTGCAACCCGTGCCGTGCCAAGCCCGCCAAGGTCCACCAGGGCCTCGATGCCGTTGCGTTCCAGCACGGTGCAGGGAATGAGGTTGGTATCGCCGAGGAAGCTGGCCACCCAGTCTGTCAACGGCTGGTTGTACACCTCCTCCGGCGGGCCAGATTGGACGATCTTGCCATCCTTCATGACCACGATCCGGTCCGACATAGCCATGGCTTCGTCCTGGTCGTGGGTGACGAATAGCACGGAGATGCCGAGGCTCTTTTGCAGTGTCTTGATTTCCTCCTGCATCTGTTCCCTCAGCCGCTTGTCCAGTGCGGCCATTGGTTCGTCCAGCAGCAACGCGGCCGGGTTGAAGACCAGCGCGCGGGCCAGGGCGACGCGTTGCTGCTGCCCGCCGGAGAGTTGGCGGGGCTTGCGGCTCCCCATTTTGCCGAGACCCACGCGGTCCAAGGCCTCCTCAGCCCGTTGGCGGCGTTCATTCTTGGGGATTTTCCGCATGCGGAGAGGAAATTCGACGTTTTCGAGCGCGCTCATGTGCGGGAACAGTGCGTAGTTCTGAAACACCACGCCCAGGTTGCGCTCTCGCGGAGGCAGTGTGTCCACTGGTCGGCCATCGATCAACACGGACCCGGAGGTGTGCTCCTCGAAGCCGGCAACCATCATCATGGTGGTGGTCTTGCCGGACCCGCTGGGCCCGAGCAGGGTGACGAACTCGCCCGGCTGGACAGCGAGGTCCAGCCGGTCCACGGCCACGACGTCGCCGTAGTTCTTGCTGACACTGCGGAGTTCAATGGCGCCCCGCGAAGCGGTCCGGGTGCCTGATATTGATTCCGCGGAAATCACTGATGTGGTCATCGGCATTCCTTACGATTGGGCGGACTCTGCCAGCGGCAGCATCCGTGCGGTGGACCGGCGCCTGAGGACAAACATGACCTGCAAGAGGAGCCCGATAGTGGCGACGCTGACCAGCAGCGCAGAGGAAACAGCGATCTTCGGAGTCAGATTGAACTGGATGTCCGTGAACATTTTGACGGGCAGCGTGGTGGCACCCGGGGACTGCATGAACAGCGACATCACGGTCTCGTCGATGGAGACCGAGAACGCAAACAGGGCGCCCGAGATCAGGCCCGGCAGGATGATCGGGAGATACACGTGCCGCAGTACTGACAACGGGCCGGCACCAAGGCTTTGCGCCGACCTCACGAGTGCCGGGTTTAGGCCTGCGAGGGCCGCCCGGGTGGTGAGGTAGACGTACGGGGTGGCGATCACCGCGTGCGCCAGGCCGATGGGGAGGATGCTGCCCACCATCCCGATGGAGATGAAGAACTGGTAGAACGCCAACGCGAGCACCACGGTGGGCACGATCATCGGCGCGAGGATGAGGCCCACGACAGCGGGCTGTCCAGGGAACTTGCGCCCGTGCAGGCCGATCGCCGCGGTGGCGCCCAGCAGGACACCGATCACCACGGCGATTGCCGCCGACTGGAGGCTGGCCGTCAGGGCGGAGGTCCAGGCCAGGTCGGCGAAGAATCCGGCCACGGCGGCGAAGGAAATCCCTTCCGGCGGGAAGGTGATGTAGCGGCTGTCGTTCAGCGCGACCGGCACCACAATCGCCGTCGGAACGACGAGGAACAGGAAAGCTGGAATGGAAAGCAGCGCCAGCAGGCGCTGTTGCGGATTAATTGTCTTCATGTTGGCCTCCCGCCTTGAGGACGCGCTGGTAGACAGCCACGAGGAGGCTGACCATGACAGTCAGGATGACGGCCAATGCAGCGGCCCCGGAGAAGTCCGTGAGCTGTCGGGCGTAGTAGTCGATCTGGTTGGCGATCATCATGTCGCCGGGGCCGCCCATCACCACCGGCGTGATGAAGAAGCCCGTACTGATGATGAAGACCAGCAGCCCGGCGGCAGAAATGCCGGGCATGCTCAGCGGCAGCGTGATCCTGCGGAAGACCGATCCTTCCCGCGCGCCAAGGGAGCGGGCCGCAAGCCCGAGCCGGTCATCGATGGATGCCAGCGAGGAGAAGATCGGGAACACCGCGTATGGCAGGAGACAGTGCACCATGCCGACGATCACGGCGAACCGGTTGTGCAGGAGGGGGATCGGCGCACCCGTAAGCCCGATTCCCTGCAGGAAGGCGTTCACGATGCCGTTGTCCTGCAGCAGGACCGCCCAGGCGAAGTTCTTCACCAGGATGCCGGTCCAGAACGGCAGGAGTACGACGGCGAACAGGATCACCCGGGTGACGGTGCCGGCACGCCAGAGGACCATGGCGATGATGTAGCCGAGTACCACCGTCACGATGGTGCTCGCCAGGCTGATGGTCAGGGTGTTGACCAGGGCGAGCATCACGAGCGGGTCCTCGAGGACCCGCTGGTAGGCGTTGTCGGCGAAGCTTGCACCGACCAGTTTGCCCAGCGGCGTCAGGAACAGCACGACGTCGAAGGCGAGGATTGGGGCCAGCAGCAGCCACCAGCCGCTGCGCCGCCGTCGTGGTGCTGATTCAGCGGAAGGCGGGGCGCCGCGGCCCCGCGGCCGTGTCCATTCCAGAGTTGCGTTGCTCATCTCAGCTGGCCTGCCAGAGCTTGAACTGCTGCTCGGTCTTCTTCAGGTTCTGCGACCACCACTTGTCGTCGCGGACGAGGATCTTGTCGGCCAACCGCGGGCTCGTCGGCAGGGTGTCCGCGATTTCCTTCGGCAGCTTGGACAGGGCCGGGGTGTTGGCCAGGGTCAGGTTGGTGACCTTGTCGAACGCGGCGCCGGCCTCGGCGTCGTTGGACATGAAGTTCATCAGCTTGAAGGCCGCTTCCTTGTTCTTCGCACCCTTTGGCACCACGAAGTAGTCGCCGGCCAGGACGGCGTTTTCGGCGGAGAAGTTCAGTTTGGCGCCGTCATTGCGGGCCGCGTTGATCCGGTTGTTGAAGCTCGTGGAGAGGGACACCTCGCCGGAGGTGAGCTGCTGGATGGGCTCCTGGTTGGCGGCGTGGTACAGCAGCCGGTCCTTGCCCGGGTGGTGTCCAAGCACGCGAAGGGCGCGGTCCACGTCAAGGGGGTAGATCTTGTCGAACGGAACCCCATCTGCCAGCAGCGCGGCCTCCAGGACTGAGCTGTCGGATAGCTGGTTGTAAACGGAACGCTTGGTCTTGTACTTGTCCTGGTCAAAGAACTGGGCCCAGTCCTTTGGCGCTTGTGCGTCCGAAATGACCTTCTGGTCCCACGCCATGACAAAAAGGAAGCTGAGGTACTTGATGCCGTACTCGGCTTTGGCGTAGCCGGGCAAGCCCTTGTCGCTGATGATGTCGTAATCGAACTTTTCCAGCAGGCCCTCGGCGACCGCTGTCTCGTACTCCGGTGCCGTGATTTCCACGAGGTCCCACTGCACGTCTCCGGACTGCACCTGGGCCTTGAGCGCCGCGAGGCTGGTGTTGGCCAGCAGCGTGGGCTGGATGCCCGTCTTCTTGGAGAAGGGATCGAGGATTGTCTGGGTCAACTGGTCGTTGTAGGAACCGCCGTAGGACGTGACCGTCACGGTCTTGTTGGCCGGTGCGCTTTCGGCAGGCTTTGCGCCGCAGCCGGACAGGGCCAAGCCGGCGAACGGTGTAAGTGCCGCGGCCTTGAGGAGCTTCCGGCGGTCGAAATGGAGGGAATTGCTGTCAGTCATGGCGGTGATGCCTCTCGTGGCGGTGGCTCGCCTCGGCGCACGCGGGAAGAAGGTGCGCATGAATGAGGGAGCAGTGCAGGGATCCGGCTGTCAGGTCGGGGTGCCGGCGACGGCGGTTCACGCCCTCGAACGGTGCCCGCGACGCTGAGCGGACTTGAAGCTGGATGATTGACGGTTTGTCAGTGCCGCAACACTAGCTGTGACGTTGCACACAAGTCAACAGTTGTTTACAGTGACACTATTCAAGCCGCTAACCGGAAGGGCGTTATCGGTCCACCAGCTTTTTCAGGCCGCCTTTGCGCGGAACTTTCACTGGCCGGGGCCAGCGCGGGCTGAGGTTGTCCCCCAGCGTGACGCCGCGGAGCTTCCGTCCGAAAAGGGGAAACACCCAGTCGTTCACCCAGCGGCGCTGCCTCCGCTCCCAGTCGCGGAGAGTCACCTTGGCTGGTGGCTCCCATTCCTTGAGGGTGATCTTGTGCGGCACGCCGAGGTGGTCGAGGACCTGGGCCGCGAGATACTTGTGCCCGGCCTTGGACATGTGCAGCCGGTCGGTGTCCCACATCCTGCGGTCGTGGAAGGCCTCGAAACACCAGTAGTCCACGAGTACAGCCCCGTATTTGGCGGCGAGCTCCCGGACCCTCCGGTTGTACAGGGTGTTCCGCTTCTTCAGCGGTTCGAGCACCGCGGATACTTTGACGTCGAACCCCGTGAAAAGGACCAGGGTGGCGCCGGTGGCAGCCAGCCGCGCCACCACTTCCTCGTATTGGGCCAGGAGCTGGTCCATGTCAGTGCCGAAGTCCAGGATGTCGTTGCCGCCGGCATAGAGGGTGATGAGTGTGGGCTCCATGGCGATTGCCTGCTCCAGCTGCTCATCCACGATGTGGCGCAGCCGCTTGCTCCTTATCGCCAGGTTGGCGTAATGCCAGCCGGGTTCTGCCTTCGCCAGCTTCTCCGCCACTCGGTCCGCCCAGCCGCGCACGCCGTTCGGCATCCGGGAACTCCGGTCGCCCACGCCTTCGGTAAAGGAATCTCCGACGGCGACGAACACCCGACGCCTGTCCCGGTCCGGACGCACTGGAGAGACACCCACCCGGACAAGGTACACGCGCCGAGCAACACCCAGGGAAACCGCAGATGAACGCCATCATGCTGAGGGAGCATCCCGGATCAAGCGACGAAAACTGAGGGAGCATCCCGGATCAAGCGACGAAAGCTGAGGAAGCGTCCCGGGTCAGAGCTCGGCCTTGCCCTGGCGCCAGTACCCCATGAAGGCGACCTGCTTCCGGTCGATCCCGACGTCACGGACCAGGTAGCGCCGCATGTCCTTGATGACACCCGCCTCGCCGGCGATCCACGCATAGAACGGCAGGGCACCCGCTGGCTTGTCCGGGTTCTTCGTGGCGCTGACCGCGGCGGCATCGAGGCGGGCAGGGGTTTCCCAGAGGATTTCCTGGTCAACGTTCACGTCGTCGGGTTCCGGGCCGGCGGCTTCGACGGACTTGATGCCCACCCAGCCCGGCACGGGTACCGCGTCCCTGACCGCTTCCCGGAGGAGTTCGCCGTGCGGCCGGGACCTGCCGATCGAGGCACCGCGTGCCAGCCAGGTGATTTCGACGTCGGCCGCCGTTTCCAGGTCCAGGAAGTCACCGGCCTCCGGCACTTCCAGGAAGGCATGTCCGGTCATGTAGCCGGGCAGGCTTTCGAGAATGGCGCTGATCGCTGGGACAGCCGTCTCGTCGCCGGCCAGGAGCACATGCCCGGCCAGGCCCGGCCGCCATTCGATGCCCGCATACGTTTCTGCGGTGACGCAGTGCGCCGCCCGGTTGTTCGGCCCGATCAGGGCGAGGGCGTCGCCCGGCTTGGCCGTGAGCGCCCAGTTCGCCGCGGGACCGCCGTTGCCGTCGGCGTCGAAGTGCATCACGAAGTCGACGTCGATCTCCGGGTAGACGGCGTCCAGCCGGGCCTGCCGGACGGTGTAGGTGCGCATGGAGCCGCGGGTGGCCGGATCCATGGCCAGCCACTCCTGGTACCAGCCGCTCTCCTCCATCCGGAACTTCGGCAGCGGAAGCCGGCTGCCGTCCGGCGCCAGCGACGGGATCATGAGTTTGATGCGGAGGTCCAGGCTGTCCCCGTGGACACCGAAGTCGCGCAGCGAGTAGCCGCCGAACGTCACGCGCCGGAAGTTCGGGCTCAGCTCCTGCACGGCCGAGACGGTGACATCAAGCGCCAGGGTCATCGGCTCGGTGGCGAGGCCGGGACGGTCCGCGATGGACGTGCGGGCGGAACCATTCTGTATTGCACTCATGAGGCCATCTCCAGGGTCGTGGTCAGAACTTTTGGGTCGGCGTGGTGCCTGCCGAGAGGGATGATCAGCGGAGTGCCGGACACCGGATCCGGGACCACCCGGGAGTCCAGCGCGAAGACGTTCCGCACCAGCTCCTCGGTAATCACGCTGGACGCTGCGCCCTCGGCCACGATCTGCCCGGCCTTCAGGGCGATGACATGGTCGGCGTAACGCGCCGCCAGGTTGAGGTCGTGCAGCACGATCGCCACGGTCGTGCCGCGCTGGCGGTTGAGGTCGGTGACCAGGTCCAGCACCTCAACCTGGTGCGCCAGGTCCAGGTAGGTGGTGGGCTCGTCGAGCAGCAGCACGTCCGTTTCCTGGGCGAGCGCCATGGCGATCCACACCCGCTGGCGCTGTCCGCCGGAGAGTTCGTCGACGTTCCGCCCGGCGAGCTCCAGCGTTTCTGTGGCTTCCAGCGCGCGCTGCACTGCGGCGTCGTCCTTCTCCGACCAACTGCGGAAGAAGCCCTGGTGCGGGTACCGCCCGCGGCCCACCAGGTCTCGAACGGTGATGCCGTCCGGCGCCGTCGGGTGCTGCGGGAGCAGGCCAAGGGTGCGTGCCAGTTCGCGCGCCGGGCGGGAGTGGATGTCCTTGCCGTCGAGGGTTACCGTGCCGCCGGCGGGCTTCAGGAGCCGGGACAGGCCCCGCAGGAGCGTGGATTTTCCGCAGGCGTTGGCGCCCACGATCATGGTCACCCTGCCCTCGGGGATCTCCGCCGTGAGGTTTTCCACGACCCGGCGCTGATCGTACTGCAGCGTGAGGTCCCGGGCTTGCAGAACAGCCATCAGGCATCCTTTCGGTTGGATGTGACCAGGAGCCACAGCAGGAACGGGGCACCGAGGGCGCCGGTGATGACGCCGACCGGCAGGACGGTGCCGTCCAGCAGCAGCGGTGCGATGTTGGCGGCGAGGTAGTCCGCAGCCAGGACGATCAGGGCGCCCACCAGGGCCGACGCCGGAAGGCTGGAGCGGCCGGTGAAGCGGCGCGCGATGGGGCCGGCCAGGAAGGCGACGAACGCCACCGGCCCGGCTGCCGCCGTCGCCACAGCGGCCAGCGCGACGGCGGTGAGCACCAGACCCAGCCGGGTGGCACCTACCCGCACGCCGAGTCCCGCGGCGGCGTCGTCCCCCACTTCGAGGATGCGCAGCGGCCCGGCCAGCACGGCCGCGGCCGGAACCAGGACCATCAGCGTCAGGGCCAGCACGCCCGCACGGTCCCAGCTGGCGGAGTTGAGCGAGCCGTTGATCCAGATCAGCGCCTCCGCGGCGGTGCGGATGTCGGCCCGGGTCATGAGGAAGCTGACCATGGCGTGCAGCGCGGCAGCGACGCCGACGCCGGCCAGGATGAGGCGGCTGCCGGCGGCGTTACCGCGGCTGCCGCCTCCGAGGCCCAGGGATCCGCTGCGTGAAATGCCGTAGATCAGCGCCGCCACGGCCATCGCACCGCCGAGGGCAGCGCCGGACACCGCGGCACCGGAGGCGCCGAAGACCACGATGGCCAGCACCGCCGCCGCGCTGGCCCCGTAGCTGATGCCGATCACGTCCGGGCTGGCCAGCGGGTTGCGGAGCATGGTCTGGAACAGCGCGCCGGAGAGCCCGAAGGCCAGGCCGATCAGCGTGCCGATCACCGCCCGGGGCAGCTTGGCCTCCATCACGATGAAGCTGGCGCCAGGGATCTTCTCACCGCCGGTGAAGTGGGCGGCGAGGATTTTGAAGAAGTCGGGGATGGTCACGGTGTAGCTGCCTAGCAGGATGCTGGTGGCCACCAGAAGCACGACGCCGGCGGCCAGTACCGCCGTCCGGTTCAGCAGCGTACGGTTCAGCAGGGGCCGGTTCGAAGCGCGAACGGGCAGATAATGCCCGGTTTCCGGGGTTTTGGGGGCATTATCTGCCCGTTCGCGCATCGTGGCGCTGGGGTTCGGAGTCACAGGCCTGCCCCTTTGCCGCGCCGGACCAGCCACACGAAGACGGGGGCGCCGACCAGGGCGGTCATGATTCCCGCCGGGACTTCGCCGGGCAGGAGGATCACGCGGCCCAGGATGTCGGACACGAGCAGCAGCGCGGGCGCGAGCACGGCGGAGAACGGCAGGATCCAGCGGTAGTCGGGGCCGGTCAGGGAACGGACGGCGTGCGGGATGACGAGGCCCACGAATCCGATGGGGCCGGCGAGCGCCGTCGCCGACCCGCACAGCATGACGATACCCAGCGCGGTGACCGCCCGCGCCAGGCCGACGTTCTGGCCCAGGCCGCGGGCGACGTCGTCGCCGAGTGCCAGGCTGTTGAGGACCCGGCCGGCCAGGAGCACGATCAGTGCCCCCACGATGAGGAACGGCAGGCCGGGCAGCACCACGGACCAGTCGCGCCCCGCAATGCCGCCCACCTGCCAGAACCGGAAGCGGTCCAGAGTGTCCTGGCTGGAGACCAGGATGACGTTCATCAGGGAGAACAGCCCCGCGCTCAGGGCGGCGCCCGCCAGGGCGAGCTTGACCGGTGTCGCGCCGTCCCGGCCCATGGAGGCAATGAGGTAAACGACGACGGCGGCGGCCGCCGCGCCGATGAACGCGAACCAGATGTATCCGGTCAGCGAGGAGATGCCGAAGACGTAGATTCCGGTGACCACGGCCAGGGCGGCACCGGCGTTGACGCCGATGATGCCCGGGTCTGCCAGCGGATTGCGCGCCACGCCCTGCATGGCGGCACCGGCCAGGCCCAGCGCCGCACCTGCGAGCAGGCCCAGGACAGTCCGCGGGATCCGGGCGTGCACCACGGCATGGTCGCCGTTTGCCGGGTTGAACTGGGACAGGGCCTGCCACACGGTTTCCAGGGACAGGCCCCGTGCGCCGACGGCAAGCGAGGCGCAACAGACAACAACGAGCACGACGCCGGCGGCCAGCAGCCAGGCGCCGCGCGGCCCACGGACCTTGCGGGCAGGCTGGGCGCGAACGGACGCTTGCCGTCCAACGGCTGCGGCCACAGGGGCCCCAAGTGTACGTTCGCGCTGGATGGCAGCGGCCGGCGTCGTGCTTGGTTTCATCAGAGGTTGCTTACTTGAACGGGCTTACTTGACCGCGTCGGTGGCTTTATCCGCTGCGCTAGCCAGCTGCGGCAGGAACGTGTCCAGCGACCACGGCAGGCTCAGCGGCGAGGAGGCCGAGATGGACAGGGTGAGCGTATTGTCCGAATCCGCCACCATGGCGCCGTTCTTGATGGCCGGGATCTGGCCCAGCAGCGGATCAGCCTTGATGGAGTCGGTGGTCTTCGCGTCCGGAACCCAGGTCACGAAAATGTCCGACTCGAGCTCGTTGGCCTTCTCCGCGGACCACGGGATGAAGAACTCCTTGGACCCCTTCGAGTTCTCCTGCACCACCGGGGCGAGCTTCATGCCGATCTCACTGAGGAAGCGCGGGCGGTTGTCGTTGGCGGTGTATACGTTCACGCCGTCGCTCTTGGCCGGTTCAAGGTTTCCGTAGATGAAGCTCTTGCCCGCGAGCTGCGGGTAGGCGGCGACCTTGTCCTTAATGGCGGCTTCGGTGTCGGCGATCAGCTTCGTGGCCTCGGCTTCCTTGCCCAGCGCCTTGCCGATGATGCTCGTGGAGTCCTGCCAGGAGGTGCCGTAGGCGAGCTCTGGATGCGCAACCACGGGGGCGATTTCGCTGAGCTTCTTGTACTCCTCCTCCGTCAGGCCGGAGTAGGCACCCAGGATGACGTCGGGGTTGAGCTTGGCGATTTCAGTGAAGTTGATGCCGTCCGCCTCGGAGAACTGGACCGGAGCCTTGTCCGACCCGAAGCCCGCGCCGAGCTTCTCCAGCGCGGCGTCCTTCCACGGCGTGGAGCCCTTGGCGTTGCCGCCCCACTCGTTCTTGGGCACGCCCACCGGAACCACGCCCAGCGCAATGGCAACGTCGTCATTGACCCAGGAGACGGTGACGACGCGCTTGGGCTGTTCCTTAATGGTGGTTTCACCAAAGACATGCTTGATGGCCACCGGGAACTGTGCGCTGGCGGACGATGTGGCACTGGCGTCCGAAGCGGAGGAGGCCGGACCGGTGGAGCATGCGGTCAGGGAAAGTGCCGCGGCGGCGAGGACGGCGGTGGCCTTGCCGGCGGTCTTGAGCAGGGAGCGGCGTGTGGTGCCAGCGGCAGCGGAACCGCCGGGAACGGCCGACCGGCCTGGGAAGAGGGGGGAAGTCACGGAACTCCTTAGGTGAATGAAGCGAACCTAAGTAAGGCTAGCCTATCCTTTCGAACATTACGAAAGGTTTGCGTAACGTAATTGCCCCGAAGTGGCCAGACCAACGTCCAGCGCCTTGCCAGCCAAGGGTGAACAATGGTTCACTCGAAGGAGTAAACGCCCGTTCACCCTTATGCGGGCTCCCGTCCCCACAAAGGCCCGCCACATATGACAGCACCCCCCGCCCCGAAGCCAACCCGCAGCCCGTCCGCCATCACCACCGCGCTGGCACTCAGCGGCACGCTCGTGGCACTCATGCAGACCCTCGTGGTGCCGCTGCTGCCCGATTTTCCGCGGATCCTGTCGGTCACTCCTGACGACGCGTCCTGGCTCGTGACCGCCACGCTCCTCGCCAGCGCCGTCGCCACCCCGATCGTCTCCCGCAGTGCCGATATGTACGGCAAGCGGAAGATGATGGTCATCTGCCTGGCCATCATGGTGGCCGGTTCGGTCATGGCCGCCCTGGGCGGGACCTTCCTGTGGCTGATCATCGGGCGCGCCCTTCAGGGTTTCTCCGCGTCGCTGATCCCGGTGGGCATCAGCATCATGCGCGATGAACTGCCCAAGGAAAAGATGGGCTCCGCGGTGGCACTCATGAGCGCCACCCTGGGCATCGGCAGCGCCATGGGCCTGCCGCTGGCCGGCATCCTCTATGAGAGCTTCGGCTGGACGTCGATTTTCTGGGTTTCGGCGGCCGCCGGCACGCTGCTGCTGCTGGCGGTGGTGCTCGTGGTTCCGGAATCCAGGGTGCGCACTCCCGGCCGCTTCGACTACGCGGGCGCGCTGGTGCTATCCGCCGCCCTGGGATCGCTGCTGCTGGCCATTTCCAAGGGCGGCGCCTGGGGCTGGGGCTCGGAACCTGTCCTCCTGCTGTTCCTCGCGGCGGCGCTGCTGCTGGCCGCCTGGATTCCCTACGAGCTCAGGGTGGGCCAGCCCATGGTGGATCTTCGCACCACGGCGCGGCGGCCTGTCCTGATGACCAACCTTGCGTCGCTGCTGATCGGTTTCGCGATGTTCGCCAACATGCTCCTGACCACCCAGCAGCTTCAACTCCCCGGCGCCACCGGCTACGGCTTTGAACTGAACGTCATCACCGCCGGCCTCTGCATGGTGCCCTCCGGGCTGGCCATGGTGGTGTTCGCCCCGGTGTCCGGCGGGATCATCCGGCGCTTCGGCGGCAGGTCTGCCCTGATAACCGGCGCAGGCGTGATGATCGTCGGGTATGTGGGCCGGGTGTTCTTCTACGACTCCATCACGTGGGTGATCATCGGCTCCACGGTGGTGAGCGTCGGCACTGCGATCGCCTACGCCGCCATGCCGACACTGATCATGGGTGCCGTCCCGATCACGGAGACCGCCTCCGCCAACGGCCTGAACAGCCTGGTCCGCTCCATTGGCACGTCCACGTCGAGCGCCGCCGTCGCCGCCGTGCTCACCTCGGTCACCATTCCGCTCGGCGCGGCCCGGCTGCCCTCGTTCGATGCCTTCAGGGATGTGTTCTGGATGGCCGCGCTGGCATCCGCCGCCTCCGTCCTCGCCGCCATCTTCATTCCGCGCATCACCACCCACCGCCCCGCCGCGCCGGCAGCGGCAGAGCTGGTGGTGCAGGGGCGCGTCCTGGCACCGGACCACCGCCCGCTCACGCCCGCCGTCGTCACCGTCCTCCAGACGGAGGGCGAGCCGGTGGACTGGAGCCGCGTGGACACCGACGGCAACTATTCCGTGGCGCTGCCTGGCGCCGGGAAATACCTCGTAGTGGCCAACGCCGCGGGCTGGGCGCCGATGGCAGAGGTCTTCGATTTCGACGGCCGCACACTGAAGCAGAACTTCCAGCTGCACGAGCGGCTGGAAATCAGTGGCCGGGCGGCCATTGGCCGCAGGCCCGTGGCCGGCGCCGTGGTGACGCTGCTGCACGCCACCGGCGAGCACGTGGACACCGCCAGGACGGACGACGACGGCGTGTACACACTGCCGCTGCCCGCCGCCGGACGCTACATAGTGACTATGCTTCATCCCGTGACTCATCAAGCCGTGGCGCGCAAGCTCGCCGTCGACAACCGGTCCGTGACCGTGGACCTTACAGCCGAACACGTCCCCCAGCGGACCGGCGGGGAGCCAGTGCGGGCATGAGCAGCCCCAGCCAGGAATCCATCCTGACCGCGGCCGGGCGGCTGTTCGGCGAACGCGGCTACCGGGCCGTGACCGTCCGCGACATCGCCGCGGAAGCCGGGGTTTCGGCGGCCCTGGTGATGAAACTGTTCATCTCCAAGGCCAAGCTGTTCGCTGCTGTGCAGCCGGACGAGTCGCTGCTCACCGAACTGACCGTCCCGGCGTCCGAGCTCGGCGGCGCCCTGGTGTTCCGCGTACTGATGCGGCGGGAACGCGGCATGCAGGAACCCTGGGCCATGATTCCGATCAATGTCCACGATGCTCCGGACCCCGAGTCGGCGCGGAACGAACTGCGCGAACGCTACCTCGGCAGCATCGCCAGGCTGATCGGGGATGCGACGCCGGACCGCCGCTATGCCTCGACGGTCACCGCCCTGATGACCGGGTTCGGCGAAACGGTCCGGACTTTGGGGCTCTTCGACGGCTGGGACTTTGACGAGTTGGTGGCCTACTACGGCGGAATCGTCCAGGCCCAGATCGACGCCTGCACGGCCGCGCATTCCTCCCCAACGGCCCCCTGACCTCACAAGCTCGGCCAGGGAACCCTCCGGTCGTGGCCCCAGCTCAACCGGCAGAGGCTCGGGCTATTTGTACGAGATGCTCAGCAGCAGCGCCTTGAGGGCCCGCCCTTCGGTGCCTGCCAGCCAGGACTTGGCCGCGGCGTCACTGGCGAACGGCTTCTCCATAAACTGCGCCTCCGCCACGATCACACCGTCCCCGGCGCGGATGATGCCGTCGAGCGCGGTGCCCTGTCCTGGCTTGGGCGCCCCCGCCGCAAGGTGCATGCGGTAGGTCGCATTGCTGTCCATCCGGTCCACATAGAACGCGTAGTGGGCGGCCGGCGCGGGCTGCGCCGCCAGGCCCGGGACGGGCTGGGACTCGAAGACTGTGCGGGTCACCGGGTGGGAGACGCCGTCGGCGATCCGCCCGGAGTACATGGTGGCCTGCTTCGTACCGCTGGCATCGACAACCGTCGCCGTGGCAGAGTCCGACGGCGAGCCGGATCCGGTGAAGAGCTCAACCTTCCAGTCGGCCGGGTACTTGAAGGACACGTGGCCGTTCGGGAACGTGTATGTCTTGACGTCAGCCGCCGCAGTCGCGGAAGCGGAGGTGCTCGCGGAAGCGGCCGGGGAGGATGACGACGGAGCCGCCGAAACCATGGCGCCGCAGCCCGCCAGGGAGAGGGCAGCGGCAGCAGCAAGGGCAGTGATGACGGGGGCGCGGAATGCAGGGCGCATGGTGGTGCCTTTCATGGTGACGCCGTCAAGCTCTCAAGGGGCTGCTCTTGCCCGCCGCGTGGGAGTGCCCTGACCCTGTGGAGCATTCGGCGAAGACTGGTGGAGTCACCACACTGGCACGCCAAAACAGCCCGCCACTAGGGCGCGAGCAATAAATCCATCGATTTGTTATAAACCGTTGGAAAGCGTTACGGACTAGCGCAGCACGATATCCACGGGATTGGCCTCGGACCGCCACTCGCCTTCTGTTCCGGGTTTCGGGGTGATAACGGGGGCGGTGAGCACGCCGGAGCGGTTGGTGCGCCTGTCGCGCAGGATCTCGGTGACTGAGCCCAGGTGCCGGGACAGGTCAATGACGTTCTCTGGTGCCGCAAGGAGCAGCTGGAAGCCAAACTCATGCAGCGCCTTGATGCCCGCGCCGGCGAATTCCTCGGAAGCCAGCACGAATGCCTCATCCATCATCACCGTGCCGTACGTGGTGAAGCCCTGCTCGGCGATGCCCAGCTGGTAGCTCAGCGCCGCCGCCATGATGAACGCGGTGAACCGCTGGCGTTCACCACCGGACATGGAGCCGGTGTCGGCGTGCATGAACACTTCCGTGCGCTTGCCGCCCTTCTTCCCGGGGGCGTCGGCCTCGCGGTGCTCCTTGCACTGAATGAACAGGTGGCCGCGCACATCCAGCACCTCGGCGCGCCAGCGCCGGTCCTCGGGAGTCTGCGACCCCAGCCGCTTCACCAGCGTCTCCAGCGATTTGTACCGGGCGGTCAGTTCGGCGTCGTCGTTCTGGCCCGCGGGGGCGGTTTCCGTCTTGCCGTGCCGGGCGTGCCGGGTCTTCAGCGCGTTCTGGATGGCGTCCTTGAACTGCTTGGCCGTGGCCGGCAGGGTTTGCTTGATGTCGAGTTCCAGGTAGCTGCCTTCGTGGAAATTCACCTCGGACAGGATTCCGTTCAGCGGCAGGATTCTGCTGGTGATGGAGCGGCGCTCCTCATCCAGCAGGTGGAGCAGGGTGCTGAACGACTCGTGCGTGCGCTGGTTGAAGAACTGCCGGAACTCGGCCTCCTGGGCGGGAAGCCCGTCATTGATGATTGCGTGGTACCGGGCCTCGAACTCCCCGACGGCGCCGATGGACGTGCCGTGGTCGGCCGAAATGGCGGTGCCCCAGTCGCGGACGAAACCTTCGAAGATCCGTGTGAGCCGTTCCGACGTGGCCTGGGCGCGGGACTCTGCACCGTGCAGGTCACCGAGCAGCTGGGACCGCACCCGGCCGGCGAGGTTGTCCAGTTCGTGCATTTCCGTGACGTCGCCGAATTCGGCGAAGTAGGGCGCCAGCGCTGCGGTGGTGGAGTCCGACGGCGGGGCCTGGTTCAGGCGGGTACGTGCGGCTTCCAGCAGTGAATCGGAGGCGGTGAGCTGCTGGTCCAGCGACTTGTATTCGCTCTGCAGCACCGCGGCTGCCTCGGTGCTGGACTGGTGCTTCTGGCGCGCCGCTTCGATATTGGCGCGAAGCGGTTCGAGGTCGGCTTGGGCGGCGAGGGCGTCCTTGAGCCGCTGCTCAATCCTGCCGAGCTCGTCGGCAGCCACCGCTGCCGAGACCTGTTCCCACGGGCGGTGGTCCTCGGCCACCCGGCGCAGGGCCTCGAGCTGCCGTGACATGCCCTGGTGTGATTCCTCGCGGCTTTGGGCCAGCTGCGCCGCCTTGGCCAGTTCCTGGCGCAGGTCTTCCGCCTGCCCGGCTACGAGCTCCAGCTTGGAGGCGTTGTCGAACCCGAGGACGTAATCCTGGCGGCTGGTGAACCGGTCGTCCTTCTCCACGGTATGCCTATTGCGCTTGACCACGCCGCCGATGCTCAGGCCCTTGTCCAGGCCCGCCAGTTCGTCCGGGTTCTCCACGCACGGGTACGCGAAGTCGAGGGCGATCCGCTCACGGATCCACACCCCGGCTTCCGCGCTTGTCCCGGTGGTGAGGATGTCCAGCTTGGTCAGCAGGTCGCCGTCGGCCACGTCCTCCACCGCGAGCGCCGCCCCGGCGAGCGGCTTGGATACGTCCACCGCGCGCAAGGCGCCGCGGACCGTGTGGCCGTTCAGGTAGCGGGTGACCGCAGCGAAATGTTCACCCGGAACAAGCAGCGTGGTGGCCAGGTTCCGCAGGGCACGTTCAGCGGCGGGACGCCACTGTTCCTGGCCCTCGGCAAGGTCGATCAGCTCGCCGCCGAACGGCATCTGCTCCTCGGGAACGCCGGTGGCGGCCGCAATGGCGGACCGGTTTTCAATACTCGACGGCGGCAGCAGGGACTTGCGCGTCTTCAGCGACACAAGCTCCTGTTCGGCCGCGGCAAGCTCGCGTTTCTTCGTGGCATGGGCGTCGAAGGCCTCGAAGCGGAGCTCCTGCAGGGCCGCGGAGTCATCCTTCAGCTCGGCCGAGCGGCTGGCCGCCTGTTCGTGGGCCTGCTCCCAGCCTTCAGCCGTCCACTCCAGGTCCAGACCGGCGTCCGTCAGCGCCTGCCGGGCCGCCTCCTCCACCTGCTGGCGGAGCTTTAGCCCCACCCGGGCGTTCTCGAGGGACTGCTCGATCGAGGAGATGGCGTTGCCGCCCTGGTTGTTGTAGTCCGCCTCGAGCTGCCGGAGCTCCTTGGCCAGGCCGTCCCGCACGCCGCGTTCCGCTGCGAGCTCCTTGGCCTTCGTCTGGGCGAGCGCCTTGAAGCGGGCCAGGGTTTTCTCGTGCACGGTGACAGCAAGCTGCTGCCGGTAGGCCTCGAACTCCTCGCCCGTGAGCTCGCGGAGCCGGTTCGCGTCCAGAAGCGACTGCGCGTACTCCCGGTTCAGGCCCGGGACGGGGGCCAGTTGGTCGCGCTGCTGCCGGACGTCCTCCAGGCGCTGCCGGATGGACATGAGGTTGCTGAATTCCTCGACGACGTCGTCCGCCGCGGCCAGGGTGGCCGGGGCGTCCAGCACCTGGTCGCGGAAGAACGTGTTTACGCTGCCGCCCAGGCCCTTTCCGGCCTGGATGACGCGGAGCAGGGGCAGCGCCTGGTCCGAGTTGATGCCCAGGAGCCGGCGGAACCGCTCCGCGAACGCCTTGTGGACGTCAAAAACCTGGGCGTCCGGGAAGATGTTTTCCAGTGCAGCCCGGGTGAAGCGCTTCTCGGCGATGTCCTCGATCGCGGCGAGGTCCAGCGGGCTGTTGTCGATCACGTAATACCGGCCGACGCTCGATTCCGTGCCGTTCTTGGGCAGGTCAAACAGCGCCGACACCGTCACCCTGGTGCCCGCCGCGTTGTCGAACGTCAGGGCGACGGCGGACCACGTGGCACCGGGGCGCTGGAACGCGCTGGCCGAGCCCTCCCCGACGGCCTTATCGCCCACCTTGCCGCGCATGTACGTGAACGTGGTCCGCTTGTCCTCCACGGCGCCCGAGCGCTGCGCGGCGGCCTCGTTGGAACGCGGCCGGGCGTCGAACACCCGCAGCATGGCGTCAAACAGTGTCGACTTGCCCACGCCCGAATTGCCGGTCAGCAGGGTGCCGTTGCGGTCCACGTGCATCGTGTGGGCGCCATGGAACGTGCCCCAGTTGACCACCTGCACCAGTGCCAGGCGCATCTGGCCCGGGTTAACGACCTCGCCCAGCGGAAGCATGGTTGCGATGCTCATGCTTCTTCCCCTTCCGCCGTGGTTGCCGTTGACTCCGCAGCCGATGCGTCGTTGTTCGTCTCACCTTCGGCGTCGTCGTCTTCATCGGTTTCGACAGGCTCAACCAGCGGATTGTCATCGAGTTCCAGCATTGCTTCGGTGCCCGTGGGGTCTGCCGTGGCGGCTATTAGGGCTTCGATTTGGGCGGGGATGTCGCCTATGTTGTCGAAGGGGAGGGCCAGGGGCAGGGCGTTGGAGATGGTGTAGACGTCGTCCAGGCCGGTGGTGAGCAGGAGCTGGCGGGCGAGGAGCTTGGTGATCGCGCGGTTCACCACGTCCGAGTCGCGCAGGGCGTCCTGCTGGCCGGCCGGCTGGTAGTGCGCCACGAGTTCGGCGATTTCTTCGCGGGTGATGGTGGGGTCCGTCTGCGCCGTCACGTGGCGGTCCAGCAGGAGCCGGAGGCGCAGCAGCACGATGGTTTCCACCCGGCTCAGGGCACGCTGCTGGCGCAGGATGCTGGAGCGGGCACTGCCGCCGATTGCCTCGGGGTCAACGGGACGCAGCACCGCGATCTTCCGCTCGTGATCCAGCTGCAGCGTGAGGAAAAGCTCCGAGAGGCGGCTGCGCAGGATCAGCTGGTTGTCCAGCAGCGTTGTCCAGAGTTTCTCGTCCCGGCCGCCGTCGACATACGGGCCTTTCAGCAGCTTCACGAGGGCCTGGCGGACCTTCATGGGCAGCACTCCGGTGTCACCCGGAAAGAGTGCGGCGCCGTCCACAAACGTGTCGCGGGGCGTGACCGTGAACGGGTCGGAGCGGGGTGACTCCGCAGCCGATGCCGCCCCTGCCGTGGCTTCGGCAGGCTCAACCTGCGGGGTTTCGGCGCGCTCGCCCAGCCCGGCGTCCGCCGTCGTTATCTCTTCAGTCATCGCTAATCCTTCTTGAGCGTTACCACCGGCAGGTATGCCTTGCGGGTGGTGCCGTCTATCTGTTCGAAGTCGAGGGCCTCCCACGCCAGCTGGTCAAAGCCGGCGCCGGTGTGGAGTGCGTGCGAGAGGAGCGCCCGGATGGAGTTGATGTGCTGCTCCTCCGGCGGAAGCTGCTCCCACGCCTCGGCGAGGGTCGAGGCGCCGGCAGCCGCGGCGCGGATCGCCTCCGGCCTGGCCTTGGCGGTCCGGGGCGAGCGGACCCGGTCCGAGTCGCTGAACGCGATGGGGTCGGCGAGCCTGGGCGGGGCAGCGAACTCGTCCGGATCGAAGAGCTTGACCATAGCGAGGGATTCGAACCCGGCGTTGAACAGAACCGGACCGCGGACCAGGCCCGGCCGTTCACGCTCATAGGGCAGGGACCGGATGGCCTGCTCCGCCTCGCGCAGCACCTTCCGCAGGCGCACCGACTGGCGGAAGTCGTCGCTCTGGACATAGGTGTTCAGGCTCTCGCTGAGCTTGCCGTAGATGCGCTGGATCTGGCTGTGCTGCTGCCGCAGTTCCGCCACCAGATTTTTCAGGGTCTCCCGGTCGTCCGGCGACAGGTCGTCCGCGAACTGGCGGCTGAGCACCTCGCCGATCGCGGAACGGAAGCGCAGCTGCTGCTGCGGGTCCTCGAGGAAGGCAGTGAAGGAACGGAAGGTCCTGCCCTCCGGGCTCTGGCGCAGCCGCTTGTCCGCCTCAAGAACCTGCGCCATCGTGGCGCCCTTGGTCAGGGATTCCTCGATGATCTGGTTCCGGAGCTCGCCCACGAGCTCCTCGATGCGGTCACGCATCTTCTTGTAGTCCGCGGGGAGGCTCGCGGCGAGGTCCAGGATGTTGCCGGCTGCTTCCACAGCCTGGTCGTCGTCGAGCAGGCCATCGAAGTCACCGGAGCTGATGTCCTCGATCAGCCGCTGCCGCTCTTCGATCTCCTCCTCCAGCGCTTCCAGCCGTGCGCTCTGGTCCGGGTTGGTCTCGTTGGCGAGCTTCTCCACGTCACCTAGGAGTGTGCCCAGTCGGGAGCCGTTGAGCGTGGACCTTTCGCTGGAGAGGCTGTCCAGGAACGCCAGCACGCGGGCGGCCGGCTCCGTGACCTCGTAAACGATCTGCCCCGACTGGTTCCGGCGGGTCAGGAACTGCTTGCGCGTCCACTCATCGCCGAAGGACTTCCCGTTGGCATGCCCGCCCAGCCCCGGGTCCTGGCGGCGCAACTGTTCAAGGAAGGAGTCGACGTCGGCGTGGAACTCTTCCAGCGGAAGCTGCGGCCGGGTGCGGGTAAAGGACGCCTGCAGCACCGCGATCACCCACGGGGCGGACCGGGTAAGGGCCCATGCCGGCCCCTTGGTGAGGAGCTCAAGGTCCCTGAGCCTTGCGCTGATCGCGTCAGCGGAGGACGTGGCGGACCGGGGCACACACTCTCCTTCAGTAACTTGGGGGTGGTCTGGGCAGCCGAAAACCCGAAAACTGCCAACTACAAGGTTAACGCAGAGCCACCGGCCGGCCCGCGCCGCGCTCCCGTGCCACCGAAACGGGCGTGGTTGCCCAGCAGACAACGTTACGGGTGTGACAGATGAGGTTTCCGCAATCACTCTGTGACCTACGCAGGAGTATTGTCTCGATCCCGTATCAAGGCGGCCACAGCATGGCCGAGACGCTGGAGGAAGCTTCGCTCCTGGCCCTAGTCTCGAGCTACTGGTCCATCCGCAGCAACGGCGCAGGGGGAAGCATGCAGTTCGACTTGAGTGCAGTGGAGACAGCCACCTTGGTGTTCATTGGAACGCTGATGTTTGCCCTGGTGCTTGTCTTGTTCGTGGCGGCGGCGGCATTCGCCGCGCTCGTCCTGGTAGGCGTGGGGAGACTGGCGTGGCTCGTCATTGCCACGGCGCTGCTCAGGACGGTCCACGCGATCAACCACGCCTGGGACAGCCTGGTGCACCACGCCTCTGCAGTCGAGTTTCCCGCGGAGTTTCAGGGGCAGCCGTCCCCTAGCACCGGAACCTACCCGCGGGTAGCATTGAGGGACAGCTGAAGGGTTCTCCACCCGCGGCGGACCCAGGGCTTTGAGCCGGTCATCCGGTTAGAGGAGATGCCCCGTGAGCTCCGCCACTGACAGCCAGGCGACAGAACGCCCGGCCCCTGACAGCAGGGCTGGAAACAGCACAGCAGCAGCCAGTACGACTGCAACCACCACGGCTGCGGACGGCACGGGCGCCGTGCCGCCCGTGGACAGTCCCGCGTCCGAAACGCCCGTCGCTCCAGAGAAGATCGGCGCGGGCGCGTCCGCCGAGGACGCCCGCGCCATCGCAGAGGCAGCACGCGAAACCGAGTGGGCCAGGCCCAGCTTCGCCAAGGGCCTGTACCTCGGCAGCTTTGACCTGGGCCTCATCCATCCCTGGCCCGCCGCCAAACCCGATGACGTGGAACGCGGCGAGGCCTTCATGGCACGCCTGACGGAGTTCTGCCGCACCATGTCCGGACGGACCATCGAACGCGACGCGAAAATTCCCGACGAATACCTCCGCGGCCTGGCGGAGCTGGGCGTGTTCGGCATGAAGATTCCGCAGGCGTACGGCGGCCTGGGTCTGTCCTTGGTCTATTACGGCCGCGCGCTGGCTCTGCTGGGCTCTGTGCATCCGAGCCTGGGCGCCCTGCTCTCGGCCCACCAGTCCATCGGCGTGCCGGAACCGGTGAAAGTGTTCGGCACGCCTGAGCAGAAAAACAAGTACCTGCCGCGCTGCGCGGAGGGGTCGGTCACGGCATTCCTTCTGACCGAGCCCGACGTCGGCAGCGACCCCGCCCGGATGGGCAGCACCGCTGTTCCCGCTGCCGACGGCGAGTCGTACCTTCTGGACGGCGTCAAACTTTGGACCACCAACGGCGTGATCGCCGAGCTCGTGGTGGTGATGGCCGTCGTTCCACAGCACACCGACGCGGACGGCGCCGTCCACAAGGGCGGCATTACCGCCTTCGTCGTGGAAATGGACTCCCCTGGAATCACGGTGGAGAACCGCAACACCTTCATGGGCCTGCGCGGCATCGAGAACGGCGTGACCCGGTTCCACCAGGTCCGTGTGCCCGCCGCCAACAGGCTTGGCCGTGAAGGGCAGGGCCTGAAGATTGCGCTCACCACACTGAACACCGGCAGGCTCTCGCTGCCGGCGCTCTGCGTGGCGACGGGCCGCTGGAGCCTCAAGATCGCGCGGGAATGGTCCAATGCCCGCACGCAGTGGGGCCGCCCCGTGGGCAAGCACGAAGCAGTGGGCAAAAAGATCGCGTTCATCGCCGCCACGGCGTTCGCCCTTGACGCCGTGTTCGAGCTGTCCGCCGAGATGGCCGATGCCGGGCAAAAGGACGTCCGCATCGAGGCGGCGCTGGCCAAACTGTGGTCCACCGAGATCAGCTGCCGGATCGCGGACGAACTTGTGCAGATCCGCGGCGGCCGCGGCTTTGAGACGGCCGATTCGCTTGAGGCCCGCGGCGAGCGCGCCGTCCCCGCGGAGCAGCAGCTGCGCGACCTGCGGATCAACCGCATCTTCGAGGGCTCCTCCGAGATTATGCGGCTGCTGATAGCCCGCGAGGCCGTGGACGCGCACCTCGCCGCCGCCGGGGACCTGGCCTCCGCGGAGGCGAGCCTTTCAGACAAGGCGCGGGCCGCCGTCGGCGCCTCCGGCTTCTACGCAAAATGGCTGCCCAAACTGGTGGCGGGCCCCGGCATGGATCCGCGCTCCTACAGTGATTTCGGGCGGCTGGCCAAGCACCTCCGCTTCGTGGAGCGGTCCTCGCGCCGGCTCGCCCGCCAGACCTTCTACGGCATGGGCCGCTGGCAGGCCCGCCTTGAGCACAAACAGGCGTTCCTGGGCCGGATCGTGGACATCGGGGCCGAGCTCTTCGCCATGGCCGCCAGCTGCTCCCGCGCCGAGATGCTGCTCCGCACGGCGCCCGAACGCGGCGCCACCGCGTTTGAACTGGCCGACGCCTTCTGCGAGCAGGCTCGCGTCCGGGTGGACGAGTACTTCGACCAGCTCTGGCGGAACACTGACGACGGCGACCGCGACGTCGCGCGCAAGGTGCTGGCCGGCAACTACACGTGGCTGGAGGCCGGCGTGCTGGACCAGTCCGAAGGGACCGGCCCGTGGATCGCCGATGCCACCGCCCGCGAGTCGACCAAGGAGAACCTGCACCGGTCTTACCGCTGACCGCGCCAGGCACCGGTCGCCGGCCCTGGCTCCCCGCCCCTGACAAGGGAAGACGCGCGACACGAAGATACTAAGCATCCTTGCTAATGCCCATTGAACGGAGTTAGCTAGAAACTGAGGCCAGTGCCTTGGCCTCGGCATTGCGTTGCCCGGCTTAGGCCCCTGAGTCCGGGTCCGTTCAATGAAAGCGAGTCGCTGATGAGCAGCCCAACCGGCTCCGGGGACAGACGCCCCCGGCGCACTTCCTCTGAATCAGGCACGTCCGAAACGAGCAGGCCCGATCTCAACAGGCCCGAACACAGCGCGGCAGACGCCCCCACGGAAGCCACGCCTGTCTACGATGCCACCCAGAACCGGCGTTCGGACCGTCCGGGCGTGACCAGCGCCGGCGCCGCGACGGACACGCACACCCGGGCCCTCAACACCACGGACTCGGACACGCCGTACGCCGAGCGCGACTACACACCCGGCAATGAACCGGACGGCCGCCCGGACACGGCACGGCCCGAGGACCCGGCCTTTGCCACCCGGGAGATGGCCGCGGCCCGCGAAAGGGAGGCGTTCGGCGGCATTAAGATCGGCTCGGCGTTCTTTGGCTGGCTGGCCGCCACGGGTATGGCCGTGCTGCTGACCGCCCTGGTCGCCGCGGCCGGGACCGCCGTGGGACTTGCCACGAACACCGACGTGAACGCCGCCGTGGGCCGGGCCGCCTCGAACCAGACAGTGGGGATCGCCGGCATCATCATCCTGCTGGTCATCCTCTTCGCTTCCTACTACAGCGGCGGCTACGTCGCCGGCAGGATGGCCCGGTTCAATGGTGCGAAGCAGGGGTTCATGGTGTGGATCTGGGCCCTGATCGCTGCTGTGCTGGTGGCCGTGCTGGGCATGATCGCCGGCGAGCAGTTCAATATCCTGGCGCAGCTGAACAGCTTCCCGCGGATTCCGGTCAACGAGGGCCAGGTCACCACCACCGGCATCATTGCCGCCGTCGTGGTCGCCCTGGTGGCCCTGGTGGGTGCCGTGCTGGGCGGCATGGCCGGCATGCACTTTCACCGCAAGGTGGACCGCGCCGGCTTCACTCCCACGGCGGATTATGAGGAGCACTGAATAAGGAGGACCGCTGACCGGCTGCCGGCCAGCCGGTCATTCCCTACCGGTGAAGCGCGACGGCGTCCACGTAGTACCAGCGCCGGTCCACCCTGAGGAAGCGGCTGGTTTCGTGGTGGACGCCGCGCCCGCCGTCCTGGCTGAAGTGCGCCTTGAATTCCACAACGCCTTCGGTGTCGAGCGGGCCGCCCCGCTCGACGGAGACGATGTCCAGCCGCCGCCACTCCAGACCCGGGTCGAAGTCCAGCTCCGCAGGCCGTGTGCTGGAGTGCCATGTTTTCAGGAGGTAGCCGGCATCCAGCAGGACGAAGGCAGAGTAGCGCGAACGCATCAGCTGCTCGGCGGTGGCTGCCTCTGCCGCACCGCTGTGGAACCGGCCGCAGCAGTCCGCATACGGCTCGCCGGACAGGCACGGGCAGTTACCGGAAAAGGGTTCTGGCTCGGTCATGGCATCCCTGGGAACGTGGTGGGCCGCTTGCTGAATCAGACTATAGGCCGCTTGATACGGGAAGGTCCTATAACAGCTTTGAAACAACAATTGCCGGCACTTGTCATGAGGGCATGTCGGCAGTAAATAGTCCGTATGGTGGTTAAGGGCTGTTTTCCGGCGTGGTCACCGGGCTCGGTCACACCGGTGACGGGCTGGGCGCCGATGGTAAGGAGGGTGAAGTGGAAGATCCGACAACGATTGCACTGAACCTTACCTTTTTCGGCACCCTGGGTGTTGCCTTCCTAATGTTCGTCGGCCTGTGCATCAGCGTCATGCTCACGCTGGTGATTGCGGGGCTGGGACGCCTCGTGGCGCTGATCGTGATGGCGCTGTTCGGCCGCCTCCCCAAAAACGAGACCATCGAGATCGTGCGGCTCGCTGCCGACGGAAGCCCACTGCCCCCGGACGCAGAAGTGGTGCCGGCAAAAGCCAAGGCGAAAAAGGCCAAGGCCCCCGGCCCGGTCCGCGAGCCGCGTGCACCGATCGACTGGAAGAAACTGCGGACCCGCGCCGGCCTTCAGGAGGCGCTCCGCAGCGCCGTCGTCCACCATCCCCTGGTGACTGCCGCCCGGCCGGTGCCACCCGTCCTCGCGAAGGACTGGGCCGACGCCGTAGCTGCCGCCGACGCCCGCGCAGTGGCGCGTGCCCGGGCCGCCGCGCCGGAGGTCAAGGTCACCGTGCGGGACCTGCCGCCGCCCGACGTCGCCGCGGCCAGCGTGACCGAGGTGGCTCCGCTCGTGGAGTCGGCCCTGCGCCACGATGCCGTGCCGGCCAGTCCTGCAAGCAACGGTGCCACCAACAACAGCGCCACCAGCAAGGGTGAAACGGTCCGGTCCGCCTTGGCGCTCTCTGCCCAGCCGCCACGGCCTGCGCGGAAACCGGCCGTCGCCGGACATGTCACCGTCCTGGACACCGGTTCCATGACGTCGCTCGCGCAGCGCCCGGACACCCGCACCCGCGCCTGACCCTGCTGCTTCCATGCAGCTGGCCGCCGGCCGCGGCCCGTCGCGGGGCAGGCAGCGAGATAAGCCGCCGGTATCCCTTACCCCGAGCAACCATCTCCGCTAGCGTGAAACCCATGGAATTCAGATACCTCGGAAACAGCGGCTTCAAGATTTCGGAAATCACGTTCGGCAACTGGCTCACGCATGGCTCCCAGGTGGAGAACGACGTCGCCACCCGGTGCGTGCGGGCGGCGCTGGACGCCGGCATCAGCACCTTCGACACCGCGGACGTCTACGCCAACACCGCGGCGGAAACCGTCCTGGGCGAAGCGCTGAAGGGCGAACGCCGGCAGTCCATCGAGATCTTCACGAAGGTGTTCGGTCCCACCGGCCCCAAGGGCAAGAACGATCTCGGCCTGTCCCGCAAGCACATCATGGAATCCATCGACGGTTCCCTCACCCGGCTGCAGACGGACTACGTGGACCTGTACCAGGCGCACCGCTACGACTTTGAAACGCCGCTCGAGGAAACGATGCAGGCGTTCGCGGACATCGTCCGGCAGGGAAAGGCCCTGTACATCGGCGTCAGCGAGTGGACCGCCGAGCAACTCCGCAACGGCCACGCCCTGGCCAAGGAACTGGGCTTCCAGCTCATCTCCAACCAGCCGCAGTACTCCATGCTGTGGCGGGTCATCGAGGAGGAGGTGGTTCCGGCGTCGGAGGAACTGGGCGTCTCCCAGATCGTCTGGTCCCCCATGGCGCAGGGTGTGCTGAGCGGCAAGTACCTGCCCGGCCAGCCGCTCCCGGAGGGCAGCCGCGCCACCGACGACAAGGGCGGCGCCAAGATGATCCAGCGCTGGATGCGGGACGACGTCCTGGCCGCCGTGCAGGAGCTGCGGCCGGTCGCCGAGGAAGCCGGGCTGACCATGCCACAGCTGGCGGTGGCATGGGTACTGCAGAATCCGAACGTCGCCTCTGCCATCGTGGGCGCCTCCCGGCCCGAACAGGTGGCCGACAGCGCCGCTGCCGCCGGCGTGCGCCTAGACCCGGATGTCCTGAAGAAGATCGACGCCGCCGTCGGCTCCCTCGCCGAACGGGACCCGGCCCAGACAAAGTCCCCCGCAACCCGCGAGGCCTAGGAGCACCCATGACGGATCTTCCAGACCTTGCGGTCACCGGCGCCACCGGGGTCCTTGGCGGCATGGTGGCCCGCCAATTGTCCGAAGCCGGGTTCTCCCAGCGCCTGGTGGTGCGCGACCCCCGGCGGGCGCCGCGCCTGCTGGACGCCCCGGCGGTGGCGGTCAGCTACGCGGACCCCGCGCTTTCCCGCACGGCCCTGGAAGGGGTCAAGGTCCTGTTCATGGTGTCGGCGGCCGAGGCGGAGGACCGGCTGCAGCAGCATTACGCCTTCGTGGACGCCGCAGCCGATGCCGGCGTGCAGCACGTTGTGTACACGTCCTTCTTCGGGGCAGCGCCGGACTGCACCTTCACCCTGGGCCGCGACCACTATGCCACCGAGGAGCGGATCAGGGCGTCCGGCATGGGATTCACGTTCCTGCGGGACAACTTCTACCTTGATTTCCTGCCCATGCTGGCCGGGGAGGACGGCGTCATCCGGGGTCCGGCGGGCGACGGCGTAATGGCCGCCGTCGCGCGGGAGGACATTGCCCGGTCCGCGGTGGCCGTTCTCCGTGACCCGGCCGTCCACGCCGGGGCAACCTACGACCTGACCGGGCCGGAGGACATCTCCCTGGCGCGCGCCGCCGAGGTGCTCACGCGTGCCACGGGCAGGACCGTCACGTACCACCACGAAACCGTGGACGAAGCCTTCGCCTCGCGCGCTTCCTACGGCGCACCGGCGTGGCAGGTCGAGGCCTGGGTCAGCACGTACACGGCGATCGCCGCCGGAGAGCTGGCCGGGGCGACGTCGGACGTGCGCGGCCTCACCGGTCAGGACCCGATGGCACTCGAGGAATTTGTGAAGCTGCCGCAGCTGTAGGGGCTGTTGACGGCCTGTGTTGACCGTCCTGCGGACACGGCGTAAACCTGTGAGGAGGAGCACGCCTATCAGCAGCTGCACCCCGCAGCACCGAGCAGAATCGCAAGGCCATGTCCAAGCTGATCTACCGACGCCGACCGTCCGCCCGCCCCGCAGCCCATTCCGGTGTAGCAGCGCATTCCGGTGAACCCACGCATGGCCCGCTCACCCGGGAAGAGCTGCAGCTCGCCGTGCGGAACCACTCGATGCCGCTCGAGGCCCTGCGCGAGGACGTGACTCCCCCCGGGCTGCATTACGTGCTGACGCACTTCGACATTCCGCAGGTCAGCGGCGCGTGGCACCTGCGGATCGGCGGCGCCGTGGAGCGGGCAATGGAACTGAGCCTTGCGGCACTGAAGCGGGATCCGGCCATCAGTGTCCAGGTGACCATGGAATGCGCGGGCAACGGGCGATCGCTGCTGAGGCCGCGTCCGCTCAGCCAGCCCTGGACCCTGGAGGGCGTCGGAACGGCCGTGTGGACCGGAGTGCCCCTGGCGTACCTGCTGGCCCAGGCCGGCGTCGAGCCCGAGGCCGTCGAGGTGGTGTTCACCGGGCTGGACGCCGGGATCCAGGGCGGCGTCCGGCAGCAGTACGCCCGGAGCCTGCCCATCTCGGAAGCCTCCCGGGCCGACGTCGTCCTTGCCTACAAGATGAACGGCAGTGATCTGCCGCCGCAGCACGGCTATCCGCTGCGGCTCGTCGTCCCCGGCTGGTACGGCATGGCCAGCGTCAAGTGGCTGCAGTCGGTCCAGGTGGTCACGGCGCCGTTCACCGGTTTCCAGCAGTCGGTCGCCTACCGCTACCAGCACAACGCGGACGACGCCGGCACCCCGGTTTCGCGGATCAGGGTGCGGTCACTGATGGTTCCGCCGGGCATTCCTGACTTTTTCACCCGCCGCAGGTACCTGCCCCGCGGGCCGGTCATGCTCCAGGGCCGGGCATGGTCCGGTGAAGGGGCCGTGACGAAGGTGGAGGTCGGCATCGACGGCAAGTGGGTTCCGGCGCAACTGGACAAGCCTGCCGGCGCCTTCGCCTGGCGCGGCTGGAGCCTTCCCTGGGTTGCCGACGCCGGCCACCATGAACTGGCATGCCGGGCCACCGACGCGACCGGCGCCGTGCAGCCGCTGGAGCAGCACTGGAACTACCAGGGCATGGGCAACAACACGGTGCAGCGGGTGCGGGTCATCGTCGAATGAGCCGGGGGGTTATGGCGGTTCAGCACCCTTCATAGTCGCTGAGTACGTTCAGCTTGCCTGCCGACGCCGACTCCGGGTCGAAGGTGTAGCCCACCCATTCCCGGGCGAGCCTGCGCGCCAGTTCCAGGCCGACCACCCGCTGGCCCATGGTGAGGACCTGGCAGTTGTTGGAGAGCACGGACCGCTCCACTGAGAACGAGTCGTGGGTGGTGGCGGCACGGACACCCGCCACCTTGTTGGCGGCAATCGCCACCCCGATCCCTGTCCCGCAGAACAGGATGGCCCGGTCCGCCTGTCCATCCCGGATCATCTCGCCGGCGGTGATGCCCACATGCGGGTACGGCTTGCTGAATTCGTCCGGTTCGTCGCTGCGGTTGACCCCGATGTCGATCACGTCGGCCACGCGGGGGTCGGCGCGGAGGTCCTCCAGGACGCGGTTCTTGTAGTCGACGCCGGCCTCGTCGGCCCCCACGATGACCTTCAGCGCGGGAACAGCTGCGGCGGTCATGCCGTGGCCTTCGCTTCCTCGCGGACCTGTCCTGCCGATGGCGGGGCGGCATGGCACGCCAGGTGTCCGCCCAGCACGGTGAAGATCATGGCCAGCGACGTGGCGCCCGGATCAGCGGTGCCCAGGCTCTTCTCCGCGAGCGGCCGGGCGCGGCCCTTGAGCGGGCGAAGCGTCGCGGTGGCTGCAGCGGCGGACGTGGCAGCGGCTGCGGCTTCCTGCCAGGCGGCCCCGGCACCGGCGCCTTCCGCCGTCCGGCGGGCCAGGGTTTCGGCGAAGGGCAGGAGCGCATCCACCATGGTCTTGTCCCCCAGCTCGGCCTTGCCCAGGCCGGTGATGCGGCCTGCGAACGCCGTCATGGCGGCCGAAAGCTCCGCCGGTCCGGGTGCCTGGCTGTTGCCCAGCCACTCGCCGAGCGCCCGCAGGCCTGCGCCCCAGAGAACCCCCGACGTGCCGCCTGCCCGGTCCGCCCAGGCATCCCCGGCGGCGGCCAGGACGTCTCCAGCACCGGCGCCCCGGGCGAATGCGTCAACGGCGGCGGCCACGGCTGCATCAACACCCCGGACCATGCCGCGGCCGTGGTCACCGTCGCCTGCAACGGCATCCATGTCGCCCAAACGTGGCTCCTCAGCGTGCAGGAGGTCGCGTGCCGCCTCGAGTGCGGCGACGCAGGCTGTTGCGTACTCGCGGGAGGAAGCGGTGGCGGCGAACGCGACCGCGGTGCTGTCGTCGTCGGACGCCTCGGCGGCAAGACTGCCGGACTGCGCCGCAGCGTTACCGCGCCGGTACGCCGGGGTTTCCGCCGGCGCTGCCCAGAGCGGCTCCAGTTCATCATCCAGCCAGGTGACAGTGAGGGACACCCCTGCCATGTCCAGGCTCGTGACCAGCTCGCCCACTTCCGGAAGCACCAGGGTGTAGCCGGCGTCGCGGAGAAGCGGTGCCACGGTTCCCCACAGCACGAACAGCTCCTCATGTTTGGTGGACCCCAGGCCGTTAAGGATCACGGCGATGCGCTGGCCCGCCCCGTCCGGAGTTTCTGCCAGCACGCGGGTCACCAGTTCGCGGCCCAGGTCCGCTGCCGGGGGCAGGTCCGTGTCGAAGAGGCCGGGCTCGCCGTGGATCCCCAGGCCCAGCCCCATCTGCCCCTCGCCCAGCGAGAACAGCGGCGCGTCGGCGCCCGGGAAAGTGCAGCCGGCAAAGGCGCTGCCGATGGTCCTGGTGAGGCTGTTGGCCTTGCGGCCCAGGCGGGCAACCCCGGCCAGGTCCGCACCGGCCTCGGCGGCAGCGCCCATGATCTTGAAGACCGTGAAGTCCCCGGCGATGCCGCGGCGCTTGGACGATTCCGACGGCGGGGCGCTGGCGACGTCGTCCGTCACCAGCACGTTCTCAACGGCGATGCCCTCGCCGGCCAGACGCTCGCTGGCCATGCCGAAGTTCATCACGTCACCGGCGTAGTTTCCGTAGGTGAACACCACACCTGCGCCGCTGTCCGCTGCCTTGGCCACGGCGTAGGCCTGGTTCGCGGACGGTGACGTGAAGATGTTTCCCACCACCGCGCCGTCGGCAAACCCGGGTCCGATGAGCCCGGCGAAGGCGGGGTAGTGACCCGAGCCGCCGCCTGCCAGGACTGCCACCTTGGGCGCGGCCGGTCGGTGGCGGCGCACCGCGCCGCCGGGGACCTGGCGGACCAGCGCGGAGTGAAGATCGCAGAAGCCAGCGAGGGCTTCCTCGGCGAAGTCCGCCGGATTGTTGAAGATTTTGGTCATGGCTGGCTCTCTATGCTCCGGGGCGGGCAGTGGGCTGGGCGGGGGGGTTTGCGCTTTGAAGCGTTCCTAGTGCATGTGGCTTCCGCCGTTGATGTCGATGGTGGTGCCGGTCAGGTAGGCGGAGTCCTCGGAGGACAGGAAGGTGATGACGGCGGCGACTTCTTCGGTGGTGGCGTTGCGGCCCAGCGGGATGCCGGCGTTGATGGCGGCCTCCTGCTCCTCGGTGCTGCCGACGCGGATGTTGGTGTCCACGGCGCCCGGGGTGATGGCGTTGACGGTCACGCCGGAATCGCCGAGTTCGCGGGCCAGGGCCTTGGTGAAGCCGAGGATGGCGGCCTTGGCCGCGGAGTAGGGGACCTTGCCGAAGACGCCGCCGCCGCGCTGTGCGGAAACGGAGGACATGTTGACGATGCGGCCCCAGCCGTTGTCGATCATGTCCGGCAGGAAGGCCTTCGTAACGAGGTAGGTGCCGGTGGAGTTCACGGCCATGACCTTGTTCCAGAGGTCGAGCGTGGTTTCCAGGAAAGGCACCGGCGAGGTGATGCCGGCGATGTTGGCCAGAGCGCCGACCACGGGAAGGGCGCCGCTCCTGACCTCGGCCGAAACTGCCTTGTACGCGGCGTTGACGGAGTCCTCGTTGGCGACGTCGATCTCGTAGCCGAATGCCGGGACGTTGAATTCGTTGCCGATTTCGGTGGCGACCTTTGCGGACTTCTCGCCGTCGAGGTCCAGGATCACCACGCCCCAGCCCTGGCTGGCGTAGCGGCGGGCGGTGGTGATGCCGATGCCCCGTTCGGAGGTGGCTCCGGTGAGGACGGCGGTGCGCTGAATGGCGGTCATGATTCTCCTTGGTGGTTTTTGTGGGGTGTTCAGATGAGGTCGGTGATGAAGCTGGCTGCCTTGGCGGCGGCCGCCGGGCGTTCGTCGTGGGTGATGTCCCGGGTTTCAAGTTCCAGGCTGAAGTGCCCGGTGTAGCCCTGCCCGGCAAGGCCCCGCAGCCCGGCGGCGAAGTCGGCCTGGCCATTGCCGATGCTGAGGTTGATGTTCCCGGGCACGGCATCTCGCAGGTGCACGTGGGCTATCCGCCCCTCGTGCCGTGCCAGGTACTCCAGCGGGTCCTCGCCGGCGGCGACGATGTGGCTGAAGTCCATGACAATCCCGACGCCGGACCCCGCCAGCCGCTGCGCCAGCAGTCCGGCGCGTTCCAGGTTCCAGCAGAACCGCAGGAAGTGCAGCGATTCCGTCCAGAGTTCGACGCCGAACCCGGCCGCGCGCTCCCCCGCCCGGATCAGTTGGGCCGCGACGGTGTCCAGATCCTCCTCGAGGCTCCGTACCGGCTCGTGGCTCAGGGCACCGCACGGAAGGACCAGTGCCTTGGCCCCCGTTTTGGCGGTGAGGGTGAGCAGGGCATCAAGGTGACTGTCCCGCTCAGCCTGCCGGCCGGCGTCGAGCACTGCATTCAGATCCCCGATATCCCCGTTGACGGAACGCACCCGCAGGCCCGATGCAGCCACGTCACTGGCCACGGCTGAGACGGCATCAGCGTCAAGTTCATACGGAACGTGGTCGCAGACGCCGGGGAGGGCGCCAAGGTCGATCTCAGCGAATCCGAGCCCGGCGATGGTTCGCAGGGCTGTCGGCAGTTCGTGATGGCGGAAGCTGATGGATGAGCACCCGAGTCGGGAATGGAACATCGTCGTTGATCCTCTGGTCGTGCCCGGCAGGCCGTGGTGATGGACACCACAGTAGCTTCGGTAACTGTTAACAGTCAACTCCTAACGGTGACTGTTGACAGTCAGCATGACGCCCGTCACACTGGGACGTATCTTGTTAACAGTCGACCGCGCTGGACCTTCTTCAGCCGCTCTTCGAAAGGGAACCACCATGAGCAACGAAGCTCTGAACATGCGGGGGCCGGTCCACGGCACCAAGGACGCCCGCCGGGTCGCCATCGGCTCGGGCGTCGGCGCCGTGATCGAGACGTACGACTTCATCGGCTTCGGCACCGCGGCCGCCCTGTACTTTGGAACTGCGTTTTTCCCCACCGGTGACCCGGTAACCGGAACGCTCGCCGCCTTCGCCACGCTCGGCGTCGGCTTCGCGGCACGGCCGCTGGGCGGCATCATCGGTGGCCACCTGGGCGACAAGGTAGGACGCAAGCCGGTCCTGGTCACGTCCCTGATCCTGATGGGCATCGCGACCTTCTTCATCGGGCTGCTGCCCACGTACAGCCAGGTGGGCCTGCTGGCGCCGGCGCTGCTGGTGTTCGTGCGCATCGTCCAGGGCCTGGCCTTCGGCGCCGAATGGGGCGGTGCCATCCTGATGAGCTACGAGCATGCACCGTGGAAGTCCAAGGGCAAGTACACGGGCATCGTGCAAGCCGGCTTCCCGGTGGGCCTGCTGCTGGCCAACCTGGTGTTCCTGGTCAGCGTGAACCTCGGCGGCGAGCTCGCCTGGCGCATCCCCTTCCTTGCCAGCATCGTGCTGGTGGTGGTCGGCCTGATCATCCGCTCCAAGGTCCCCGAGTCCCCGGTCTTCGACGAGGTCAAGGGCCACGGCGACATCGTCAAGTCCCCCATCGTGGAGGTCATCAAGACCGACTGGCGCAACATCGTGAAGGGCATCGGCCTCCGGATCGCCGAGACCGCCGGCTATGCCGTGTCCATCACCTACATGATTTCCTACCTCAACAGCCAGCACCTGGCCGACAAGACCCAGACCCTGGTGGCCCTTTGCATCGCGTCCGCCATCGGCATCTTCGCCACCCAGGCCTGGGGCCGCCTGACCGACAGGATCGGCCGCCGCCCCCTCTACATCTGGTCCACCGCCTTCGCCGTACTGTTCGCCATTCCGATGTTCCTGCTGGTCAACACCGGCCTGTTCGTCTTCATCATCGCCACGATCGTGATCTCCTACGCGGTCTGCCAGAACTCCCTCGCCGGAGCCCAGGGTGCCTGGTTCCCCGAGCTCTTCCAGGCCAAGACCCGCGCTTCCGGTGCCTCGCTGGCCTACCAGATCTCCGCCATGGTCTCCGGCTTCACCCCGTTCATCACCACCCTGCTGTTCGTCAGCTTCGGATGGATGGGCCCGGCCCTGCTGTTCGGCCTGTACGCCCTCATCGGTCTCTGGGCAGCCTTCGCCACCCGGGAAACCTGGGGCAAGCGGGAAAGGCAGCTGGCTGATGAAATCACCAAAAGCACCCCCCAGTCGGTGAACGCCTGATGACCGCCGTCAACGAAACTGTCCCGCAGAAATTGCACACGCAAGCACTCCCCCAGAAGGAACGAATGACCCAGGAAACTGCAGCAGAGCGACTCGAACGGGTCAGCGCCGCCGCCTACCGGATCCGGCACCACGCCCTGAACATGGGCGAGGTCCAGGGCCAGGGCTACGTGGGGCAGGCCCTCGGCGCAGCGGACATGCTCGCCGTCGTCTACGCCGACCAGCTCCGGTACCGCGCCGAGGACCCGCACTGGAAGGGCCGCGACCGGTTCCTGCTCTCCACCGGCCACTACGCCATCGGACACTACGCTGCCCTCGCCGAGGCCGGCATCGTCCCTGTCGAGGAACTCGAAACGTACGGCTCCGACGATTCCCGGCTCCCCATGTCCGGCATGTCCACCTACACCCCCGGCATGGAAATCTCGGGCGGCTCCCTGGGCCACGGACTGACGATCGCCGTCGGCATGGCCCTGGGCCTGCGCTACCAGGACTCCGGCGCCAGGATCTACAACTTCCTCTCCGACGGGGAACTGGACGAAGGCTCCACCTGGGAAGCCGCCATGGGCGCCCACCACCACCAGCTCGGCAACCTCACCGCCATGGTGGACATCAACGCCCTGCAGGCCGACGGCAAGACCGACACCGTACTCCGCACCGAGCCGATCACCGAAAAATGGGAAGCCGCCGGCTGGTACACCCAGCGGGTGGACGGCAACGACGTCGCAGCGCTGCTCGCCGCGTTCGACAACGCCGCAGCCCAGGCCGCCATCACCGGACGTCCCTCGGTGATCCTCTGCGACACCAGGGTGGGCCGCGGCGTGCCGCTGCTGGAGGAACGCGAAAAGGCGCACTTCATGCGCATCGAAGAACACGAATGGCAGACCTGCCGCGAGCAGCTGACCGCCGGATACGAAGGAAAGGCCGCCCGATGAGCGCCACAACCGAGGCCCCCGACACGACAACCGCGGCCAAGCCGAAGCTGAAGACCTCGGCCATGATCGCGTCCTTCGCCGACCCGGGCCAGAAAACCAGCTCCGCCCCGTTCGGGCACGCACTGGTCAAGGCCGCGCAGGAGAACGACAAGATCGTCGGGCTCACCGCGGACCTGGGCAAGTACACGGACATGCACATCTTCGCCCAGGCCTTTCCGGAGCGGTTCTTCCAGATGGGCATGGCCGAGCAGCTCCTCTTCGGTGCAGCTGCCGGCCTCGCCGAAACCGGCCTGGTGCCGTTCGCCTCCACCTACTCCGTGTTCGCCGCCCGCCGCGCCTACGACTTCCTCTGCCTGGACGCGGCCGAGCCCAACCTGAACGTCAACATCGTGGGCGGCCTCCCCGGACTCACCACCGGATACGGCCCCAGCCACCAGGCCACCGAGGACATGGCGATCTTCCGCGGCATGCCCAACCTGACCATCGTGGACCCCTGCGACTCCCTCGACATCGAACAGGCCGTCCCGCAGCTGGCCGCCAGCGAAGGACCCACCTACCTGCGCCTGCTCCGCGGCAACGTGCCCACGGTCCTGGACGAGTACGACTACACGTTCGAACTCGGCAAGGCCAAGGTCCTGCGCGGGGGCAACGACGTCGTCTTCGTCTCCAGCGGGCTGATGACCATGCGCGCCCTCCAGGCAGCCAAGGCTCTCGCGGAACACAACGTGGACGTCGCCGTCGTCCACACCCCTACCATCAAACCGTTCGACGCCGAAACCGTCCTGGCCGAAATCAACACCGACCGGCTGGCCGTGACCCTGGAAAACCACAGCGTGGTGGGCGGACTGTTCGAAACCGTCGCCTCGGCCGTGGTCACCGCAGGCCTGGGCAAGCGCGTGGTACCCGTGGCCCTGCCCGACGAATTCCTCGACGCCGGCGCCCTGCCCACGCTGCACGAACGCTACGGCCTGACCGTCCAGCGCATCGTGGCGAAGGTCCTCGCCGAACTGGGCTAAAACCCGGCTCCGGCGCAGCTGCGGCAGGATCGCGGGAACAACAGCCGGCCCCGCGCTCCTGCCATGGCATCATTGTTAACACGGCGACTGTAAACAGTCGACCTCTGACCTTGGGGAGAATCCGATGGCCGCCACAGCAACCCTCCTGGGACTGGAAAAGAAAAGCCTCCGCGAGCAAGCGCTGGCCGCGTTGCGCACCGCCATCACCAGCGGCGCCCTCGAGCCGGGCCGCCACCTGGTGGAAACCGAGCTCTCCGAGATGCTGAAAATCAGCCGCGGGACGCTCCGTGAGGCCCTGCGGCAGCTCGAGCAGGAAGGCCTCGTGTCGGCGGGGGCCCGCGGCCGGCTCTCGGTCCGCCACCTGGACGCCAAGGAAATCCGCGACATCTACTCCGTCCGGGCTGCCCTTGAATCCCTTGCCGCCCGCACGCTGTGCGAACTGCCGGAGCGCCAGCACGTCATCGGGTCGCTCCGCGCGGCCGTCCAGGCCATGGAGGCGGCCACCCACGGCACCCTGGAGGAGCGGGTCGAATCCGACCTCGAGTTCCACCGCACCATGTGCCGTCTCACCGGCAACGAGACCCTGCTGCACTCGTGGGAGTCCCTGGAAGGGTCCATCCGGATGTCCATCATGTTCGCCGGGCTCGAAAAGGGCGTGCGGAACATGAGCGTGGACCGGCACAACGACATCGTCGCCGCCATCGAGACCGGCGACGCCACCCTGGCCCGCAACACCATCCGCGAACACATGGACTCCGCCGCGGCCGTCCTCGTCGCGTAGGTTTTAGCCGCCCCAGTCCATCTTGCGGCTCCGCCAAGGGCGTCCATTTCGGCCGACACGCCCGTAGCGCGTTTAGGCAACGAAATGCCTGGGTACCTGAACCAGTGCACCGTACCGACTCATCCGACTGAACGGGCTCATCGTCCCCCGGAAGCCATCGTTCGCGACGGACTTATCGTCTCGGAAAGGCGGTGATCATGGATCGCCACACATCCGCCAACTGGGCCTCGGGCAAGACAACCGAGCACCCCGCCCTGGACATCCTCATCCCCACCTGCAACCGCCCTGCAGAGCTTGCGGTAACACTTGCCGGGCTTGCCTCGCAGAGCGCACCGGCCTTCCGGCTCATGATCAGCGACCAGTCGGACGGGCTGCCCGCCTGGGAGCATTCGCCAGCGGCTGCCCTGGTCCGGGTGCTTCGTGCACAAGGAACGGAAGTCGGCTTGCACCGCCACCTCCCGCGCCGCGGCCTCGCCGAACACCGCCAGTTCCTCCTGGAACTGGCCCGGACAGACAAGGTGCTGTTCCTCGACGACGACATTTGGCTGGAACCGGGAGCGCTCGGCAGGATGAGTGACGCTCTCGATGCCCTGGGCTGCGGCTTTGTGGGAATGGCACCGCAGGGACTGTCCTTCCTGGACGACCACCGCCCGGAACAGACCGGCGCCTTCACACCGTGGCAGGGGCCCGTCACCCCCGAGCGCATCCGTCGAGGCGAGCAGGCTTTTCAGCGCTGGCCGTTGCACAGTGCAGCCAACCTGAGCCACCTGAGCGCACAGTTGGGACTCACATCCGAACAGTGGATCCCGTACAAGGTGGCGTGGCTGGGAGGGTGCACCCTGTTCCGCCGCCAGGCCCTGGAGGAAGCCGGCGGTTTCCGGTTCTGGACCGAGCTGCCGCCCGAGCACTGCGGCGAGGACGTCGTGGCGCAGTGGCGGGTGATGGAAAGGTTCGGTGGCGCGGGCATCCTTCCAACGGGCGCCGTCCACCTGGAATCCCCCACCACGGTGGCAGACCGCAGGGTGGAGGCCTCCGACGTCGTACTGGCGGACAAGCCAGACGATGCACAGCAACAACTAGCCGAAAGGTGCTGACATGGCCGAAACGCCCAACCCCATACAGATCCAAAAGTTCCTGGGCGGGATCGACTACCCCGCCGACAAAGAGACACTCATCAGCCGTGCCAAGGAGTCCGGAGCCGACAACAAGGTCTTGGATGCCTTGCAGAACATTCCGGATAAGGAATATGACGGTCCGACTGCGGTGAGTTCCGCCGTCTCGGACGGCTAGGTCCGCGGCGGCCCGGCTATACTCGGCTGCAACCATGAGCAGCCTACCCTCAGCCCCCAGCACCGTCCGCGTCGACGCCTGGCTGTGGGCCATCCGCGCCTACAAGACGCGGTCAGCCGCCACTGCCGCCTGCCGCGCCGGGCATGTCCGCATCAACGGGAACCCGGCCAAGGCCTCGCAGTCACTCGTGCCCGGCGACACTGTCCGCGTCCGCCAGCCCGGCTACGAACGGATCCTCGAAGTGCGCAGGCTTATCGCCAAGCGTGTGGGTGCGGAGGCAGCCTCGCACTGTTTCACCGACCATACGCCTCCCCGGCCCGCGGCTCCGGCGCTGGGGCTGCCGCAGCGGGACCGCGGGACCGGGCGGCCCACCAAGAAGGACCGCCGCGAAATGGAGCGCCTGCGCGGCCTCGGCTGACTGCAACACGGGGTCAGATACCGCCCGATCCGCCGCGGATATTGGGCCATATCTGACCCCGCGTTGCATTTTGACAGCGCAGCGGCTCAGTCCTTGACCTGCTCGCGGCCTTCCCGCACCTCGAACTCCCCCACCTCCAGGTCAGCGGCACCGAAGGCAGCGGGCAACAGGGTCAGGTGGACCGCACCTGACGACGTCGCCTTGCTCCCGGCCAGGGTAAATGCCGACGGCGTGACGCCGGGTTCGAAGAGCCGCTTCCCCTGGCCCAGGACCACCGGGAAGATGATCAGCCGGTACTCGTCCACCAGACCGGCGTCGTGCAGGGCACGGACCAGCCGGTAGCTGCCGTGGACCTGGAGCTCCCGGCCCGGGCCCGATTTGAGGTCGTCAACGGCCTCGAGGAAATTCGCGGGGAGGATGGTGGTGTTGTTCCACGTCGCCTCGGTGAGGGTTGAGGACACCACATACTTCGGCAGGCTGTTGAGCGCCTTGGCTACGGTGTCGTCCGGGTCAGTGACCTGCTCCCAGTAGGGCTGGAACATCTGGTAGGTGGTGCGGCCCAGGAGGATGGCGTCGGCTTCGGCGAACCACCCGTTCACGATCCTGCCCATGTCCTCGTCGAAGAGCGGCACCACCCAGCCGCCGAGTTCGAAGCCGCCGCTGGTGTCCTCGTCCCTGCCGCCCGGGCCCTGCATGACACCGTCGAGGCTCACGAAGGTGTGAACGGTGAGTTTCATGATGGCCCTCCCGGTGGAGTGGTTCGTGGGCTGGCGGCGGGGGGTTCGCCGGGATCGACGGGGCCCATGTCGAGCCGGAACGGGGGATACTCGTCCCGCATCAGCGCGACGTATGCCAGGACGCGGTACACCCAGCGGTTGAGGCCGATCAGCAGGTCGAACAGGCTGCGGAGGTACCTGCCGGTGAACAGCAGGATGACGCCGGCGATGAGGGCCAGGAGCGAGAGCAGGGAGACCGCGCCGCTGGCCGAGTATCGGCCGGCACCGCCGAAGTCGTCATCCGACGCCGCCACCCACGTACGCGAGGATCCTGCGAGCACGCCCACAATCAGGAGGTGCGGGATGGCGAGCAGCCAGGACTTCACCAGCACCAGGCCGCGCGACAGATGGTCCGGGTAGTCCACCTCAAAGTCGGCCGGGTAGTCGGTGCGGGCCAGGGTGAAGGGCGGGTAGCGGTCCGTGCCGATCGCCGTGAAGGCGTAGAAGGACACCCTCCAGCTCCAGCGCAGCACGCCCACGTTGAAGTTGAACAGTGAGTGCGGGTAGCGGGCGGTGAACAGGATCGCGAACCACGCCACGATGCTGGTAACGATCAGCGCGAACCAGAGGAAGAACAGAACGATCAGGTGCGGGATCGCCAGGAACCATTTGACGAGCCACATCCACCGGGAGAGCGCCGGGTCGACATGGCCCGTCAGTCGGGCCGGGTACCTCGGGTTTTCCAAGAGGTCGACGACGGCGGGCGGCGGCGGTGCGCCCGCCCCTCCGCCGGTGGCGGGATATCCAGGGGCCGGATAGCCCGGGGACGGGTATGAAGCCGGCTCCATACCTGATGGCACAGGCGCGGTCCCCGGCGGTACTCCCGCGTTCCCGGGCGGAACGCCTGCACTTCCGCCCGGCACGGCGGAACTGACCAACGGTCCGGTGGCGCCGGCGGCGGCGGGAGGTCCCGCCGTCGGGGTTTCCGCTGGCGGGGCATGCCCTGCGAGCGGATGACCAGGCGGATAGCGGCCGGGGCGGTACTGGCCAGGGTGGTACTGGCCGGGAGGAACGTGCGGCGGCGGGCCGTGCCGTCCGAGCCCCATTGCCCCTGCCACGATCAGCGGCACACCGATGACCAGCAACACGATCCCGGCGATGAGCAGCCACAGGAACAGCGGCCAGAGCAGGTCGGAGCGGACGCCGGCCTGCAGATCCACGGAAACCGGGGCGGTGGCGTCGGCGTTCATGACCACCACGGTCCAGCTGCCGGGAAGGATGTTCCATTTGAGTTCCTGCGTACCGGTGCCCTCTGCGGATGCGACCCAGAAGTTCTGTGCTCCGGGGCGGTCAGGGGTCCGTGTCCCGGGCACTTCGCTGTAATCCACCCTGAAGGGCCGCAGATTCAATTCCCGGATTTCGGAGCGTTTGACGCCCTCGAGGTAGCGCCCGGCGTCCTGCTGGGGTGCGATGCCGATAAAGATGCCCTTGCCCGGGCTGTCTGCCGCCCCGCGGAGCAGGATGCTGCCGGCCGTTTCCGAGGGAATGACGTCCGGCAGCCTGCCGCTGACCATGACGTCCAGCCCTGCCGTGGTGATGGCGGAGGACGCGGCGTCGAACCGGTGCGGCTGCGTGGTGAAGTAGCCTTCATCGCGCTGCTGGAAGTTGAGCCAGCCCACCCCGGCGGCGCCCGCCAGCAGTCCCAGCCCCAGGAGGGCGGCGAGTGTACCGAGGACGAGCATCACCATGCGGCCGGGTTTCATGCCGGTTCCTTATCTCGGGCCCTGCGGCCGGTTTGGTCAGCGCGCTTGTGGTCACTGTGCTTATGGTCGGGCTGCTTATGGTCGGACTGCTTATGGCCGCCGTGCCCGTGAGTGAATGAGGGGTGCGCGTGGATGCCCGGCCGGGGGTCCAGAATGCTTAGCCGGCAAGGTTTCTCGGACGTGCCTTCGCCGCTGAGTTGGGTGAGCTGGGCGGGATCATGGAGCGCCGTGATGGTCTCCATGGCGGCACGGGCCATCGACAGGTCCAGGATGATTTCCTTGCCTGGCAGCAGAGTCCTGGCACGCCGCGCAACAACATAAAGCGCCCGGATGTTGGCCGGCGTCAGTGTTCCGCGGACCTCGATGCAGGCGCGCTCCATGTTGGAGTCGATATGGACCACCACCTTGAGGCGGTGATGGCTGGTAGTGATGTCCACGGCGCTCACGTCCCCCGGGCGGGCGGTCGCAGGCCAAGACGGCATGGTCCGAGCACTCGAAGGGACCGGATACTGAGGTTCATATGGCCAACGCCTCCCCGACCTCTTTGTCGGAACCGTGTAACGTCCAGAATGCACCCTGTTGCTGGCACAGGGAAGAGGCGTTCCGGCGGAGCCCTGATTGGCGCTGACCGATAACGTGCCTAGCCTGTTCCTATGCCTTCCAGCCAGGACGAACCAGCAGCTAAATACCGGATGCCCACGGACATGGTGCTGGCTTCTGTGAGGCTCCCCGGCCAGACAGAATGCTGCGACCTCCATATCCGCGACGGCCACGTCTCGGCGATCACCGCAGCCGCAGAACGCCCCGGGGGTTCCACGGCAGCGGATGCCCGGGTGCTGGACCTTGAGGGGTGTTTCGTCGTCCCCGGCCTGTGGGACGAGCACGTCCACATGACGCAGTGGGCCCTGGCCGCCAACCGGATCGGCCTGTCCGGCGCCGCATCGGCGCGCGCCGCCGTCGAGCTTGTCAGTGACCGGATTACGGCGGCGGGCCCCGGGGCGGACCGGACGGTGACGGTGGTGGGGGCAGGCTTCCGGGACGCCGTATGGGACGACGCCCCCAGCGCCGCAATGCTCGATGACGCCACCCGGGCAGTGCCCACGGCCCTGATCAGCCATGACCTGCATTGTGTCTGGCTGAATTCAGCGGCCGCCCGGAGGTACGGTGTTCAGCTCCCGGCAGACGGGCTGCTCCGCGAGGAGGCTGCGTTCGCGCTCACGCGGGCGCTCGGAAAGCTGCCCGACGGCGTCGTCGACGGTTGGGTGCGCACGGCCGGCCAGGAAGCCGCCGCCCGCGGTGTTGTGGGCGTGGTGGACCTGGAGATGACGTGGAACCGCGACGTGTGGCTGCGCCGGATCGCCGGCGGGTTCAGCTCCCTGCGCGTGGACGCGGGCGTGTATCCGGAGGACCTGGAGCGGGCGGCTGCCGCGGGAATGCGGACGGGGCAAACAGTCGACGGCGGGGCGGGACTCCTGCGGGTGGGTCCGCTGAAGGTGCTCATCGACGGCTCCCTCAATACGCGCACCGCCTTCTGCGTTGACCCGTACCCGCACGGCGGGCACGGCCTCCTGACCGTGAGTGAAACCGAGCTGGTGGCCCTGCTCGCCAGGGCCGGGAAGACGGGCTTTGTGGCGGCGGTCCACGCCATCGGCGACGGTGCCAACCAGGTTGCGCTCGATGCCTTCGCCGAAGCCGGGACCGGAGGCCGGATCGAGCACGCCCAGTTTGTGCGGCAGGAGGACTTCTCCCGGTTCGGTGAGCTTGGCCTGACGGCCAGCGTCCAGCCCGCCCACGCGCTCGACGACCGCGACGCCGCTGAGGCCAACTGGGCCGGCCGCACCGACCGGGCCTTCCCGCTGCGATCGCTGCTGGACGGCGGGGCGCGGCTGGCGCTGGGTTCCGATGCGCCGGTGGCCCTCTTGGATCCGTGGCTGGCGATGTCCGCGGCGACGGCGCGGGCGCGGAACGACGGCCGCGGCCCCTGGCACCCGGAGCAAGCACTGACCCGGGAGGAGGCGCTGCTCGCATCAACGCGGGGGCGCGGCCGGATCCGGGCCGGGGATGTGGCGGATATCGCCGTGCTGGATGCGGATCCCCTTGCCGCGTCCGATACTGTGTTCGCCGGAATGCCCGTCGCTGCAACGCTCGTGGCGGGCCGGTTCACGTTCCGGGGTGCAGGGGTTTAGAAGTCCTGTTGGGTCGGCGGGAACTCGCCCACCCACCCTTACCGTCAAAAGCGTAGAGTGGCCTAAGACGCCTGATTCTTGGACGCCATGCAGCTAAGGGAGAAATCGTGACGATTGACTGGGACGAAAAGAAAGCCCTGCTACAGGAACCGAACATCGCAGCAGTGACGCAACTGTGCGATGAACTCATGGAGAAGAAGCCGGGATCGACCGTTCCTTACATCGACCCCGTCCATGACGAGGACGAATGCCGGATTGTCAGCCTCCAGGTCAGCCCGGGCAAGGGAACCGAGTCCGGTTTCGTGTCCCATTTCAACGATGACGAGGCCGCCCGGCGCGCCACCCAGATCTACGAGCTCGCCGAGCTGGATCCGCGCTACGTCATGCCGTGGAACGCCTACCCCTGGGTACGCGACCCGGACATGCCCTCGGCCCTCAGCATTCAGGAAAAGACGGACGGCCTGCGCCCCTTCCGGCAGTTCATGAAGATCAACCGGCGCGTCTCGGCCATCATCGCCCACGGGACCGACGCCGCCACTTTCCTGACCCTGTTCGAGAAGACGTACCATTACTCACTCAAAAACAACGGCATCAAAATCTACAAGGCCAGCGCGCTCGGCGGGCGGGCCTTTGCTGTTTCCGAGGCCAAGCAGGAAGAACTCCTGGCCAAGAGCGTGGAGGTCTACAAGGACGCCATGCAGCGCGCGGGCATCCAGCACCTTTAGCTCCCGGTTACCGGCCCGGTTAAACGCGTGCTCGACTGGCTGCTCGATTCCGACCCCTCGATCCGGTGGCAGGTCCTGCGCGACCTGACGGATGCGTCTGCCGGAGAGGTGCGGACCGAGCGGGCCCGGGTGGCCACCGAGGGCTGGGGTGCGCGCATGCTCGCGCTGCAGGGCGATGATGGCCAGTGGGACGGCGGCACGTTCTTTCCGGTCCCCTACGACGGCTCCGAGGCGGGCCAGCCTTGGACCGCCACGACCTACAGCCTTCTGCTCCTGCGCGACCTCGGACTCGACCCCGGCAGCGAGGAGGCCCGCGCCGCGGTCCGGAAAGTGCGGGAGAACAGCCGCTGGGAAGAGGGCGGCCAGCCGTTCTTCGAAGGCGAGGTGGAGCCCTGCATCAACGGCAAGGCCGTTGCCCTCGGAGCGTACTTCGGCGAGAACGTCGACGGCATAGTCAAGCGGCTTCTTGGCGAGCAGCTGGCCGACGGCGGCTGGAACTGCGAAGCGGAGCGGGGGTCGGTGCGCTCGTCGTTCGCGACCACCATCAATGTCCTGGAAGGGCTGCTGGAACATGAGCGGGCCACGGGCGGGACTCCGGAGTCGGTTGCTGCGCGGAAGCTGGGCGAGGAATACCTGCTGGAACGGGCGCTGCTCCGGCGCAAGAGCACGGGCGAGCTGGTGGACCCGGACTGGCTGCAGTTTTCCTACCCGACCCGCTGGTTCTATGACGCGCTGCGCGGCCTTGACTACTTCCGCGACGCGTATTTCCAGGACCCGGGCGGACCGCCGGACACCCGCCTTGCCGAGGCCGTCGGCCTGCTCCGCTCAAAACGGCAGCCCGACGGAACCTGGCTGCTCGAGAACACCCACCCCGGGCGCATCCACTTCGCCATGGAGGACGGTGACGGGCGCCCCAGCCGCTGGAACACGCTTCGGGCCCTGCGCGTGCTCAACTGGTACGACGGCGGCCCTAACCTATAGGCTTCCGGGGCTCACCCCTCCAGCAGCCGCCGCCGGTGCTTGAGCTCCTTGACCCACGCCCTGGTGACCATGTCCGGAAAAGGGGAGGCGCCGCCGTCGTCCGTTGAAACGGTGGCCGCTGAAACGGCGGCAGTTGCCGCAAAAGCCGTCCCGGCCTCCAGATCGGCCAGCAGCGGACCCGCAGCCTTCAGCGCCAGATCCACCGTCTGCACCGCCGTGCGGTCGGGCAGCCCGAGGCCCGTGGCCCAGGCCAGGAAGTGCTTCCGCGAGATGCCGCTGCGCTTGCCGCCAAGCGTCAGGGCGAGCGTCTTGTCTCCGTAGACCACTGTGGAGGGGATGTCGTAGACGGGCGCGATGGACCACTCCCCGTGCGGCTGCTGCACCATGGACACGTTCTTCGCGTGCAGGTCGCCGTTGCCGCTGAGGAGCGCGAAGGCGGCCTGGATGGCGAGGTTCCGCAGCGCCGGCAACGGCGCCGCGCAGTATTCGGCGAGCGCATGGCACACCGTTCCGAACCCCACGTTGTACTTGTCGGCCGGGTACAGCTTCAGCACCTGCGCACCGTCCTCGACGGCGAGGCGCTGCACCGCGTCCGTCTCACCGGCGGATTCGGCAGCATTCCCGCCCGCGACCTTTCCCGCCAGCGGCACCCGGTCGAACCGCTCCACCAGCAGCCCCGGCCGGCCCGCGACGTCGCGCATCAGCTGCACACGGCTCAGCGGAATCCGCAGCTTCGCGGCGTAGCGGAACATGATGAACTCGTTCTCCACCACGTGCGGGAACTCGGGGGCGTTGAGCTTGAGGATGAACCGCCGCCCCGCGCTGGCCACGGGCATGGAAATCATCCCGGCGGACAGCTTGTCCTGCACACCGGCGAGCGCCACCGGATCGATCAGGCCCGAGTCACCCAGCAGCTCGTCGAAGTCCACGGGCCTGCGTGGGTCCACCTCGACGGCATGTTCCTCCGGGTCCAGCGGTTCCCCGTGGCCCACGATCTGCACGTCGCCCACCGGGTTGCCGCCGGCGGCGATGAGCAGCGAAAGGTCGTCGTCGGCACTGGTCTTGATGGACCGGCGCAGCGCGTTCAGCCGCCGGCCCTCCGGGAGCAGCCCGGTGAAGTACGGCGGTGCGGCGCCGGCTCCCGAGAGCACGGGTTCCTCAGTGAGCGGCAGCGAACTCGCAACGGCAGGGCGGCCGCTTTGCAGATACGCCGGCAGATAGCTGAACCTGGTGCCGCCGTCGTGCCGTTCCAGCCGGGCGGCCAGGACGCCCCGCTTGTAGATGTCGGCGATGCGGTGCCTCACGGTTGGTTCTCCCGTGCGGCGGGTCTGTCACCTTCCAGCGGCGCGTACGACGGCGGGTCGGCCGACGGCGGCTGGGTCACCAGTGGCTGGGCCACCAGTGAACGGGCGGCGGCGCTGGTCCGGGTGGCGAGCTGCAGCTCGAGGCCAAGCGTGCCCAGCAAGGCCAAAAGGGTGTCCAGCCGGAGACTCGGTTTGCCCTGCTCAACAAAGCGGACGAAGCGCTCGGAGACGCCGGCCATGTCCGCGAGGTCCTGCTGGCTCAGCCGGAGGGCGCTGCGACGGGCGCGGACGGCTGCCGCCAGATCTTCTGCAAAATCCTGAGCCACATTCGCTCCCGCATCGGTACGATCGTGCCGTTTTCACTTTCATCCACATCGTACTCCCTAACAACGGATGGAGGCACGGAGAATTTCGGAACGTTCGTACCGGTTTCTTGGATAGTTAATGCTCACCCGCCGTCCGGACGCCAGTACCGCAAACCGCCGCTGGTGGTGCCGTCGCGGGCGAGGTCGACCACGGCGTACGGGAACGCCCGACGGTCCGTCTGGTCAGGGCCGCGACCGCGGACGTCCGAACTCCATGTGCCGGTATTGACGTAACGGGTGGGACACGCCTCGAGCGCCGACTCAAAGGCCCGGTGGGTGTGGGCCGAGACGTACCAGGCCACCCCGGCGCCGTGCGCCTCGAGAGTATGTGCGAACCGGGCCGCTGCAGCAGGGGCCCTCTTGCCGGCGACTCTGCGCCCGGCGGCCGCGAGCACCATGCGAGTCGCGGCGACCGGGAGCGCCGACACCGTCCGGAACCGGGAGAGGTGCGCCAGGTCCCGGACGGCCACTGCATCAAGCGCGAGCCGCAGTGACTCGGCCTGCAACAGCTCGAAGTACGCGAGCTCACGGACGCGGCGTTCCGCCCGCTCGGACGCCAGGCAGGCCCGGGCAACGGCCGCGGCACGGCTCAGGGGTGACTTCGACGGATCGGCGTGCCAGGCGGCGAGCGGCGGCAGGTCCAGCCCGTCGGTGCCGTTCACCGCCACGCGGAGCACCTCGGGCATCCGATGCAGGGCGTGGTGCTGGTGCCCGTGCTCGGCCACGAGCACACGGGGCACGTGCAGGAACCACGGGTACACCCGGACCCGTGCCGGCTCGGCGGGTGATAACAGCCCCGACAGGCGTGCGGCAACGGAGGGGCGGGCCAGCTCCGCATCGTGGTTGCCGCACACGAAGTGCAACTGCACGCCGCGGGCCGCACAGGCCTGCAGCGCGCACAACGTGTCGGGGTGGCGGGTGAGGATGGACTCAAGCCGGGCCAGGCTTTCGTCCTCGGCGAACCCGACCAGCTCGAACGTGTCACCGACGAAGGCGACGTGCTGCGGACCGGAGGCGGCGAGCACCTCACGGCACAGGAACTGGGGCAGCACTCTCCCGGGGCACCGCGGGTCGTCGTCCGTGAGGCCCAGATGGAGGTCGCTGAGGAGCCACCATTGCCCGGCGCGTTCCACGCGAGCAGTCCCAGCATGCGTGGAAGGAAGAGGCGCAGCTACAAGGTCCTCAGGCCAGGGAGCCTCTGGCGGCATCTGGGTTGTCCGGTATCTGGTCCGGCTCATCGGGGCTCGGAGGGCGAACATACCCGGCCAGCTAAAGTGCCCCTCGATGTCGGGCCCCTGTAGGCGCGAGAGGGCGTCAGCGATGCCTAGCTCACGGAACGCGAGCTCATCCCGCGGTACGTCCGCCACGAAGGCTCCGGCCCCGATGAGCACGACCACCACGACGATCCAAATCACTGTCGGCCACACGTAACGGAGATTCCAGCGTCCCTCGCTGCGGCAGGTCCCATCGAGCGTGCTGATCATCGCGTGTCCCGCTTGACGCGCCGAAGAATGGCGACCATCCGGAGGCCGACGGCCGCGGCCCCGACGGAGAGCACCACCAGCCATGAAAGAGCCATGGCGCTGGCGCCCCTGTCGGCGGCCGACAGCGCTGAGACGCAGAGGCCGATTCCGAGCACCAGGCCGACTGCGATCGCCTCCGCGTAGCGGCCGCTGGCCCGGCACACTGCGTTGTAGGCCTGCAGCACCGCGTACCCCACGAGTCCGGCCGCCAACCAGCGCAGAGCGTCGGCGGACGAGTCGGCATACCGCTCCCCCAGCAGGCTGAGCAGCGGGTGAGCGAAGAGCGCGAGGACGGCGGCAGCCAGGCCTCCTACAGCGAGCGACCAACGGAGACTCGCCCAGGTGGTGGACACCAGGCGGTCCGGCTCGCGGACACCCTCCGAGAACTGGACGATGCCCATCAGCATCGGAGCGGTGTAGGCGGCCCAAGCCATCATCCATGCGGGATACCAGTAGGCAGCGGCCTCCGGCGCCACCATGTGCGCAAGCAGAAGCGGCAGCACCAGCCCGGGGGCTCGCTCGGTGAGGGTGAGCAGCTGGTGCGGAATTCCCAGCGCCAGCAGCGGACGGCCGCGGCGGGCCGAGCGAAAGGACGGCCGCGGCCGGTAGCCGACAAGTCTTCGCAGCTGCACCGCACCGACCACGCACGCCACGGTTGTTCCGAGGGCCCAGCAGGCCATCAGCACGTCGGCGGCGGCGCCGTGCGCCCGCCAGGCCACGAGCGCAACAGCCGCCAGTGAGACCACGCCGCCCACCGTGTACCTCAAGGTCGCGGTGGCACCGCGTCCCAACGCCACGAGCGCCTGGTCCAGCACGATGACCAGGGTGCCGGTGACGGCAGCCACGAGGAACGTGAGCCAGAAGAGAACCGATGCCGAAGCTGTGTCCGGCGCCACGGCCGACTGCAGCACGAGGTAGCCGAGGGCCAGCCCGGTGCCGGCTACCCCCACGATGGCGAACGCCGCGTCCAACACCCGTGCGGGCGGCTCCCCTCGCCCCACCGAGACGATTACGGCCGACCCGGCGCCCAGCACCGCGAGTTGCGTGCAGATCATCACCGCCGAGACTGCAGCCGTGGTGAGCCCGACCTCGCGGTCAGACGTCGCGCGCGCGGCCACGATCCAGAAAGCGAAGCCCGCGCCCGTCTGGGCGGCCTTGCCCGCGATGAGGCCGAGCGAGCTGCGCAGGGCGGAGTGCCGGACGGTCGAGGCGTCCGTGACAGCTACACCCCGCTCAGCCCTCACGACGCGAGACCCCGCGCCAGGCCCGCGTAGTTGTACCAGCAGAAAGCGACATAGTAGCGCAGCCATCGGGGTTGGCCCGCGGCAAGGCTCAAGGCACTGCCCCGGACTGCCGCGGCGGCGGGCAGCAGCGCCAGCCTCGCACCGCGCCAGCCGTGTTTGCGGATCATGCGTCCCAGCCCCGTTCCGTCCATGAGGAACTGGTCCAGCGCGAAGTCGAAGTCGTCTGCGGCGAAACGATGCTCGACGACGACCCGGCGTGAGACCGCCGTTCGCAGCCCTGACTCCCGCATCCGCCAGCGCAGCTCAATGTCCTCTCCCGACTTGAACGAGTCGTCGAAACCCACGCCCATCATCAGGTCCCGATCGACGAGCGTCGCCACGAGCCCGAACCAGTTGCGGCTGCGGCCAGTGCGATGGTGATGTGCCAGCGCCTGTCCCCAGTAGCCCGGTCCACCCACGCTCTCCAGACCGGCTTGGAGGGCGTCGTAATCGCCCTCGATCAACTCCGTGAGCAAGTCGGCGACCCCCGTGGGCCCGAACACGACGTCGGAGTCGACGAGCAGGACCCAACGGGTGCTGCTGTTCTGCACGCCGAGCGTCCGAGCCCATGGCAGGCCGCGGCCCTCGTCACTCAGGACCCGGGCACCGGCCGCGAGGGCGAGGGGGACGGTGCGGTCGGTGGAGCATCCGTCCACCAGGATGATTTCGGCGACACCGGACTGACGCAGGGCCTCCAGACAGCGCGGGAGCATGTGCTCCGCGTTGCGGGCGGGAACGACGGCGGTGATCTCGGCAGGGCTGTGACTCACTGTGTCCCACCCCTTAGGCTTCCTCGTCGAGGACCGACGGCAGCAACTGCTCGAGATGCCGGACGATGTCGTCCGACGCCTCGTCCGCCGTGTACGCGGCGGGGACCTGCATCAGGTGGCAGGGCCGGCCGTCGAGCGCCTTGTTCAGCACGAGCCCCTTCGCCGCGAAGTGTTCTCGCCACGGGAGGACGGAAGTGGCCGCCAGGCCGGTCACGACCCGCTGTGAGAAGCCCGCCATCTCGATGTGGAAGTTGCCGAGCATGCGGTCGACCATCCACTCGCTCGTCCGCTCGACGATCCGGGACCGGGCGCCCTCGAACCGCTCGACGTAGACGGCGGCCGCGAGGGGCGCCGCGGTCGTCACTTCCCGTCCTGGGAACGCGGTCCCCGGCGTCACCATGCGGTGCTCCGGCGACCATCGCCGGGAGAAGTCCGCGAGGCGCGGATAACGGATGACGTAGGGGTGCACCACAGTGGTGAGACGGCTGACGCTATCCGAGAGCCGTGACGGGACGAGGGGCTTTCGCACGCCTTCGAACAGGTGCGGGTAGATGGCCCGGTGGTGCGGCTTGATGAACATCGGCTTCGCGTAGCCGAGCAGCGTTGCGTCCTCGGTGAGGAAGGCCCAGTCGTCGCCCATGAACGACCATCCCTCGCGCCGCATCAGCTTGGCGACGGTGCTCGTTTTACCGGTCCCTCCGGCGGCGGGAAGCGCGATCGCGTGACCCCGGTACGCCATCGTTGCCGCGTGGATCATGCCGGCTCCCCGGCCGACCATGGCGGCATCCAGGACAGGGACCACGGAGGTCAGCAGCTCGCCCGGCCCGTGAATGCGCCACTGCTCTGCGTCCCTCACGACCTGGACCCGATCGGCTTGGAAACGCACGCTGTTCTCGGTATACGCGAGTTCGTGCTCGACCAGACCCGCATCCGGCATGGGCTCCGGCCGGTCATCGACGATGATGTTGGCCGGCCGTTCGGTGTCGGTAGCGAAACACGCCAGCATGCTCTGGAGCTGGGCCGCTGCCGGCGCCTTTGCGTCGACGCGTATCGTGACGCGGCCGTGGATGTCGAAGTGCAGTGCCTTGGTCTGCCGGGTGCGCATGATCGTCCCCTGTCTGGGTGGTGTCGGTCTGGTGGTGTTGCCGGTGTGGACGGTGCCGGCCGTGCCGACACCGTCCGCCTGTTACTGCAGGGTGAGCACCAGCTTGGGTGCCAGAGTGCTGCCGGCCTCCTTGGAGTTGAGGTCCAGGCCGTCGCTGCTGCTGGAGTCCATCCCAAGAGTGAGCTGTTGGCCGAGCTCTCCGGTCAGGCCGCTGACCGTCAGCGGAACGCTGTAGCTGGTGTTGGTCGTTGTCGGGCCCAGCGTGCCGATGCTGGTGCCGAGCGCCGGACGGTTGCTGTACGTGATCCCACCTTCGGTCCAGCTGTCACTAGCGACCAGTTTGACGTTCTGCCTACCGGTCGACCCGCTACCGGCGCTACGCAGCTGCAACGTCGCACTCTCCAGCGTCCTGCCCGCATAGGCCGACAGGTCGAACTTCAAGTACGTGGCCTCCACCGGGCTGTTGTCCACGCCCAGCATGGTGCTGGCGCCAAAGTTCGTTGCCGCCGACCCGTTGGACACATAGCTGTCAGCGGTGGCCGTGAGGGTGACGGTCTGCGACGTGCCTCCACCTGCGGCCGCCGTGGTGAAGGTCCATGTCTTGTCCGACGCCAACGCGTTACCGGCAACATCCTTCACCCCGCTGGAACCGCCCCTGATCGTCGCCGTGTACGTCGTACCCGCCGACAGGTCCGCATTCGGGTCCAACGTCGCAACCCTGGTCGTGCTGTTGTACGTCACAGCGGCCGGCACCGTCGTCGCCCCCGCCTTCAACGTGAACGTGCTCGACGTGACCGTCGACGCATTCATCGCCTCCGAGAACGACCCCGTCACAGCCGCCGTTGCCGACACACCAGGTGCACCAGCAGCCGGAGACGTACCCGTCACCGTCGGAGCCGTCGTATCACCACCGGGACCGCTGCTGGGGTCGTAGGAGTGCCAGTACCGGCTTGTGGCGTTCACATCGGCGAGCAGGAGCAGACCGCTGTTGGCCGTGCCCCGCGCCGCACTGTTGAGGTTCTGCTTCGTCGACGTCACGTTGTGGACATACTGGTCGGCATCCACGATACGAGCCGTCTTCGCGGTGGTGAAGCTGATGCTGTTCAGCGGCGTGGACTTCTCGTAGATCGCACCTCCCGAGCTTGTGCAGACACCAGCGTTCGTCGTGCCGCTCGGCTTCGGATAGGTAGCGAAGGTACGCAGCCTCTGCGTGCTCTCATCAATCATCACGATCACCCGGTTCGGGCACTCGGCCACAGTCGCGATCGTGTGCGCCGACCACGTCGTACCGTCGAATGCCAACAGCTGGATCAGCGGCTCAGACGCCGACGTAAATGACGTCTTAGTAGCGGCGAAAACCCGAGCATTCGAGGAATCCAGCCACTTCAGGTTCATGTGGTCATCACCGGTGCGCGGCCCCTTCACCACCGCCACAGGAGTGGTCCAGGCGGTGTTCGCAGCTCCATCGACGTGGTGGCTCCAGTACATGCCGTCGGTGGCGTCACCGACCTGCCGGCTCCACATAAGGCCCATCTTGCCGGGTCCGAATGCGATCACAGCCGAGTTGTCGTCCACAGACACGTTGCTCAACGATGCAGGATGCGGGAAAGGCGTCCCCCACGTCGTACCATCCGTGCCAGTGACGTTCAGATAGATCCGGTTCCCCTGCTGCCAGGTGGCCCACACCCGGCCACTGGAGTCCTTGTCGATGGACATGGTCTCAACTTTTTGGTTGTGGATGTTTCCAGAACTCAGCAGCGAGTACGTCTTCGTATTCGAGTTGTAGCTGTAACGCCGCATCGTCGTCGGGAAGTTTGGCTCGGCCGGCAGACCGTCGTTGACGAACCGATAGCTCGCCACATACAACGTAGTCCCATCCCACAACACGTCATGATGAGTGTTCGACCGGGTCTCCGTCGCCACGCCCGTATTGACCCACGAGTTCGTCGCGGCATTGAACCGGAAGATATGAAAATCCGAGCTGGCAGTGTCCCACAGGTTCCCCCACCAGATCCCGTCGTTGAACCACAGCGCATTCGTCTGCCGCTTCGTTCCCGTCGGCGTCCCTGTCCCCACATGCGACGCACCCTCAACCCCAACATCACCCGGAGCCGCCGATGCCGTAACCGGCACCACCAGAACAGCCAGCGCAAGCGACAGAGCTGCCAGCAGCGCAGGGAGCCACAGCTTCCGAACGTGAACGTCGGCCTGCATAGGTATGGTCACTAGCCTCACCACTCAATGAAGTTGTTTGCCCATGCCAATCCCGAGCAACCTTCCCGGCCGGATACGGGAAGTCGAAGCGCCTGCTGCTGCGATCCTGGCAACTTGCGTGCACTCCCCCCTCGCAACATCTTCAATTGAACAACTTGTAAAAAGCTTGGGAGGCTGCCCCCTTTTTGTCGGCTCCCTTGGCCAGGCGAATGCGGTGGTACGGCGAACCAGCTCCGCACGGAAGGCACGCCCGGTTGACACCCACCTGTGACCCGTGCCATATTTTTAATCGTGAACCTGTCAGACAGCCGGACAGCCGGACAGCAAACCGGTCAGCAAGTCGGCCAGCAAAGCGGAACGAGCACCTTCCCGCTGGCGCGCCTCAGTGCGGCCGAAGCTGTCTTCAACGCTATCCGCGGCGACATCCAAAGCGGAGCACTGGCCGTCGGCGCCAAGCTCAGCTCAGAAGCCGCCCTGGCTTCACAGTATGGTGTGAGCCGCTCCGTGATCCGCGAGGCCTTGCGCTCCTGCACCGCACTTGGCCTGACCGTAACCAGGACTGGCCGCGGCACGTTCGTCGTCGCCGACCATGTTGCCAACGACCTCGTCCTGGGCCAGTTCTCCGCCCGGGACCTCACCGAGGCCCGCCCGCACATCGAAGTCCCCGCCGCCGGCCTGGCCGCCGAGCGCCGCACCACCGAGGACCTGGAGATCCTCCGCGCCATCATGGCATCCATGGCCGCGGAAACGGACCCTGAAGCCTGGGTCGCCCTCGACTCCAGCTTCCACGCAGCCATCGCCCGGGCCAGCGGCAACAAGGTGTTCGAAAGCGTGGTGGCTGACATCCGCGACGCCCTCGCCCACCAGTCCGAGACACTCAACATGGTGGCCGACCGCCAGCACGCCTCCGACGTCGAGCACCGCCTCATCCTGGACGCCATCGAAGCCGGTTCCGCAGCAGACGCCAGCAGCGCCATGGCCGGGCACCTGCGCGCCGTCGGCGAAGCCCTCGACTCCATCCTCAACCAGTAGCGGCCCGGCCTTCCCGGCACTCCGAACCAACCGGCCCCACCCGACTCCTGCACGCCACACCCAGCTCAAGTCAACACGAAACCCAAAGGACGCCATGCCTTCCCCCGCCATGCCGGCAAGCCATTCCCATTCCGCGCCGCCCGCCGCCGCAGCGATCCTGCCGCGGCATGAGCCCCTCGCGGTCCAGACCCGTGACGGGCTGGTGGAAAGTGTCCACTACGGCTCCCTGATTGCCACTGCCCCCGGCGGCGGCGCCCTGCTTTCCGCCGGCGAACCCCACGCCGCGTTCTACCCCCGGTCCTCCCTCAAGCCGCTGCAGTCCGTGGCCATGGTCCGGGCCGGGCTGGACCTGCCGGCCGATCTGCTGGCCCTCACCGCCGCGAGCCACTCCGGCGCAACCCGGCACCTCGACGGCGCCAGCCGCATCCTGGAACTGCACGGCCTCACGCCCGCGGCCCTCGAAAACAGCTCCGACCTCCCCTACGGCGTCCTCGAGCGCGAGGCGTGGCTGCGCGACGGCGGCCGGCCTACCCAGCTGGCCCAGAACTGCTCCGGCAAGCACGCCGCCATGGCCGCCACCTGCGTCATCAACGGCTGGCCGGTACAGGGCTACCTCGACCCCTCCCATCCGCTGCAAAAGCTCGTCGCCGAAACCGTGACCGACCTGACCGGCGAGGAACCCGCCGGCGTCAGCACCGATGGCTGCGGAACCCCGCTGTTCGCCCTCACCCTCGCCGGCATGGCCCGCGCCTTCGGCCGCCTCGCCTCGGCCGAACTGGCTGATGGTGCGTCCGCCCCCGAAAGCCCGGAAGCCGCCGTCGCACATTCCATGCGCCGCCACCCGGAAATGGTGGCGGGCGAGGGCCGCGACGTCACGGAGCTCATGCGCCTCCTGCCCGGCGCCCTGGCGAAGGACGGCTTCGAAGGCATCCAGCTGGTGGGGCTGCCGGACGGACGCGCCGTCGCCGTCAAGATTTCCGACGGCGGTGACCGGGCCAGAATGCCCGTCACCGTCCGCGCGCTGGAAGCGCTGGACGTCGACACCTCCGCCCTTGCGGGCATCGCCACCGGCGCGGTCCTCGGCGGAGGCCGCCAAGTGGGCCTGCTCCAGGCCGCAGACTTTTCTTCCCTGTCCCCGACCGACGACGTTCTTTAAGGACCGCACCACATGACCGAAACCCAAACCCTGCCGGACGCCCAGCCCCTGCCTGACGTTCGCTCCGAGCATGATCTGCTCGGCGACCGCGATATCCCCGCCGGCGCGTACTGGGGCGTCCACACGCTGCGCGCCGTGGAAAACTTTCCCATCACCGGCCAGCCGCTCTCGTCCAACATGCACCTGG
>NZ_JCAQPC010000014.1:0-19594 GCF_059568005.1 Arthrobacter sp. BGA-UO-ETr-C19
TTCACCCGGATCAGCCCCTCCAGAGCAAAGAACAACGCCATCAAACAACTCAACAGCCTCGGCTACGAAGTCACCATCACCCCCGTCACCGCAGCCTAACCCCCTCCTACTTTCGTATTAGTTGGGAGATGGAGGGGAAGTGGGCAGGGACGTAGGCTAGAGCGCATGAACACTGCACCCAAGCGCCCTGTGACCGCCGTGATCCTCGTCGCCGCCGGTTCCGGGCAGCGTCTGGGGTATGGCATGCCGAAGGCCGCCGTGCCGCTGGGCGGTGAACCCATCCTCATGCATGCCCTTCGCGGGATCGTCGCGGCAGGCATTGCCAGCCAGGTGTGCATCGCGCTTCCGGCAGGGGAAGAGGAGCTTCGCCGGCTCTGCGAGGACTTCCGCGTGGAGCTGGTGGACGGAGGCCCGCTCCTGACCATGGTCGACGGCGGGGCCTCCAGGGCGGATTCAGTCCGTTCCGCTCTGGCCGCCGTGGAGGAGGGCACCGAAGCGGTCCTGGTCCATGACGCAGCCCGTGCCCTGACGCCGGAGCCGGTCTTCCACCGCGTGGCCCAAGCGCTGGCTGCCGGCGCCGATGCAGTGATTCCGGTAATTCCGGTGGTGGACACGGTCAAAACGGTCGCCGCCACCGAAGGGCCGGCCACGGACATCGCACCTGAACTGGTCACGGGAACCGCCCCGCGGGAGCAGCTCCGGGCGGTCCAGACCCCGCAGGGCTTCAAGCTCTCCGTTCTGCGGCAGGCGCACGAGGCAGCCTCAGGCTTCGATGAGCGCCAGGCAGCCGCGGTTACCGACGACGCCATGCTGGTGGAGCTTCTCGGCGTGCCGGTGCATGCGGTCCGCGGGGCCAGCCAGTCCCTGAAAATCACCACGCCGCTGGACCTCATCATCGCCGAAGGCCTGCTGGAAGGACCCCTCGGCGCCCGCTGGGTGGAGGGCTGATCAACCACATGACGGAAGGTGCCATGACAGACAACGCTTCGCGGACCCCAATGCTCCTGCCACGGACAGGCATCGGCATCGACGTGCACGCCTTTGCCCCGGACAGCGATCCGCAGCCCCTTTGGCTGGGCGGGCTTTTCTGGGAGGGGGAGCGGGGCCTCGCCGGCCATTCCGACGGCGATCCCGTGGCACACGCGGCGGCGGACGCATTGTTCTCCGCCTGCGGGATCGGCGACCTGGGCACCCACTTCGGCACGGACCGTCCCGAATTCGCCGGCGCCTCCGGAGTCACTCTGCTGGCCGAAGCTGCCCGGATCGTCAGGGCAGCGGGCTTCGAAATAGGCAACATCGCCGTGCAGTTCGTGGGCAACCGTCCCAAGTTCTGCCCCCGCAGGGAAGAGTCCCAGCGGGTCCTCACCGAGGCCGCAGGCGCCCCGGTCAGCGTCACCGCCACCACCAGCGACGGCCTGGGCTTCACCGGCCGCGGCGAAGGCATTTCCGCTGTGGCTACGGCCCTGGTTTACCCGGCGGCGTAGCCGCCCCGACGGAACCGGCCGCCGGGGGCTGCCCGCTCCCACAGCCGAATCGCCTAGGCTGGAATAAGCCCAAGTACCGCAATCCCAGGAGACCCGCCGTGAAAAAGTTGCTTCCCGCCGTCGTGATCGCAGGGATGCTTCTGGCCGGCTGTGCCGGCAGCCCCCGCATGAGCGTCGAGGAGAGCTGCAAGTTCCTGCAGGGCGACACGTTCAAGCCCACGGGCAACCAGCAGCAGCAGGCCGACCAGATCGCCAAGCACTACCAGGAGGTCGCCGACAAGGTGGCCCAGGACGTCGCCGACCCCATCCAGAAGATGGCCGACATCATGAAGCAGGTGGCCGGCACGTCGCTGGGAAACAAGAGTGCAGAGCAGACGACGGAACTCGCCAAGCAGAACAACAGGATCGGCGAGGTCTGCAAGTAAGCGGGGACATTGGCATCGGCTAATCTGGAGCGGTGACCCTGCGCTTTTACGACACTGCATCCGCCGAAGTCCGTGACTTCGTTCCCCTGGTACCGGGCAAGGTAAGCCTGTATTACTGCGGTGCCACGGTGCAGGGCATGCCGCACGTGGGGCACATCCGCTCGGCCATCGCCTTCGACCAGCTCACCCGCTGGCTTGAGTACCGCGGCTTCCGCGTCACGGTGGTCCGCAACGTCACGGACATCGATGACAAGATCCTCGCCAAGTCAGAGGCCTCCTTCCACCCGGATTTCGAGCAGGAGCCCGGCTCCGTGCCGGAGGAGGAATGGTGGGCGCTGGCCTACCGGTATGAGCAGGAGTTCCTCAAGGCCTACGACACCCTTGGCGTGTCCCGGCCCACCTACGAGCCGCGGGCCACGGGCCACATCCCGGAGATGCACGCGCTCATCCAGCTGCTGATCGACCGCGGCCACGCGTACCCTGCCCCCGATGGCTCGGGGGACGTCTACTTCGACGTGCGCTCCTGGAACAAATACGGCGCACTGACGCGCCAGAAGATCGATGACATGCAGGGTGCCGCCGACGCCGACCCGCGCGGCAAAAAGGACCCTCGTGACTTTGCCCTCTGGAAGGGCCATAAAGAAGGGGAGCCGACGACGGCGAGCTGGGTTTCGCCGTGGGGCGCCGGCCGCCCGGGCTGGCACCTCGAATGCTCGGCGATGGTCACTAAATACCTCGGCACCGAATTCGACATCCACGGCGGCGGCCTCGACCTGCGCTTCCCGCACCACGAAAACGAGATGGCCCAGTCCCAGGCGGCGGGCCACGGCTTCGCAAACTTCTGGATGCACAACGGCATGGTCACGTACCAGGGCGAAAAAATGTCGAAGTCCGTCGGCAACACGGTCAGCCCGGCGGAGATGCTGGAGCTCGCGCCACCGCGGGTCGTCCGGTACTACCTGGGCCAGGCACAGTACCGCTCGGTGCTGGACTACCAGCCAACGTCGCTGCAGGAGGCCGCTGCCGCCGTCGAACGCATCGACGGCTTCGTGGCCCGCGCTGTGCGGGCGCTGTCCTCCGACGGTGCCCTGCTGCTTGGCAGCCACGGCACCGTTCCGGAGGCGTTCGCCGCTGCGATGGATGATGACCTCAATGTGCCGCAGGCCCTCGCGGTGCTGCACGACACTGTCCGCGCCGGAAATTCAGCGCTCACCGAGGGTGACCTCGGAGCTACGCGGCAGGCGCTGGACAGCGTCACCGACATGCTCAGGGTCCTGGGCATCAGCGCGGCCGCGCAGCCCGCCGTGGACGACCAGGCCACCGATGCCCTCGGCACGCTGATTGAAGCGCAGCTCGCTGCCCGCGCCGAAGCCCGCTCAAGGAAAGACTGGGCTGCCTCGGACGCCATCCGGGATACCCTCGCGGCGGCCGGCATCCTGGTGGAGGACAACGCCGACGGCGCCACGTGGAGCCTGCAGCGCAGCTAGCTCGGCAGCCCAGCATCCGCCCGGTCAACGATTTGAGGCCAGTCAGTAGACTGGAGTCCAGACTTACTCAATACAACCAAGGGTGGAATTCATGGCCAACAAAGGTCGCCCGGGCGCAGTCCGCAAGCTCAAGAAGGGGCCAACCACCGGAACCGGTGGCCACGGCCGCAAGGCTCTCGAAGGCAAGGGGCCAACCCCCAAGGCCGAGGACCGCCCGTACCACAAGGCGCACAAGAACAAGCAGCTCGCGGAGCGCTCCGCCGCCAAGCGACCCGGTGGTGCTGGCGCCACCCGCAGTGCCGGTGCCCGGTCGGGCCCGAAGGGGCGCGCCACCGAAGAAGTGGTCACCGGCCGCAACTCCGTCGTTGAAGCGCTCCGCGCCGGCATTCCGGCCAAGGCGCTGCACGTAGCCATCCGCATCGAGATGGACGACCGCGTCAAGGAATCGCTGAAGATCGCCGCCGAACGGGGCATCCCGCTGCTGGAAACCGGCAAGCCCGAGCTGGACCGGATGACCGACGACGCCGTGCACCAGGGGCTCGTGCTGCAGATCCCGCCGTACGAGTACCAGGACGCCTACGACCTGGCCGAAGAGACGGTTGAAGGCTGGAAGAAGGGGCACATCGCGAATGCGCCGCTCTTCGTTGCCCTCGACGGCATCACCGACCCCCGCAACCTCGGCGCGATCATCCGCTCAGTCTCGGCATTCAGCGGGCACGGCGTCATCGTCCCCGAACGCCGCTCCGTTGGCGTCACGGCCGCCGCGTGGAAGACCAGCGCCGGCGCGGCCGTCCGCGTTCCAGTGGCCCGCGCCTCCAACCTGAACAACGCCATCAAGCAGTTCAAGGACATGGGCGTTTTCGTGCTGGGGCTCGACGGCGACGGCGACGTCTCGCTGCCGGACCTCACCGTCGCCACCGAACCCGTTTGCATCGTGGTCGGTTCCGAAGGCAAGGGCCTCAGCCGCCTCGTCCGGGAGAACTGCGACCAGATCGTCTCCATCCCGATCGACTCCGCCATGGAATCCCTGAACGCTTCCATGGCCGTCGGCATCTCGCTCTACGAGGTCTCCCGCCAGCGCTCCGCCAAGTAAGCCCACCCTGCCGGGACCCCGAAACCCTTCCTCACCTTTCGCGGGGAAACGGCAAACCCTTCCTCACCTTTCGTAGGGAAACGGCAAACCCTTCCTCACGTATCGCAGGGATACCGCCAACGCTTCCGCACCTACGTGCGGAAGCGTTGGCGGTTTTCGTGCAGGATCTGCAGGAGCGTTCCGGATTAGGCGACGAGAGGTGAGGAAGCGTTTTCGCCGCCTAGAATTCCCGGCGGTTAACCAGGACGGGGAGCTTCGTGCGGGCTTCCTTGACCAGATCGGGGTCCAGGTCGGCGAACAGGAGGCCGGGGGCGCCGTCGAGCTCCTGGAGCACCTCGCCGAAAGGCGAGACGACCGCGCTGTGTCCGACGCCCGTGGGCGCTGCGCCGCGGGGTTCGATGCCCTGGGTGGCCGGGTCGCCCTGGCCGCAGGCGATGACGTAGGTGGTGGTGTCCACGGCACGGGCGCGGGCCAGGAGCTGCCACTGGTCCACTTTGCCGGGGCCGGAACCCCAGGAGGCGCAGACGATGTTGGCGACCGCTCCGCGCTCGGCGTTGGCAGTGAACAGCGCCGGGAACCGGATGTCGTAGCAGGTGGCCAGGCCAAAGGTGAGGCCGCCGACGTCGAACGTTACCGGTCCTGTCCCGGCGTCCACGGTGTCGGACTCCAGGAATCCGAAGGCGTCGAACAGGTGCACCTTGTCGTAGCTGGCGTCCACGCCCGGCCCGGTCACCAGCAGCGTGTTGCGGACTTTCGTCTGCCCATCGGAGAGCGGTGAACCCGGCGTGAACATTCCGGCAACAATCACGATCCCCAACTCGCCGGCAATCGAGCGGACGCGGCTGGCCCAAGGGCCGTCCAAAGGCTCGGCGATATCCAGCAGCGAATTGCCGAAAGCGCGCATGGTGGCCTCGGGGAAAACCACGATCTCTGCGCCGCCGTCCTTGGCGCGGCGGGCATATTCTTCGACCACGGTGAGGTTCCCGGCCACATCCCTTCCGGTGATGATCTGGGCCAATGCAATCTTCACGAAAACCTCCAGTCGGTGCTTCTTGACAGCGTTCAGCAGCGCCGCCACAGTGCCGTACGCGTAACATGCGGCAGAAGATCGGCCATTTGGCTGTGACAGCTAAGCTTTAATTGATGGTAATGCCCCTTTTAGATACAGCCTTGACGGTGGATGACTCCCAGGCCTTTCCCCTCGGGGTCAGCGACGCGCGCCAAGGTCCGGGGGGCACATCCGGCAGCCGCGCAAACGTCGCCGTGTATGCTCCCGGCATCGCGATGCTCGAGGTGGCCTATCAGGCGCCCGGCCAAAGCTGGCGGCTGCAGACCCTGTCCAGCCTCAAAAACGGTGTCCACCAGGGGGTGGTGGACGGTTTTCCAGTGGGATCCCGGTACGGCTTCCTCGCTGCTCCCAGCGGCGAAGCCGCCACCAAGGGCGACGAGGTACTGCCGCTCGCGGTTCCCACGGTTGATTTTGACGACGACGGCGGCAGCGGGCAACCGCTATTGCTGGACCCTTACGGCCGGGCCGTCGACGAACGCCACGGATTCCTGACCAGCGTCAGGATGTCGTCCGACTTCGACTGGGCCGCGGACGAGAAGCCAAATACTCCATGGCGTAACACCATCGTCTATGAGGCACACGTCCGCGGACAGAGCATGCTTCATCCGGACATCCCCGAGGCGCTGCGCGGCACGTACGCCGGCATGGCCCACCCAGCGATGATCGAACACCTCACAGGTCTTGGCATCACCGCCCTGCAGTTGCTCCCGGTGCATTTCCATCTGGACGAGCCCCACCTCCAGAACCTCGGCCTCACCAACTATTGGGGCTACAACACGGCGGCGTTCTTCGCCCCGCACCCCGGGTACGCCACCAAGTCCGCCCAGGAAGCCGGACCGCAGGCTGTCCAGGATGAACTCAAGGGAATGGTCAAGCTGCTGCATGCAGCCGGCATCGAAGTCATCCTCGACGTCGTCTACAACCACACGGCCGAAGGCGGGCCGGACGGGACCACCCTAAGCTTTCGGGGGCTGGGCGAGCAGAAGTACTACCGCACCGACGGCCACGGAAAATACGTCGACACTACGGGCTGCGGCAACACGCTTAACTTCGGCGAGCCCCGCGTCGTCCAGATGGTGCTGGACTCGCTGCGGTACTGGGTGGACGAGTTCCATATCGATGGCTTCCGCTTCGACCTGGCCGTCACGCTCTGCCGGAACGCAGCCAACGATTTCGATCCCCACCACCCCTTCCTTGTGGCGGTCGCCGCCGATCCCTCGCTGTCCCGCGTCAAGCTGATCGCTGAACCGTGGGACGTGGGCTACGGCGGCTGGCAGACAGGTCGTTTTCCCGGCGGCTGGGTCGATTGGAACGATCACTACCGCGACGCCGTTCGCTCCTTCTGGCTGGCCGACCGTGCCGCTATCGACAACGGCGGCCATGGCGGGTCGGTGGCCCGGCTGGCCGACGCCCTGTCCGGTTCGGCAAGCCTGTTCGAACCGTCGGGCCGCTCCAGGCTGGCCTCGCTGAACTTCATCACCGCCCACGACGGCTTCACGATGACGGACCTCGTGTCCTACGACCGCAAACACAATGAGGCGAACGGGGAACAGAACCGGGACGGGCACGGCGACAACCGCAGCTACAACCACGGCTTCGAAGGGCGCACCGAGGACGAGGGCATTCTGACGCGCCGCGCGCAGAGCAAGCGCAACCTCATGGCCTCGCTCATGATTTCCCTCGGCGTCCCCATGATCACGGCGGGCGACGAGCTCGGCCGCACCCAGCAGGGCAACAACAACGCATACTGCCAGGACAACCCGCTCACGTGGATCGACTGGACCAGCACTCCGGAATCCCACGCCATGCTCCGCAGCACTAAGCGTGTCATCCGGATCCGGCGGGAATTCCTGGCTGTGCAGCCGCACGACTACCCCGTCCGCGACGCCCGCTCCTATCTGTACTGGTACGACCGGAGCGGGCAGCCCATGTCCATGGACCGGTGGAACGATAACGGGAACCGGGTGGTTCAGCTGCTTCTCGGCTCCGACGACGGGCACGTGGCCGGGCTCATCGTGGTCAATGGCGGCCCCGAGGACATTGAGGTCACCCTTCCGCAGGTCACCAACGACGACGGCACCGGCAAGCGGCTGTTCGATCTGCGCCTCACCACGTCCGAGCTGCACGACCGGCGCCAGGGCACCCTCGTCGCGTCCGGCGAGCCTGACGACGTGCAGGCCTACACCATCAACATCTACCGCACATAGACGACGGGGAATCAGGCATGCGCAGGCGTTGGACTGTCGGAACGCTGCTGCTGGGGCTTGCCGTGGCTGCCCTTGCGGTCTTCAACCTTTTCATCTCACCGGGCGGCACACCGCCCGCCTTGGGGCCGCAGGGAACGACGACGTCGGCACCCCCCTTTACGACGTCGGCACCCGCCGCCGCGCCGTCGTCGTCGGACGGCAAGGCCACCGGAGTGCCGAACATGTCCGGCCTCCCCGCCATCCGGGAGTCCCGGCTGCCGGCCGAAGGCCGGCGGACCCTTGCGCTGATCCGGCAGGGCGGCCCTTACCCGTACTCCCGTGACGGCGTGACATTCGGTAACTTCGAACGCATCCTGCCCCGCAAGGCCAGCGGGTACTACAAGGAGTACACGGTTCCCACCCCGGGCGAGTCGGACCGCGGAGCCCGCAGGATCGTGGCAGGACAGGCCGGCGACAAGTACTACACACCGGACCACTACGAATCGTTCAACTTCATAGCAGAAGGCAAATAGCACCATGAAGTTCTACTCCGGCGACACCTGGACCCTCGAGGAACTCCGCGACCAGGTTGCGGACGCCGGCCGCCGCTGCCTGCTGGTGCCGGCCGCCGACTCCAGGAAGGCTGTGCTCGCAGCTTTCGGCGAGGCACTGGACTTTCCCGAGCACTTCGGCGTGAACCTGGACGCGCTCAACGACTCACTGCACGACTTCGCGGACGCCATTTCCGACGACGGCGCGGAGCCCCTGACCGTGATCTGGGAGGTTCCCGCAGCCTTCCGCGGCGACCGCTCCTTCGGCATCATCTGCGAGATCCTCCAGGACGCCGAGGCCTACGCCGGCAAGGACCTCGCAGTCATCGCAGTGCTGCTCTAGCCGGCCGAGCTTGCGCCGCTAGGGAGACGGTGGGGACTACGCGTTGACGATCAGTCCCAGCTCGGCCTTGGATGCGAGGGCCTCGTGCTTGGGGAGCACCCTCACGGTGTAGCCGAAGGACCCGGAGCGGTCGATCACGATGGACCCGGCGAAGAGGTAGCGGCCGTTGCCGAGCTCCTCCTTGGCCTCCAGTTCCACCATCGTCACGTTGGCCAGTTCGTCGCTCTCGGCTGCCTGCCCGTACGCCACCTCCACTGCCACGTCCTGCGGAGACAGGTTGTGCAGTCCCACGTAGGCGTGGACCTGGAGGGTGTCGCCGATCTGCGGGTCCTCGGAGACGCCCAGCGAGTCCACGTGCTCCACGTGCAGCTGCGGCCAGGCCGCGCGGACCTTGGCGACCCACGCCGCCAGTGCCTTGGCCTGGGCATAGGAACCTGCGACCGCCTCGCGTCCCGAAACCGCGGCGGGCCGGTACAGGACGTTGACGTAGTCCTGCAGCATCCGCTCGGCCGAGACCGCCGGGCCGAGATGCGCCAGCGTGTGCTTGATCATGGAGACCCAGTGCGTGGGGATCTTCTCGTGGCCGGACTCGGACGGCCCGGCGGCACCGGCCGCTTCGGAGACGGTGTTGCCGTAGAAGCGGGGCGCCACCTGGGTCTCGAGCAGTTCATACAGCGCCGCGGCCTCGATGTCGTCCCGCTCGTCGGCGGACGCGCCGTTGTTGGCGGTGGGGATCGCCCAGCCGTTTTCGCCGTCGTACATCTCATCCCACCAGCCATCCAGGACGGAGAGGTTCAGGGAACCGTTGATCGCGGCCTTCATGCCTGAGGTGCCGCAGGCCTCGAGCGGCCGCAGCGGGTTGTTCAGCCAGACGTCGCAGCCGGGGAACAGCGTGCGGGCCATGGCGATGTCGTAGTTCGGCAGGAACACGATGCGGTGCCGGACCGCGGGATCGTCGGTGAAGCGGACCAGGTCCTGGATCATCTTCTTGCCGGCGTCGTCCGCCGGGTGGGACTTGCCCGCAATGACCAGCTGGATGGGGTGTTCCTTGTGCAGCAGCAGGGCCTTCAGGCGCTCCGGGTCCCGCAGCATGAGGGTCAGCCGCTTGTAGGTGGGCACGCGCCTGGCGAAGCCGATGGTCAGGACGTCCGGGTCCAGCACGGAATCGGTCCAGGCCAGCTCGGCATCTGCAGCACCGCGCTTCTTCCACGCGGCCCGCAACCGGCGCCGCACGTCCTCAACGAGCGAAACGCGCATCTCGCGCCGGAGCGCCCAGACCTCGGCGTCGGAGACGTTGTAGGCGAGGTCCCAGCGGCCCAGCACCTCGGCTTCGGCCCCGAACCGCTCCCGGGCGAGCTTCGAGATGCGGGGGTCCACCCAGGTGGGGACGTGCACGCCATTGGTCACGGAGGTGATGGGCACCTCTGAGTGGTCGAACCCCGGCCACAGCGCCGAGAACATGCCCCGCGAGACTTCGCCGTGGAGCTTGGCAACACCGTTGGCCCGCTGTGCGAGGCGCAGGCCCATCACGGCCATGTTGAAAACGAAGGGATTGCCCTCGTGGAAGTTCTCCCGGCCCAGGTCAAGGATGCGCGAGGTGGGAACGTCCGGCGCCAGCCCGGCTTCGAAGAAATGCTGGATCTGCGCTGCTTCGAAACGGTCGATGCCGGCCGGAACAGGCGTGTGGGTGGTAAACACGGTGGACGAGCGTCCGGCTGCGAGGGCCTCGTCGAAGGTGAGAGCATGCTCGCCTGCCATCAGCTCCTGGATCCGTTCGACGCCGAGGAAGCCGGCGTGGCCCTCATTCGTGTGGAACACCTCGGGTGCGGGCGTACCGGTGAGCTTCTGGTAGGCGCGCAGCGCCTTGACCCCGCCCATGCCCAGCAGCAGTTCCTGCTGCAGCCGGTGGTCCCCGCCGCCGCCGTACAGGCGGTCCGTGATGCTCCGGGCGGCGTCGTCGTTTCCGGGGACGTTGGAGTCCAGCAGCAGGAGGGGGACACGTCCGACGTCGGCACGCCAGATGTGTGCCGCAAGGTGCCGCCCGTTGGGCAGCGGCAGGGATATTTCCAGTGGCTTACCGTTGCCGTCCGCGGCCGGTTCCCGCAGCAGCGTGAGGGGCAGGCCGTCGGGATCGATGACCGGGTAGGTCTCCTGCTGCCAGGCGTCCCGGGAGAGGGACTGCTTGAAGTAGCCGGCCTGGTAGAGCAGGCCAACGCCGATCAGCGGCACGCCGAGGTCGGAGGCGGCCTTCAGGTGGTCGCCGGCGAGGATGCCGAGGCCGCCCGAATACTGCGGCAGGACTTCGGTGATGCCGAATTCGGGGGAGAAGTAGGCAATGGAGGCGGGGGCGTCGCTGCCCAGCCCCTGGTACCAGCGGGGTTCGGTGAGGTACCGGTCCAGGTCCGCCGCTGCAGCCTGCACCCTGGCAACCACGTCCTGGTCGGTCGCGAGCCGGTGCATGTCTTCGCGGCCCACCAGGCCCAGGAAGCTGACCGGGTCATTGCCGCATTGGGCCCAGACGCGCGGGTTCAGGCTTTCGAACAGTTCCCGGGTGGGCCGGTGCCAGGACCAGCGGAGGTTTGTCGCCAGCCGGGCCAGCGGCCGGATCGGCTCGGGAAGAACGGTACGGACTGTAAATCTGCGGATTGCCTTCACCTGCGCCACACTAACCGACTAGGTGAACGGCAGGAACCGCTTTTGATTACTTTCCGGTAAATGACGAATCGCTTCATTAATTAAGTTCGCAGGCTTAGCAATCCGCCCCATTTCTCGCTAACGTCGAGCCTGTGACGACAAACACGCGAACCAGTGCCCCAGCAAAGCAAACGCCGAAAGTTTCGATCACGGAAGGCCTTCGGTTTGGCCGTTTCCCTATCACGGACGTTCAGCCTGTTGTCGAAGGGGGGAAGTTCCCGGCCAAGGCGCTGCCCGGCGAAGGAATCGTGGTCAGCGCCAGGTCCTTCCGGGAGGGCCACGACCAGTTGGGCGTCAGTGCGGTCCTCCTTGACCCGAAGGGCAACGAACGCCAGCGGGCCCGGCTCCAGCCGCCGTCCGGCGACCGCGGCAAGGGAACCGACCTCTGGGAAGGCCTGCTCACCCCTGAATCCACAGGAAACTGGTCCTTCGTCATCGAGGCGTGGCACGACCGCTACGGCACCTGGCACCACAACGCCGAGGTCAAGGTGGACGCGGGCATCGACGTCGAGCTGATGCTTGCGGAGGGAGCCGCCCTGCTGTCCCAGGCCGCAGAGGAACCCGCCCGGAACGATGCGGACCGCCAGACGCTGCGCTCCGCAGCCACCATCCTCGCGGACACCTCCCTGTCGCCCGAGGACCGGCTGGCCGCCGGATTCAGCCCGGACGTCGCCGGCGTGGTTGAGCGCGAGCCGATCCGTGAGCTCGTCACCGTCTCCGAACCGTTCCCCCTGCTGGTTGAGCGGGACCGCGCTGGCCGCGGCTCCTGGTACGAGTTTTTCCCGCGCTCCGAGGGCGCGGTGCGCGACCCCGGCACGGGTGCCTGGACGTCCGGCAATTTCCGGACCGCCGCCAACCGGCTGGACGCCGTGGCCGGCATGGGCTTTGACGTCATCTACATGCCGCCGATCCACCCGATCGGTATCCAGCACCGCAAGGGCCCCAACAACACGCTGATCGCCGGCCCGAACGATCCCGGTTCGCCGTGGGCCATCGGCGCCAAGGAAGGCGGGCACGACGCCATCCACCCCGACCTCGGAACCTTCGAGGACTTCGACGCCTTCGTCGCGCGGGCGAACGAACTCAACCTCGAAGTGGCCCTCGACCTGGCACTCCAGGCCGCTCCGGACCACCCCTGGGTCACCGAGCACCCGGAATGGTTCACCACCCGCGTGGACGGCAGCATCGCGTACGCCGAGAACCCGCCGAAGAAGTACCAGGACATCTACCCGCTCAACTTCGACAACGACCCCGAGGGCCTGTCCAAGGAAATCCTGCGGATCGTCCAGCTGTGGGTCAGCCACGGCGTGAAGATCTTCCGGGTGGACAACCCGCACACCAAGCCGGTGTGGTTCTGGGAGTGGCTCATCGCCAAGGTGAACAAGGAGGACCCCGACGTCGTCTTCCTGGCCGAGGCCTTCACCCGCCCCGCCATGATGCACGCGCTGGGCAGGGCCGGCTTCCAGCAGTCCTACACCTACTTCACGTGGCGCAACACCAAGAAGGAGCTGGAGGAGTACTTCCACCACGTCAGCCACGAGTCGGCTGCCTTCTTCCGGCCCAACTTCTTCGTCAACACGCCGGACATCCTCACCGAGTACCTGCAGTACGGCGGGCCGGCCGCGTTCAAGATCCGGGCGGCCCTGGCCGCAACCGCGAGCCCGCTGTGGGGCGTATACGCCGGCTACGAACTGTACGAGCACGTGGCCCGGCCCGGCGCCGAGGAGTACATCGACAACGAGAAGTTCGAGTACAAGGCCCGGGACTGGGACGCTGCCTCCGCCTCCGGCCGGACCCTGGCTCCGTACCTGACCCGGCTCAATGAAATCCGCAAGGCCCACCCGGCGCTGGGGGACCTGCAGAACCTCACCCTGCACCAGTGCACGGACGACGCCACGGTGGTTTACTCCAAGCACAAGACCCTCCCTGACGGCACAAGGGACACCATCATCGTGGTGGCCAACGTGGACCCGCACAGTGCGAGGGAAGGCATGGTGTCGCTGGACCTGTCCGCGCTGGGGCTCGACCCGGCCGATCTCACCCCCAACGGCGGCTTCTGGGTCGATGACCTGATCTCCGGTGAGTCGTGGGAATGGGGGGAGTACAACTACGTGAGGCTGGACGCGCATGTTGAACCTGTACATATCCTGAGCATCCGGAGGTAGCCGCCAGTGAGTTTCAGTCCGCAGAGTCCCTTCCAGCATTTCACCCCCAAGAGCACGTTCGAGCTTAATGCGCCGGGTTTGCAGCATGATCCGCTGTGGTACCGGAAAGCGGTGTTCTATGAAGTGCTGGTCCGGGGCTTTGCGGACGCCAACGGCGACGGCTCGGGCGACTTCCACGGGCTGATCGACAAGCTGGACTACCTGCAGTGGCTGGGCGTGGACTGCCTGTGGCTGCCGCCGTTCTTCCAGTCACCCCTCCGGGACGGCGGGTATGACATCTCGGACTACAACTCCGTCCTGGACGAGTTCGGCACCATCAGCGACTTCAAGCGGCTGGTGGCCGAGGCACATGCCCGCGGCGTCCGGGTCATCATCGACCTCCCGCTGAACCACACGTCAGACCAGCACCCCTGGTTCCAGGAGTCCAGGAAGGACCCCGACGGACCCTTCGGCGACTTCTACGTGTGGAGTGACACGGACGAGAAATACCAGGACGCGCGCATCATCTTCGTGGACACGGAGGAATCGAACTGGACCTTCGACCCCATCCGGCGGCAGTTCTTCTGGCACCGGTTCTTCAGCCACCAGCCGGACCTGAACTTCGAGAACCCGAAGGTCATCGACGCCGTGTTCGACGTCGTGCGGTTCTGGCTGGACCAGGGGATCGACGGGTTCAGGGCGGATGCCATCCCGTACCTGTACGAGGAGGAGGGGACCAACTGCGAAAACCTCCCGGCAACGCACGAGTTCCTCCGCAGGCTGCGGAAGATGGTGGACGAGAGCTATCCCGGCCGGGTCATCATCGCCGAGGCCAACCAGCCCCCCAACGAGGTGGTGGAGTACTTCGGCACGGAGGAGGAACCGGAATGCCACATGGCCTTCCACTTCCCGATCATGCCCCGGCTTTACTACGCGCTGCGTGACCAGAAGGCCGCACCGATCATCGAGACCATGCACGACACCCCGGACATCCCGGAAGGTGCGCAGTGGGGGACGTTCCTTCGCAACCACGACGAGCTGACGCTGGAAATGGTCACTGCCGATGAGCGGGCCGCCATGCTCGGCTGGTACGCGCCGGACCCCCGCATGCGGGCCAACATCGGGATCCGGCGCCGGCTGGCGCCGCTGCTGGACAACTCCAGGGCGGAAATCGAGCTCATCAACGCCCTGCTGCTGTCCCTGCCGGGCAGCCCGTTCCTGTATTACGGGGACGAGATCGGGATGGGCGACAACATCTGGCTCGAGGACCGTGACGCCGTCCGCACCCCCATGCAGTGGAACCCCGACCGCAACGCCGGGTTCTCCAACGCCGATCCCGGCAAGCTGTACCTCCCCGTGATCCAGTCGCTGGTCTACAACTACGCCATGGCGAACGTGGAGGCCGAGGCCGCACATTCCGGATCGCTGCTGCGCTGGACCCGGCAGATTCTCAGCGTGCGGAAAAACCACCCGGCGTTCGGGCTCGGGGCGTTCAGGCATGTGGAGGCCGACCACGAGGTGGTGCTGGCCTACCTCCGCGAACTGCCGGAGGGCAACGCAGCGGGCGAACCGGCCGAATCCATCCTGTGCGTCTTCAACCTTTCCCAGCATCCGGTGTCCTCCACGCTGAGGCTTCCGGACTTTTCCGGCCGGGGCCTGCGGGACGTCTTCGGAGGCCAGCCGTTCCCCGGCGTCAGCGACGACGGGCAGCTGACGCTGACGCTGGGCAGCCACGACTTCTTTTGGCTGCGCCTGCGGTCTACGGCTTCCAACCCAGCTTCACCCTTTACCCAGGCGATGCCGATACTGTCGATTGAGGGATGAGATGACACAAACCACACTGACACCCACACTCGAACAACTGCTCCGCGACTGGCTGCCGGCCCAGAGGTGGTTCCCGGTGAAGTCTCCGGACTTCACCCTGGCGCCGGTGGGCGGCCTGGTCCTGGATGACGCCACCGGCCAGGCCGGCCTGGAGGTGTTCCTCGCTTCCGTCGAGTCCAAAACGGCCGACGGCGCCTCCCGCACCGACGTTGTCCAGATCCCGCTCAGCTACCGCAGCCAGCCCCTGCCGGGGGCCGAACGGGCCCTGATCGGTGAAAGCGACGACGCCGAACTGGGGCACCGCTGGGTCTACGACGCCGTCCACGACCCCGCCTTCATTGCCGCATGGCTGGATCTGATCCGAACGGAGGAAGCCGCCGGTACGGCCAGCGGCCACCTTTCCGGGGCAGGCCAGCCGCTGCCGCAGGCCTCCGGGACGGTTCGGGTCCTGTCCGGGGAACAGTCCAACACGTCGGTGATAGTGGACGACGGCGACTCCGCGGCAATCGTGAAGTTCTTCCGTGTGCTTTCAGCCGGGCGAAACCCGGAGGTGGAGGTTGGCGCCGCGCTGTCCGCGGCCCGCACATCGGAGGTCCCTGCCACGCTGGGCTGGGTCACCGGTGAGTGGTACCCGCAGGGACTGCGTCCCCAGGGTGGGTCCGCCGCGGGCGGCCCTGCCCGCGGCGAACTGGCAGTGGCCCACGAATTCCTGGCCGGTGGCCGGGATGCTTGGCGGCTCGCAGTTGACGCGGCGGCCAGGGGAGTGGACTTCACGGCCGAGGCGCATGCCCTTGGCCATGCGACGGCCACTGTCCACCGCAGGCTCGCGGAAACACTGGGTGTTTCGGCCGAAGCGGTACCGGGCGGGGATATTGCCCCCGGAGTAGCACAGCGCGTGCGTCAGACGTGGGCGGAAGCGGGACCCGCCGTCGGACCTTACGAAGAAGGGCTGGAAAGCCTGCTCAGCAGGCTCGAAGGCACCCCGGCCGGCGCCCTCCAGCGCATCCACGGGGACCTCCACCTCGGCCAGATACTCCAGGTTCCCGGGGCCGAGGCCGGCCATGACCGGTGGGCCATCCTCGACTTCGAGGGGGAGCCGCTCCGGCCAATCTCCGAGCGCAACTTCCCCGACGATCCGCTCCGGGACGTGACGGGCATGCTTCGCTCCTTTGACTACGCGGCGGGCGCCGCAGAACGCGAACAGCCGGGCGTCCGAGTCCCGGAATCCTGGGTGGACGACTGCACCGAGGCCTTCCTGGCAGGCTACGCGGAAGTAACCCCCGGAACGGTGGACCGTAATTCGCCGCTCTTTGTGGCATTGTGGCTGGACAAGGCGCTCTACGAAGTCGTGTACGAGCTGCGCAACCGACCGGGCTGGCTTGCCATTCCGGTGAATGCGGCAAGGCGGCTCCTCAGCACTAAAAGCTCCGGCGAACCGGCCGGAGCAGCAGCGGAAGGTAATAAGATGACAGGCTCTGCACATACCGACAGTCCCCACGCACCGTTGCACGTGGACGCGCACACGCTTTCACGCGTCGCGGCCGGTGAACACCACGCCCCGCACTCGGTGCTTGGTGCCCATCTGGACAACTACGGTCACGTGACCATCCGCACCGTGAAGCACCTTGCGGAGGTGGTCAACGTGGTGACCCAAGCCGGAACCGTGCCCATGACCCACGAGGCCGAAGGCGTCTGGGTGGCGGTGCTGGAGCCCTTGCAGCACGGCCACGTGCCGGACTATCGCCTTGAGGTGACGTACGAGGGCGCCGAGCCGGTGATCGTGGACGATCCGTACCGCTACCTTCCCACTGTGGGTGAAGTGGACCTGCACCTGATCGGCGAAGGACGCCACGAGAAGCTTTGGACCGTGCTGGGCGCCCACGTGCAGCACTACAAGTCCTCGATGGGCGACATTGACGGCGTGTCCTTTGCCGTGTGGGCCCCCAACGCCGAAGCGGTCCGGGTCAAGGGTGATTTCAACGCCTGGGACGGGCGGGAAAACTCGCTGCGGTCCCTCGGGTCCTCGGGCGTCTGGGAACTGTTCATTCCGGGTGTCCCGGCCGGTGCCTGCTACAAGTACGAGATCAAGACTAAGGGCGGCTACTGGGTGGAGAAGGCCGACCCGCTGGCCTTCGGCACCGAGGTGCCCCCGCTCACCGCTTCGCGGGTTGTCGAGTCCCACTACCAGTTCCAGGACGCGGACTGGATGAACGAACGTGCAGCCAGGGATCCGCACAACTCGCCCATGAGCGTCTACGAGGTCCACCTCGGATCCTGGCGGCTGGGCCTTAGCTACCGCGAGCTCGCCAAGGAGCTCGTCGAATACGTGAAGTGGCTCGGCTTCAGCCACGTCGAGTTCATGCCCGTGGCCGAGCACCCCTTCGGCGGCTCCTGGGGCTACCAGGTCACCTCCTACTACGCACCCACGTCCCGCTTCGGGCATCCCGATGAGTTCCGCTTCCTGGTGGACTCCCTCCACCAGGCTGGCATCGGGGTAATCCTGGACTGGGTGCCGGCGCACTTCCCGAAGGACAACTGGGCCCTGGCACAGTTTGACGGCCAGCCGCTGTATGAACACGCTGACCCGAACCTTGGCGAGCACCCGGACTGGGGTACCCTCATCTTCGACTTCGGCCGCACCGAAGTCCGGAACTTCCTCGTGGCCAACGCGCTGTACTGGCTCGATGAGTTCCACATCGACGGCCTCCGCGTGGACGCTGTCGCGTCGATGCTGTACCTGGACTACTCGCGGGAGCACGGCCAGTGGCAGCCCAACCGCTTCGGCGGCCGCGAAAACCTGGAGGCCATCTCCTTCCTCCAGGAGACCAACGCCACGGTGTACAAGACCCACCCCGGCGCCGTGATGATCGCGGAAGAATCCACGGCGTTCCCAGGCGTCACCGCGCCCACCAGCCAGGGGGGCCTCGGCTTCGGCCTCAAGTGGAACATGGGCTGGATGCACGACTCGCTCAAGTACGCCTCCGAAGACCCGGTCAACCGCAAATGGCACCACGGCACGGTCACGTTCTCCATGGTCTACGCCTTCACCGAGAACTTCCTGCTGCCCATCAGCCACGATGAGGTTGTCCACGGCAAGGGCTCGATGCTCCGCAAGATGCCCGGCGACCGCTGGCAGCAGCTGGCCAACCTCCGCGCCTTCCTCGGCTACCAGTGGGCGCACCCGGGCAAGCAGCTGATCTTCATGGGCACCGAATTCGGCCAGGAAGCCGAGTGGTCCGAACAGCACGGGCTCGACTGGTGGCTCGCAGACATCCCGGCGCACCGCGGCGTCCAGCTGCTGCTCAAGGAACTGAACGAGCTCTACAGGTCGACGCCGGCCCTCTACTCCCGGGACAACGAACCCGGCGGATTCCAGTGGATTAACGGAGCCGACGCCGACCGCAACGTCCTGACCTTTGTCCGCTGGGACACCGAGGGCAACCCGCTGGTCTGCGCCGTCAACTTCTCCGGCGGGCCGCACAAGGAATACGCCCTGGGCGTGCCGTCCACCGGAGCGTGGACCGAGGTGCTGAACACCGACTCCGCGGACTACGGCGGATCGGGCGTCCTCAACGGCGGCACACTGACCGCGGAGGACGAAGGAATCGACGGCCAGCCGGCAACCCTCACGGTTACGCTGCCGCCGCTGGGCGCCGCGTACTTCCGGCCGGCCGATGCCAACGTGATCACCACGGCGGCGGCGGCCAGGGCCAAAGCCACAGAGGCTGAATCCATCTTTGCCGGGCCGACGGCTGCTGGCACCCGGTCCGGTGAGGCCCGGGCTGCTGAGACCGGGGTTGTTGAAACCGGGATTGTTGAACCGAAAGATGCTGAACCGAAGGGTGAGACGGGGAAATCCGCTTTGCCCGGCCGGCCTATCGTCTGAGTTTTGGCGTGCCGCTGAGGTGAGTCCTGGCGGACCGCTGGTCTAAGACCCGGCCGCCGCCACCCGGTCGGTTGTTTCACCCGGGCGGTTGTTGCACTAGAAGGAGGGCCCGGAATCCCTTGGGATTCCGGGCCCTCCTCGGCGTTGCGCTGGCACAGTTGGCATTCCGTCAAGGTAGTGGTAGAGTTTATTTCCGCGCCGCTCCACAGAGCGAGTCAATCAAGGTGATCCGGAAGCCGACAGGCTGGGCCGGATGGAAACCGCCGATTTGACTCGGATGAAGCGAGCGGGTAAGTTTGAAAAGTTGCTCCGGAGCGATCCTGAACGTTGGTTTGGGTGGTGCCGGGTGTGTCTGTTGTTTGAGAACTCAATAGTGTGCCAAGTTTGTTGATACCGATTTTTTATGAA